>NZ_AYXN01000042.1:0-312333 GCF_000511655.1 Psychrobacter sp. TB15
TTGACTTCCTCCCCTCCCTAAACGGAGGGGATTCCTTCTACAAGACGGTCAAGCCCGACCGCAAGAATGTTTTTGGCCGCGTTAATATCGCGGTCATGAGTGACACCGCACTCGCATATCCATTCTCTTATTCCAAGATCTGCTCTACCTTTCGGACTGTTTTGGCGTGAGCCGCAACACGAACAAGTCTGGGTGGTGTAACTTTCATTAACTTCGATATAGTGACAACCTGCATACTTGCATTTATAATCCAGTTGTCGCTTCATCTCAAACCATCCTGCGTCATAGACAGACTTAGCTAGTTTGCTTGAAGTAAATGAGCTTGATTGAAGTTTACCGACCACTATCAAGGCGTTGTCCTTAATCAGACTGGTGGTAAACTTGTGAATTAAGTCTTGACGAGTGTTTTTTATCTTGGCGTGAATGGCTTTTACGCGCTTTTTATGGTTTGCTCTTTGAGCAATGGTAAGTTTTTTAGCCCATTTCTGGGTTTGCTTAATGGTTAGCTTGTCGCCTTGGCTGCTGGTAGCAGCATCCTTACACCCTAAATCAACACCAACCTTACCATCACCACCTTTAACCTTAGGAAAGTCTTTAACGGTGATACAGGCATACCAGTGGCCGCGATTGTCTTGCACTAGCTCCAGAGTATTGATGCTGTACAGGGCTAGATTATAGCTGTCCCATAGATCTATTGTGAGTTTTTTACCCTTAGCGAGGCTTAGTTGGATAGTGGACTTAAGGCTTTTCTTGCCTGATTGACGGGTTGCTAAGTGCTTAATGGCAGTCTTTTTAAACGGAATCCAGCCCAAGCTTCTTCTCTTGGCTTTTGGATTATTAGTACGCCAGTTGAGTTTGGCTTTTTTAAACTGTTTACGGGATTTAGCGTGAACCTCACTGATCGCTTGCAAGGTTTGACTGTGCAGATTTAGGTATTCACTAGCCCCTTTGGTGTACGTGGCCAAGTCATAGGCTGAAAAGAATTTGCCTGTGCGCTTAAGATGTTTAAAACTAAGCTCATTGACGTAATTCCAGACAAAGTTGACCGCACCAGCTAAGATATTGAGCTGCTTGGCATGTTTGTCTTTGGTGCGTAGTTTGAGCGTTTTCATAGAATGATTATGATCTCAATAAGCAGAGTTGACAAGGTAGATGTCATCTTAGGTGACAACGGTTGACGCCTTACATCCATGCCCTAGAAGGATGTGGTTTTACGGCGCTGGTGATAAATGCTATGAAAAAACTCATTCCAACTCATACTACAGCCGCTCATACAACAAACCCTTACTTAGGGTATAGCCGTCAGGAGTGTCGTCAATTATTGGCTAACAGTAATATTGAAAGTATTGCTTTTGGACACTGGCTTGCGATTCCTAGCCAGCAGCTATTATTGGTCTTTAAACACCAACGCTGCGTAGCCACTGATGACTACTCAAAAGTCGCTTAATAGGGAATCAACATCAGAGCACCTCGTACCACTGTTACAAGCACAAAAAAGCCTTTTACCTTTAATGAGAGTCAATAAAAGATAAAAGGCTCGCTACTGACCCAAGGCTTAGAGCTATTCAGTAATCGATGCAACCGGCGCGACTACGTCTGCATTTTGACCGCGGTGACGCAAGTAATGATCGAGTAATACAATCGCGAGCATCGCCTCAGCGATAGGCGTCGCTCTTACTCCAACGCAAGGGTCATGACGGCCTTTAGTGAGCATATCGATCGCTTCGCCATCGGTGTTTATACTTTTGCCAGGGGTGGTAATACTAGAAGTAGGCTTGAGCGCGATACTGACGCTAATATCTTGCCCAGAGGAGATACCGCCCAAGATACCGCCAGCATGATTGGCAGTAAAGCCATCCGGAGTCATCTCATCGCGAGATTTATGACCGAATTGACCGGCGACCGCCATACCATCACCGATCTCCACACCTTTCACCGCATTGATGCTCATCATCGCATGGGCAATCTCAGCATCTAGGCGATCAAATACCGGCTCACCAAGCCCGACCGGTACGCCGCTTGCGACAACCTCAAGCTTAGCACCGCAGCTGGTGCCCGCGCGTCGCAGACTATCGATTAAGGTTTCAAAGCGCGATACTGCTTCGCTATCCGCGCAAAAGAATGGATTGCTATTGACGAATTCCCAGTCGATTTGGCTTGGATCAGTGACTTGGCTGTACTCATTACCAATCTGCGTCACATGCCCATGAATCTGTATACCTAAGCGCTCAGACAGATACTTCTTAGCGATAGCGCCTGCGGCCACACGCATGGCAGTCTCGCGAGCTGAAGAGCGCCCGCCGCCGCGATAATCACGAAAGCCGTACTTCATACTATAAGTATAATCGGCATGACCGGGGCGGAAAGTATCTTTAATGTCGCTATAGTCTTTAGATTTTTGATTGGTATTACGGATCAGTAAGCCAATAGAAGTACCCGTCGTTTTACCTTCAAAGACGCCAGAGATGATCTCGACTTCATCGGGCTCGCGGCGCTGGGTTGCGTACTTAGAAGTCCCAGGCTTACGGCGATCTAGATCAACTTGCAAGTCCTCGCTAGATAATGCCATACCTGGCGGCACCCCATCGATGATAGCCATCAGGCCAGCCCCATGCGACTCTCCGCAAGTTGTGACACTAAAGAGTTTTCCTATACTATTACCTGCCATGTCTATCCTTCAATACTCAATGCTATTAATATTGGGCTACTGTCCATCTTACGCTTTTGGCTTCACTTACCTCTTTACTGGTAAAAGGTGCTGATTATTGCACTTGATGACTCTCTAAAAGCTGTACATAATGGGCAAATGACTCACGGTGCTCTAACAGGTCATCATAAGTGATCGCAAAGATACCGTGACCGCCATGAGCGAACTTTAACCAATTAAACTGAATATCAGGATAAGCTTGCATCAGTGCCCATTCACTATCGCCAACCTCACAGACGAGTAGACCTTCTGGCGTCAAGTAATCAGCGGCGTCAAATAATATTTTATGCACTAGATCTAAGCCGTCTTGACCGGCGGCTAACGCATGATCAGGCTCATATAGAAACTCAGGCGGCAAGTCAGCCATGATTGCCGCATCAACATAAGGCGGGTTAGTGACAATAAGTTCGTACTGATTGTCGCTTGGCAGCTTAGCAAACAAATCAGATTCAATCACATTGATTTGATGCCCCAGATCATGATGATCGACATTGACCATCGCCACCTCAAGCGCGCCTTTATCGATATCAGCGGCGTCCACCAAAGCATCGACAAAACGTGTCGCAAGCGCAATAGCAATACAGCCAGAACCGGTGCACAAGTCTAAGATACGCTCAGGCTGTGTCAACTGCTTCATGTCAAGGCCGTGCTCGAAGAACTTAGTGGCTGACTCGCCTGCATCCATAGCGTTTATGCTGCTGATACCAATCGGCTTGGCAAGCTCATTGACATCGAAATATGGATAGAACTGCTGACGGATCATCTCAGCTATTGGCGAGCGCGGGATAAGCACACGCTCATCCACATAAAAAGGTAAATCACAAAAATACGCTAAATTGATCAAATAACTAAGCGGCTTACGTTGAATGATACGCGCTTCTAATAGCTCTAGCACCGCTTGCTTCTCTGAGGCAGTCAGACGGCAGTCTAATATTTGCTCATTTGCTGACCAGTCAAGCGACAAAGAGTGCAAAACAATAGCAGAAGCCTCAGCGAATTCGTCGGTCGTACCTTGCGCTACTACCACATCATAGTTCCGCAATTGCGTCACACAAAAACGAATGAAATCGCGAATCGTCACTAATTGCTGACGCGCCTCTTCAAGCTCACTATGAAAATTAGCAAATTCGCTATGATCGGTGTCTTCAGCATTTAGCTCATGTCCATCTAGATCATGACCATCATAGTCATACTGATTTGGATTTTGCTGCTGAAAGTCTTCTGCGCTCATTATCTGCTCGTCTGACATACGGCCTCTTTTATGGTTTGTTTGATAGCGTTAAGGTTTGTTGATAGCATAAAATTATTGGTTTCGATTTAAAGCATTATAAACTTAAAGCGAATATGACGCCAATCAATCCTACAACTGATAATAGCAAATCCCCGGTTGCACTCTACTCAGACGAACTGCACTTCTAGAGCAATCATGTTATGATAGAAGCATGCTTAGTATAAGTTGCATTAATAGTACCTGACTCGAAAGCACCTTACTCGCTTCTTGCTAAGCGTCTGTTTTGCGCAATATACTCTTTATATTATGACTCAATCCTCTCTCCCTAGTCATTAAAGCGTCAACGCCTGACGTCTGTCTGCTCATTACTACAAAAAGAGGGGTTAAAAGTTTGCGAAGCGTCCAGATAATGCGCATAATACTTCCATAATAACCACCACATTGTGACCCTTTATGATGAAAATAAAACCTATTGTAACTGCAATCTCTATTGCCACGCTGAGTCTTAGTGCCACTGTCTTTGCTGCACCGACAGACAATACTCGTACTTTGCCTGTAGACAATCTGCCAGATATCGACAGCTTATCTGGTATCAATCTAGAAGAGAGTCGTAGCAGCTCAGTTGCTAGTGATGCGCGTAACACTTTGCCGAATAACGACTCAGCAACCAATGCTCAGCCGCAAGTGAGTACGCCGGCAGCCTCTGATAGAATGGGACAACTGATTAACAGTAAACGCGCCGCTCAGCCTAATATCGGGACTGGCATAGCTTCTAACGACATAGCTTCTACAGACATCGCTGCTAACAACACAGCATCTAACGCTGTTGCCGCTGATAATATGAGCGTAGAAGAGCTCACCCGTAAAGACCAGCAGTCTGATACGACTGATGATATCAGTGACGGTCAGGCTCTAGCAGGCCCTAGTAGTGCGGCAGCGGACACCTCAAATTTTGAAGTCACTAATAGCGCACAGCTCCAAAACATCGGCGATGAGTCTGCTATCAAGAGCATCGAGGATAAGAATGGTAAGAGATATACCACGCTAGATTTATCCAATTATGCCAAGCAAGTCAATGGCTCGACTTGGTCGCCCAACATGAACGTCAACTCAGCGATGACGATTAAATTGCAAGCGCTTCTCGACTGGAACCATGCTTCACCAGGCCCTATCGATGGTGGTTGGGGTATGAATAGTAAAAAGGCGCTCGTCAACTTTCAAAACATGAAAGGTCTGCCTGCTACTGGTAAAATGGATCAAAAAACTTGGGATGCTCTTAACAAAAACATTCCTGCCAATAAGCCAGTACTAGTCACTTATACCATTACTGAAGATGATGTAAATACTAATTTTGCTAGATTGCCATCTGGCTCTGAGGCAAAGTCAAAAGTCAAAGGCCTTTACTATCAAGACATCAAAGAGATGTTAGGCGAGCGCTTCCATATGGATGTACGCTATCTCGATAAGTTAAACAAAAACAAAACGTACAAGGCGGGCGAGACCATCACCGTATTAAACAATCGTGAGCCTCTCAATCAACGTATCAACCGTATGGTCGCCAATAAAGCGGATAAAACGTTATACGCTTATAACGGTGATAAATTAGTTGCCACTTATCCGACGACCATCGGTAGTGCGAGCACCCCTTCCCCGCAAGGCAGCTTTAAGATTATCAATAAAGTCAAGATGCCATGGTATAAAGCGACCGTTGGCAAAGGTGACGATAAGAAAGTACATATGCTGCCGCCAGGACCTAATAGTCCTGTAGGCGTGGTATGGATGGGACTATCAAAACCTTCTTATGGTATTCATGGCTCACCGAAGCCTGAGGGCATCAGTCGCCAAGCCTCGGCAGGCTGCGTGCGTTTGACCAACTGGGATGTGCTAGAAGTCTACGCCAATATCGAAAATGGCGCGACAGTTGAGCTACAATAACGACTGAGCTACGAGCGTATATCTGACGTCAAAAACAGTCTTAACAAAAATAAAAAAGCAGCCTCCACATAGGCTGTTTTTTTATTTAAATCATAACGTTTAGACCCAAAGCCCTTGCTAAGTCTACAAGCTAGACTGCCCTCCAAACACATCTAAGCTTTATAGCCTTTAAGCCTTATAGCCTTCCTCATTACCAGTGATGCTGCCTATTTTTTTGGTAAAAAATAAACCGACTGGAATAGCGACTAGTAGTCCTATGACTATGGCTATTTGAATATGCCGTATCTCGTTAAAGCCGGTTACTAAAGCGGCGATCATCAGTAAGCCGACGATGACAGTAGCTGCCATAGAGTAAACAACAGAAAGTAGTGGCCAGTTCATAGTCTAATCCTTATATTTTGTGTGGGTATAATTACTTTATACCTTAAACCCACATAAAAAGTAAGTCTTTATTATAACCAGCAAAGCCACCAAAACTAGGCGACTAATCGCTAAAACCATGCTAATATTAGGGAGTTATCTAGCGTATTAAAAACAATTACTTTACCGCTTGCTCTGCTACTCAAAGCTCGCTTGTTGCAAAAATCTATACTTCCTCCCCTATTTGTCTTTACAATAGTGATTTTCTTCTTACCTTTGAGAAAGTCCAATACTATGACCGCTAACCCTGCTAGCCGCTCTAATGACTCTGATAGCTCTAATAAATCTGACAACAAGAACGCTCAAGAGCCTGCATCTACCCCTAATAGTAATGATAGTAATTTTGATAATAGTGTCGACGTCGACGACGCTGGCGAGCATGCTGATAACAACGAGTCCTTAGAGTCTGAAAGTGAAGAGATAAATACCGTAGAAGCAGGACATCATCATTCTGACGCGAAAGTGACGATGACGGCTATTAGCGAAGAAGTGGTTGTCGCGACGGTTGAAGATATCACACCTGAGATGGCGCAAGCTCAAGCTGTCAACTTAGAAGCTGCGGACTTTAGCATTTCTAACGTCAGTTTTTCTAACATCGACTTTGCTCACTTGGCAATGGCTGACTTAGTATTTACTAAAGCCAACAGTGCCACTGTCACTGCTAATACCCAAGCAGCTGATGAAAACGCCCTTACCGATGACTCAGGAACTAGCGCCCATGGCGACACTGCTGATGTCGATAGTAACCAGTCTGATGAGCAAGCGATGTGTGTTGATGAAGCGTATATAGAAAACAGTGAGACAGCAAAGGTATCCGGCAACACAGACGCTAGCAATATAGATTCTAAGCAAAGCGAGAACGACTCTAAGAGTACTGCAGAGGAAGAAAACGCAAAAGAGGAAGTACAAGAGAAAAAAGAAGCCAAGCTTGAGTCTTATAAGCAGTTTGTCGCTGAACAGTTTAGTAACCAAAAAGTCGATTATCCAGAAGTACGCGTCAAAATCGAGGCCAATGCCCTACCGAGTAAGATGTATTTTATTATGAACATCCTCTCGGCCATTATCGCAAGCTATGGCTTAGTGACTAATTCTGCAGCGGTTGTCATCGGCGCGATGCTAGTGGCGATGATGTTAGGACCTATCACTGGCGTGGCGCTCGCGATTATTGACCACCGTATGCCGCTACTGTGGAAGTCGCTATTTACGGTCATCGCGGGCGTCTCTTTAGTGGTGCTCGTAGGCTTTTTGATCGGGCTGCTGCATAACGATCAACCGCTGACCGCTGAGATTTTATCGCGTACTCAGCCCACTTCTATGGACTTAATGATTGCGCTAGCTGGCGGCACAGCTGGCGCGTATGCAATGGTATCACCACATCTATCGGTCGCGGTCGTAGGCGTCGCGGTAGCCACCGCTTTGGTGCCTCCTCTAGCGGCAAGCGGTATTTTATTCGCTCATAGCGAGATGCAATTAGGTCTTGGGGCGCTATTGTTAGCTATTACTAATATTATCGCTATTCAATTTACCAACGCTTTAGTGCTCTGGCTACTTGGCTTTCGCCGCCTAGTCGATGATGATTATCAATCAAACACTTATCTGACTTTTTTACGCCGCAATGCAGTGACCTTATTACTACTTGCCGGACTCGGTACTTATTTGACTATCAATCTACAAACCAATGCTAAGCAGCAAGTCTTTGAGAGCAGCACTAAAGAGGCGATAAACAGCTATTTTATCGACAAAGGCAATGTACTGACCAACACTCAATTTGAGACCTCGAATGAGAACCAAATCGTGCGCGCTATTATTCGCGGCGAGACGACTCCTAGCTCTTACGATGTCCAGCAAATTGAGGCGCTCATCACCGCTGATATGGTAGAGAACTTTCCGGAGTATCTACCCATTAAGCTACAACTGCGCTACCTACCTGTACAAGTCATTGAAGCCAATCCATTAGTTACCGATAAACTAGATAAGACAGACGCGGCCATCTTGACCAATTAACGACTGTTTATGACTGCTAGTGTATTAGCCCTCACAGTGACTATTTGCGAATGTTCAACGAGGGCGGTATGTGCTAAAATCGCGGGCAAATTTAATATTCTATAACTATCTTAAAACCATTTTTTGTAAGGAGCCGCTGTGAGCCAGCCATCTCAAACAGCCGAGATTCGTCAAGCTTTTATCGATTTTTTTATAAGCAAGCAGCACACCCCTGTCTCCTCATCGAGCCTTATTCCGCATAATGATCCTACTTTACTGTTTACCAACGCCGGTATGAATCAGTTTAAAGAGACTTTTTTGGGGATGGAATCGCGTGATTATACGCGCGCGGTCACTTCACAAAAATGTGTGCGGGCAGGCGGTAAGCACAATGATTTAGATAACGTCGGCTACACCGCGCGTCATCATACTTTCTTTGAGATGCTCGGTAACTTCTCTTTTGGTGATTATTTTAAAGAAGCCGGTATTGCTTATATTTGGGAGTTTTTGACATCGACTGAATGGCTAGCTATCGACAAAGACCGTCTCTACGTCACTATTTATGAGACTGACGACGAAGCTTTTGATATCTGGCACACTAAGATTGGCCTGCCAGCGGAGCGTATTATCCGTATCGGCGATAATAAGGGCGCCCCTTACGCCTCTGATAACTTTTGGACAATGGGTGATACCGGTCCTTGCGGCCCTTGTACCGAAGTCTTTTATGACCATGGCCCTGAGATTGAGGGCGGCTTGCCTGGTACGCCTGAGGAAGATGGCGACCGCTATATCGAGATTTGGAACTGCGTGTTTATGCAGTTTAATCGCCAAAAAGACGGCACCATGCTGCCACTACCCGCCCCTAGTGTCGATACTGGTATGGGACTTGAGCGCATTAGCGCTATTATGCAAGGCGTGCATGGCAATTATGAAATCGATTTATTCAGCCACTTGATGGACGCTGCGGCAACTATTTTAGAGATTGACAACGAGCAGCAATCCTCACTAAAGGTGATTGCTGATCATATCCGTGCCGTATCCTTTTTGATCGCTGATGGCGTGATGCCAGGCAATGAAGGCCGCGGCTACGTGCTGCGCCGAGTTATTCGCCGAGCGGTACGTCATGGCAATAAGCTTGGCGCTGAGAGCGGGTTCTTTTATAAGATGGTAGCGCCTTTAGTCCGTGAAATGGGCGATGCTTATCCTGAGCTAAAAGACAAACAAAGCCTCATTGAAGCCGCTATTCAAAAAGAAGAAGCACAGTTTGCCAAGACCTTAGCCCAAGGCTTACGTCTGCTCGCCAGCGAGCTTGAGAGCTTAGAAGATGGCGATATTCTCTCTGGTGCTGCCGCTTTCAAGCTCTATGATACTTACGGCTTCCCGCTTGACCTCACTGCAGATATTACCCGTGAGCGCGGTATCAGCATCGATGAAGAAGAGTTTGACGAACAGATGCAAGCGCAGCGCGATCGCGCTCGTGATGCTGGCAAATTCGATGTCGACTACAGTAGCGTCATCCAAGTTGAGACGCCAACTGAGTTCATTGGCTACGAGCAGCTCAGCGATGATAATGTCAATATTACTGCGCTCTATCAAGACGGTAATGCGATCGAGTCTCTAGCAGAAGGCAGCGAGGGCGTTATCGTCTTGGATCGTACGCCTTTTTACGCCGAAGGCGGCGGACAAGTCGGTGAGCTTGGCGAGATACGTAGCGAGTCTGGCGTCTTTAGCGTACAAGACACCAAAAAATCAGGGCAAGCCATTATCCATTATGGCGTCGTCAGCATGGGTACTGTTAGCGCAGGTCAAAGCGCAGAGGCGCAAGTGCTCTCAAGCATCCGTGCTGCGAGCGCTAAAAACCATTCTGCTACCCATCTGTTACACGCGGCTCTACGTCATATACTCGGCGATAAAATCAGCCAAAAAGGCTCGCTCGTCTCAAGTGAAGTGCTAAGGTTTGACTTTGCTTATGATAAGCCGGTAAGCCAAGCTGAGATTGCGCAAATTGAGCGTTTGGTTAATGAGCAAATCCAAGCCAATACGCCAGCTTGTATAGAGAACATGGCTATTGATGAAGCCATGGAAAAAGGCGCGGTGGCGTTATTTGGTGAAAAATACGGTAACGAGGTGCGCGTACTCACCATGGGCACCGAGATGACTATCGATGGGAATAACCAACCCTTCTCTATTGAGTTATGCGGCGGGCTACACGTGCAGCGTACCGGTGATATCGGCCTATTTAAGATCACTGGTGAATCTGGTATCGCCGCTGGTATTCGCCGTATTGAGGCGCTCACTGGTATGGGCGCTGTCAAGTATGTTCAACAAAATGATCAGCAGCTAGCGACTCTTGCCGGACAACTCAAAGTTAAGCGTCCACAGGTTGCCGCGCGCGTACAGACCATGGCAGATAAGCAGCGCGATTTAGAAAAGCAGCTCGAGCGCTTGCAACAAAAGCTCGCCAGCAGTCAAGCGGCAGATTTATTGAACGAGGTGCAAACCATCAAAGATACGCCTGTACTGGTCAGCACTTTGAGCGGTATTGACGGTAAATCTATCCGCCCCTTAATGGACGATATCAAGTCCAAGCTTCCTGATGCCATCATCGTATTAGTCGGTGATAAAGACGAGCAATTAGCACTCGCTGCGAGCGTAGCGAAGTCGATGACTGCGCAGATTAAAGCCGGTGATATCATTCGTCACTTGGCAGGTGAGCTTGGTGGCAAAGGCGGCGGTAAGCCTGACTACGCGCAAGGCGGCGCGCCAAAATCTGGCAATACTCGCGCTGTGTTAGAGGCACTACCCGCTTGGATCGAAGCTAAATTAAGTTAAGCTCAATTAAGCTAAGTTAGCTCGTTTCTATAGTAAAACGCTTAACTTACATCTGATTTGTATTTGACAGATGGCAGTTGGTTATAGCATTGATAATTAATTACCATGTATCAAAGCGGCATGGCGACTTAAATTTGTGCTTTGATTATGGTATAAAGGTCAGCGTTCAAATATTAATTGACTCTATCACTATGCACGGTCATTAAAATACGATTGGATTTAATGGACACTTATAGTTGATAGAGGATGCAGAATAGGTAAAATCTTATGGCGTTAATAGTACAAAAATACGGCGGCACCTCAATGGGCAGTATTGACCGCATTAAGAACGTCGCCAAACGCGTCAAACGCTGGCATGATAACGGTCACCAAGTCGTCGTCGTGGTCTCAGCGATGAGCGGAGAAACCAACCGCCTCATCGATTTGGCACGTCAAATCAGCGCTCAACCTGATCCTCGTGAATATGATCAAATGGTCTCCACTGGCGAGCAAGTGTCGATCTCATTACTTGCTATGGCCATTCAGGATCTAGGTATTGGCGCGCGCTCAATGACCGGTCGTCAAGTCGCTATCAAGACCGACACCTCACATAATAAAGCCCGTATCGAGAGCATCGATGATGAAAACATCCGCCAGCAGCTAGATGCCGGTAATGTCGTCATTGTGGCAGGTTTCCAGGGTATCGATGAGCACGATAATATTACCACTCTCGGACGCGGCGGCTCAGACACCACAGGCGTCGCTATCGCAGCTGCCCTAGGTGCTGATGAATGTCAGATATATACTGATGTTGACGGCGTCTACACTACCGATCCACGCGTCACTTCAAAAGCTAAAAAACTTGAAAAAATAACTTTTGAAGAGATGCTCGAGATGGCAAGCCTTGGCTCCAAGATTTTACAGATTCGCTCAGTAGAGTTCGCCGGTAAATACGGTGTGCCCTTACGAGTGCTATCGAGCTTCGATGACAATAACGATGGCAGCTTTGACGATGATTTTAGAGATAACGTGGGCACCCTAATTACGATAGACGAAGGAGACAGTATGGAACAGGCAATTATCTCAGGTATCGCCTTTAACCGTGATGAAGCAAAGATTGTGGTACGCGGCGTCCCTGACCACCCCGGTATTGCCTCAGCTATTTTAAGTCCGATTGGAAATGCCAATATCGAAATCGATATGATTGTGCAAAACCTATCGGACCAAGGTACCACTGACTTCACCTTTACTGTCAACCGTACTGATTTAGATAAAGCGATGGCAGTGCTAAACGATGAAATCAAAGACGACATCGGTGCCAAAGAGATATTAGGTAACAGCGAAGTGGTCAAAGTATCTTTGGTCGGTGTGGGTATGCGCTCACACGCAGGGGTTGCAAGCTTGATGTTCCAGACCTTAGCGGAGAACAACATCAATATACAAATGATCTCTACTAGCGAAATCAAGGTCTCCGTCCTTATCCAAGAGCAGCACTTAGAAAAAGCAGTTAAATCCTTGCACACAGCATTTGGCTTAGATCGTGAAGACGGTGAGAGCAAAGTTGCTGGACAATAGGTTCTAGCATAAATTCTAGCTGTTTTTTTATTTATCTGCGCTTAACCGCTGATATTTTGCTAAACGGCTAAAATAAGTTTTAATATACAAAATGACAGAACCTATCAAGGTTCTGTTTTTTATGACTATTATACTCATAATTTCCATAATAGCGCTGCTTGCTTACTCTTTTATTGGCGCTAAATAGTCACAAGACTTCGGCTTTATCCAGTAGTATTGTTAAAATCCGTGACAGTACGGTCTATGGGACTTATAATGGGGCGTTCATTTGGGCAAAATGATACCTATAGTTATTGACCCTGTTTATCTTGTTTTAGACGGTATAATTACTTGTGAATTAAAACCTTAAACAGCTCGATACTGGTTCATTCAGTGATATTGAGTAATTGAGAAGTCATATGATAAGTAATCGTTCTTTACTGCGACATAAGGAGTGTGACGCATGTTAATTTTAACTCGCCGCGTTGGCGAAACTTTAATGATTGGTGATGAGGTCAGTGTTACTGTGCTAGGCGTCAAGGGTAACCAAGTACGCATAGGGGTTAACGCGCCAAAAGATATCGCGGTACATCGCGAAGAGATTTACCAGCGTATCCAGCAAGAGCGCACGGTACAATCACAGATGCAACATCTCGAGCAAGGCAACTTTGCGCCCTCTTTTGATGACGAAGACTATTTTAATCGTTAAAATAGAGCTTTATCGTTTATAGCAGACCCGTTACGGCTGCTCTGCCTATAAGCGCTTACTCTTTGTAATTTTAATCTTTTTGAGGTCATTTACTATGAGCATCCGCCAATCCGACGTCTCGGCTTTATTGAATGGTTTGAATAAAAAAGCCATAGGTTTTAACGATGTTATCAGCTTTATTGACGATTTTTATCGTTATTCCCCAGCGCCGTTTGTCAATGGTATGCAGCACAATGCCGCTGGCGAAAACGAAGGTAGTGCCAAAGTCTTTGGCTTTGCTAAGCATCATGGCCTAAACCAGCTAGATACCCTTAAACTATTTGGTGAGCATTATGAAAAAGTGCTAGCCACACCTAAGGGTACGGATCACGCCAATATCCGCAATTTCTTGCATTGGGGTTGGCAAGGATTTTTGATGCAAAAAAATCCTTTAACGCTACGTCCGACTGTCGATACCACTGCTTTGTAAGCTTAGTTCTAAAAGTTTAGTTTTATAAAATAACAGCATAGACCAAAAAATCCACGCTATGATCATAGTGTGGATTTTTGCTTTTAGGGCGTGTCCCTATTTTAAAAATGGTGATAAAAATGAGATAAATTGCAGGCAAACAAGGAAAATAGCGCAGGTAATATCAAGATATTGACCAGCTATTTGACACCGTTTGCCAAAGATTTAGCCATTTTTAGCCCATTTAGTCATAAACGCTTGAATTAGGGACACGCCCTAATATTACGCATTATTGATCGCGGAATTTTACCGGTTGGATCGCGCCTTTAGGATTGGGCATATTAGGATAATGATGTTCGTGCTCGACATCGCATTCCGCGCCCACGATACTGCCGTCGTCTTTGATAGGCTTATGAATAAAGCCGACACGCTCGGAGGGCTCTAGATGCTCGTGCTCCCACATCATCACCGCTTGCATACACGTTTCGCGCTGCTCAGCGCTTAGCTTACGGCCATCTGGCCATTTACCAATCTCAATGGCTACTCGGAATTTATCTACTATCTCCGGGGTCAAACTGGCTAGTACTGTCTCTTTATTCATCTTCACTCCTCTTCTTTAGCTATCTGTAATCTGTCTAAAATTTAGTGACTCGATCGGTGTTTGTATCTATCTGCTCAGGGGTAGTACTTTGAGCATCAGCCTCAATAATATGGTGGTCAGTACTTTGTATCTCTACGCTTTCTATCTCTATGCCTTCTATCTCAATGTCATCATCGTCATCGCTATCGAGACTGAACTCTTCGGCATGTACGTTCCAATGCAGCTTAGTACGGCAAGCTTCATAAAACTCAAACCCTGGTGGATGCAGCAAAGTTAGCTTATCAGGATGTTTACGGATATATAAGCGTTGATCCTGCTCAATAGGTACGCTAGGTTTACCGTCAGCGCTGACCATTGGCTGAGTGCGATTGTCCTCATGAATGCGAATACAGACCTCACTACTACCACTGACCACGATAGGCCTGCTTGAGAGCGTATGTGGATGCATCGGTACCAGACAAATCGCATCCATGCTAGGATGGATAATAGGCCCGCCACCCGAGAGTGCATAGGCTGTCGAGCCCGTCGGAGTCGCGGCAATGAGTCCATCACTGTGCTGACGATAGACGTCTTGACCGTCAATTTTCATTTGAAAGTCAATCATGTGTACCGACTTGCCCGCATGCAGCACAATGTCGTTGAGCGCCATATCTTCATGCAAGATATTGTCGCCTTCGCGTATCTCCATCGTCAGCAAAAACCTATGATCGAGCTGATAGTTCCCCATTAATACTTGCTTTAATTTAAAGGCAACCTCATTGGGCTTCACATCTGCCAAAAACCCAAGACGACCGCGATTGACCCCAAGCACAGGAACCCGGTACCGCGCCAATGCCTCAGCGGCATGTAAAATAGAGCCATCGCCGCCGACGACAATCACTAAGTCACAAATCTCACCGATCAAACTGCGCTTGACGATTTTTACCTTTTCGATATCTACTAAATTTAAAGTCGGTAGATTGGCGGTTTGCACATCCATAATCAGCGTTAGATTCATCTCGTTGACTGTGCTTGCCACTTGAATGAGACTCTCAATAACGCTGCGCTTGCCGGCACGGCCCATCAGACCAATGCGGCGAAAGGCTGGGTTTTTGATGGCGTGAAACAGTTCTGATTCGTGCAAGTGTGGCAATCGGGCTGACTGCGCTGAGTTTTCCATAAAGCGACTCGACAAACTTAAAGAAGTGCAAAGGTAAGTGATGCATGACATCGACTTTTTATAATTAACAGCATCGAAAGAGGGTTTTTAGATGACAACCCACAAACTTAAAAAGTCTAATGCTGATTTAGTCATAAACTATCAAGCTAATGATAGCGATAAATAAAGCGTTAAACTAGCATGTTTTACCAATCATCGTTGTTAACTGTCGTAATCGACCCCATCTATAAAAGGTTAGACGCTCACTTTAGCTGAATGATTTGTCTTAAATGACCTTTTTAAAAGGGCTTTTATTGACCGACTTAACCATTAGCTGATTTGCTGTGATTCATTTTTACTTATAGTTAGTAGCGCTGTTTTAGCGCTCAGTAGTGCCTTCTTGTGACTGCTCGCTAACCCTTAGCAATAAGCAGAGGATATCAAGGCTAAGCCTTGATATGAGTCACGCAAAGACAGTTGACAATAATCCCGGTTTTGCTAAAGTAACGTTGATTTATACTATTTTATATTAAGGATATATGTATGGCTAATCCTATTGTCAGCCGCGCAGAATTTGCGGTCGGCGGCGAGCCTATGACCGTTAAAGGTGTCATCCAAAAGACCAGTATGTTACTTGGGCTGGCGGCTATCACGGGCGTAGGCTTTTTCTTTTATGCTCTTATGGCAGGACTGTCACAAGGTTTTATCACTATGGCCGCTTTTGGTAGCATGTTTGCCGCCTTTGGCTTAGCTGTTTTTATGACTTTTAAACCCAAAAAAGCCAAAACCTTAGCTGTCCCTTATGCCCTACTCGAAGGTATATTTTTGGGTGGTATCTCGCTATTCTTCATGCGTATGTACCCAAGCGTACCTGTCACTGCTATGTGCGCAACCTTCGTCACCGCGGCAGTGATGCTAGGACTTTATCGCTCTGGTCTGGTGAAAGTCACACAAAAGTTCCGCTCGATTGTCACCTCAGCACTTATTGCTATTATGCTCGTTTACGTGGCGCAGTGGATACTATCTCTAGCCTTTGGCTCAAGCCTACCTTTCTTGTTTGAAGGCGGCGCTATTGCAATCGGCTTTAGCTTGTTTGTCATTGTTATTGCTTCTTTTACCCTCCTCCTTGACTTTGATAATATCGATCGCGGCGTAGCAGCGGGTATCTCTGAAGACTACGAGTGGTTATTTAGCATCGGTATCCTCGCAACGCTTGTGTGGATGTATATCGAATTTATGCGTCTGCTAAGCTACTTACAAGACTAGTGTTAAGGCTATTTGCTACTCATCTTTTAAAAATAAAAAACCGCCTGTTATATTTAGCAGGCGTTTTTTTTGCTCAATGTTCATGCTATTGTTTTGCTTGTAGCCTAGCCTTTAAGCCCGTTTCAGACGTAGAGCGTTAAGTACCACTATCAAGGAGCTTAGCGACATACCGATTGCAGCAAGCCAAGGCGGCACATAACCAAAGATAGCTGGCAGCAGGACAATGCCGTTATAGCCTAATGCCCAGCGAAAGTTTTGTTTGATAATGCGCTCGGTCTTATCAGCGATGCGCTTAGCCGCATTAATACCTTCGACTTGACCATTTAAAATAATGCTATCACTAGACACTTGCGCCAGATCAGCGGCGCCAGCGATAGACGTAGACACATCAGCGGCAGCGAGCACGGGCGCATCATTGATACCATCACCGACCATCAGTACCACTGCGCCTTTACTTTGTAGCTGCTGGATGTGATTGACTTTATCCGTAGGCGATAGGCCATTATAAGCGGCGCTCATCCCTAAGGTGTCCGCTATAACTAAAGCTTGCGGACTAGGGTCGCCTGTTAGCATCACTGACTCTATTCCTAGCTGCTTTAGAGAGTCCAAAGTCGCTTTGGCGCTATCACGAACCTTATCATTGAAATAAAAGCAGGCCAGTGCTTGCCAGCTAGGCACAGTATCTTCGGAGCTTTTAGTTAAAGACTGACAAGATAGAACCACCGCTGAGCTGGCTCGATGGGCTATCAAATCGATATTTAGCGACTGAGCACTGCTGCTCGTATCGTCATGGGCAGCGTCCATAGCGAAATCAGCATGACCGATCCGATATAAAACCCCATCGACTATCGCTTCAACGCCGCCTGCCGGGTAATGTTGAAGGTTTTGGGTAGTTGGCAGGTGTAACTGATAGGCCGCCGTCAGCAGCGCGTGGGCAATCGGATGGCGACTGCCCACCTCTAGCGCAGCCGCTATCGCTAATAGACTATCTTGCGAGTCGGCATGAGCTGATGCTTGAGCGTTTAACAGCTCAATACTTAATAAATTGGGCTTACCGTAAGTCAGCGTACCTGTCTTATCAAATGCCACGTGGGTAATCTCAGCCAAAGTTTGCAGCGTATGACCACGGGTGGTCAAAAATCCATAGCTTGCTAGCCTATTGGTCGCTACCGTCAGCGCAATAGGCGTTGCCAAGGATAATGCACAAGGACAAGTGGCGACTAACACTGCGACAGTGGCCCAAATGGCTAGACTAGGATCTACGATATACCAACCAATGAACACTAAGACCGAGAGCAACAAAATACGCGCGACAAACCAACGTGCCAGCTTATCGGCTTGCTGCGCAAGCTTAGGCTTCTCGCTCATAGCACGGTTCATTAGCCGGTCGATCAGTCCCATTTGACTGTCTTCTGGTAAGGCCGTCACTAGCATCTCAAACGGCTGACTGTCATTTTGCGCGCCGCCAAGGATGTAGTCGCCTTGACGCTTGATAATCAGGTCGCCCTCGCCGGTCAGCAGGCTTTGTGAGACGGTCGCAGTTGGACTCAGCAAGATACCATCGCTGATGATCTCCGCCCCTGCCTCGATCATGATAATATCGCCCACTTGCAGACTTTGAGCGGTGACCATGGACTTATCAGCGGCATGTAGTTCGGTTACCGAAGCCGCGGATTGTTGCCATGCGGCAGCAATCTTTTGCGTCAGTGTGTGGACATTAGCGTCCATATCTTGCATAAAGTTAGGTAACGGACTGGCTTTTAGATTGGTACTGATATCATCATTGGTATCAACCGCATTATTAATATCGCTGGCTACTAACGGTGCGACGTCAGCTTGGCTTTGCTGGTTTAAACGCTCTAAAATTAGCGCAGCCGACGCCTTATCTTCAGCGATTTTTTGGACTAAAATTGGCTCAACCACGACCAGATCATTGGCCATAGTCGCCGCTTTTAGCCGTGCATTATGCTCAATGTAGCGCCCAGCTAATAAAAAGAAAATGAACATACTTACTGAATCATAGTAAGTCTCGCCTTGTCCGGTCACGGTGGCATACATGCTAGCGAAAAACGTGACGATTAAAGCGACACTGACCGGCACATCCATATTGACTTGACGCGCACGAATCGCCGACCATGCTGAGGTAAAAAACGGCACGCCAGCATAAAAGAAAACAGGCGTGCTGACAAATAACGACACCCAGCGCAAAAAGTCGCGCTGAAAGACCAGCATATCGCTATATTCACCAAAGTATAGCGCTACTGCATACATCATCGCTTGCATAGCACCGAGAGCCGCGATACCGAGCCTGAGCAGCATCTTATTATTGTGCCGGGCTAGCATCGCCTCATGGGTATCTTGGCGATAAGGTTTGGCGTCGTAACCGATTTCATTGATCACCGCTAAGATACGGCTAATGGGCAGCTTGTTTTCATCCCAGATAATACGCATGCGCTGATTGGTCAAGTTGACTTGGCATTTATCCACGCCATCAATCTCATAAAGCCTTGACTCAATCAGCCAAGTACAAGCCGCGCAGCGCAGATTATTGACTGACAGCTCAGCGACTGATAGACCTTCTTGCGCGTAGACAAACTGCGACTTGATCTCATCATGATCATAAGCTTCAAGCTGCGTTAACTGAGTGGGCAGGCTTGCGGTACGGTTAATCTCTGAGCGATCAAGATAATACTGCTCAAGCCCTGCTTCTACGATACTCTCAGCTGCCAACTGACAACCCATACAACACATCTCACGCGCCTCGCCTAATATCTGTGCGTGAAATGGCGGCTTAGGTACTGGATCACCGCAATGAAAACAGTGCCCAACCTGCGGCAGCACTAGCCCTTGGGTGATGGAACTATCGTCATACTGAGAATGGGACACAGACGAGGATGAAAAAGAAGGGGACATGATTGCTCTTATTAATGACCGGCTTATTGTTAGAGGACATTACTTTATAAAATCAGCTTTTGGTAAAACTATCTTATCGTCAATCTAATCATAGCCGTACGCTGTTATTTGGGAATTACTATCTAACTAATGTTGCTTATACCTTGCTCAAAACGGTGCTTAATTCATATAAAAAACATAGTGAGACTCACTATAAGTCGTTATCTTATATGGCAGTGATATTCTAGATTAAAAGTAGGTATCGGTATTTATTCATTAAGCTGCGATTACAGCGCGATAAGCTCTACTTATTATAACGGTTTTATGCCATTGTATGATGAATGGCGTAATGAATGCCGGAACTGAGATGATAGATTGAAAATTTAGTCAATTTGCGTCATTATGAGGCAGTTTTTTTATGTTAAAACGGTGTGTTATCAGTGCAAAAACCTAATCTTACCCCGCCGCAGTCGCCTAGAGCTGCAATGAGCTCCCTACCCTCCAAACAAGGCGGGATTGTGTTTAGCAGTATCTTACTCATCATTGTCATCGTAGCTATGGTGTTATTGGCTCTATACCTAATCAAGCTTGATCGTACTATCACTAGTAAGTTTGAGGGTAAGCGCTGGGATATTCCAGCTAAAGTTTATTCGCAGCCACTTGAGTTGTATCAAGGCGCTAATGTCGATAAAGACACGATAAAGACTTGGCTTGATCTACTGAACTATCAAAGCAACACCGCTTATGATCGTACTGGTAGCTTCCACCGCTCCGGCAATACCTACTTTATTCATACTCGGGGCTTTAGCTATAGCGCTAACGATGTCGATAAAGAACAAGTCATCAAAATGACGCTTGCTAATAGTAAGATCCAAAGCATCCAGAGCACTGAGCAAAACGATACAGGTATCATACGCCTAGAGCCTGTCAGTATCGGCGGCATCTATCCAGATAGTAACGAAGATCGCTTAGTCGTCTCTTTAGATGAGGTGCCTCAGCCGCTCATAGATGCGCTAATTGCTACTGAAGATCGCGCGTTTTATGAGCATAAAGGCGTATCGATACGCGGCATAGCGCGCGCGGTCATCAATAACTTCTCAGGCGGCTCTATGCAAGGCGGCTCGACTATCACCCAGCAGCTGATTAAGAACTTTTATCTCAACTCAGATCGTACTCTTAAGCGTAAAGCCAACGAGGCGTTGATGGCGATACTGCTAGAGCTGCATTATAGCAAGGATGAGATACTACAAACTTATCTAAATGAGATTTACTTAGGTCAAAACGGCAATCGCTCTATTAATGGTTTTGGCCTCGCATCACAGTTTTATTTTAATAAACCTTTAAATGAGCTGCGTCTAGATCAGCAAGCGATGTTGGTGGGTATGGCAAAAGGGCCTAGCATCTATAACCCGCGTCGTCATCCAGAAGCGGCCAAAACGCGCCGCGATGTGGTGCTGAGTAATATGCAAGCGATAGGCAAGCTGACAGCAGAAGACTATGCAGCTGCCTCTGACAACTCTTTAGGCGTCGTCGATAAGCCCGTTGAAGGTAAGAGCCAGTTTCCTGACTTTTTGGACATCGTTAAACGCGAGCTCAATGATGTCTACTATGCTGACGATCTCAAAAACGAAGGTCTGACTATTATCAGTACCCTCGACCCTATTGCACAGCTAGCAGCAGACAAAGCGATTGATCGTAAGCTCGGTGAGCTGCGCCGTAATAATAGTAAGACCAAAGATTTACAAAGCGCTTTGGTCAGTGCCAATCCTGAGACCGGTGAGCTTGTCTCTGTCGTCGGTAGCGGTAGCGAGTTCACCGGCTTTAACCGAGCGGTAGATGCTAAACGTCCCGTCGGCTCGCTGCTAAAACCTATCATCTATATGACCGCGCTTGAGAGTGGACGCTATAATTTAGCCAGCTCAGTGGATGACTCACCTATCACAGTCACCTCAAACGGTAACGACTGGAACCCCGAAAACTACGATGGCCGCGATCATGGGTTTGTTCCTTTCACCACTGCCCTAGCTAAGTCCTATAACCAAAGCACTGTACGTTTAGGGATGGAGTTTGGTTTAGATACTTTTGCCAGACAACTACGCCGTATGGGTATCGAAGAAAAAATCTCTCCTTACCCTTCTGCGCTATTAGGCGCTGTTAATCTCAGTCCGATGGATATGCTTGGCGTGTATCAGGTCTTTGCTACAGGCGGCTTTCGTACGCCTATCCATAGTATTCGTACCGTTATCGATGATCGTGGTCGTATTTTGCAGCGTACTGGGCTCAACACACAGCGCAGTGTGCCGCCTGAAGCCAACTTTTTGACCAACTACGCTTTGCAGCAAGTGGTCAAAGAAGGTACGGCTCGCCGAGCGCAGTCTTTGGGTAGTGAGCTGAATTTAGCGGGTAAGACTGGAACCACTAATGACTACCGAGATGCTTGGTTTGCAGGCTATAGTGGTAACTATGTCAGTGTGGTTTGGGTAGGCCGCGATGATAATAAGCCTATCGGTCTTGGCGGTGGTACTGGAGCGCTACCGATTTGGGTTGATTATATGCGCCGTTTAAAGCTAACTCCTGTAGCCATGGCAGAGCCGGAAGGGATCGAATGGTTATGGCTTGAGAACAACTCAGGCAAGCTCTCTAATGAGCGCTGCGCCAATGCACGCTACTTACCTGTGATGTCCGCCTATCTACCTGAAGAGGCTAGTGAGTGCGCTTTGCAGCTTTATCAGCAAGAACAAGCGCGTGAACGCGGATTTACTTTCGGGCAGCCACAGTCAGAAGGTCTGGACAATACGCAACAGCCCACTGATGAAGATATGGAGAATAATGAGCCACAACGAGGCGCTGATACTTGGTACGACCGCGCGCTTGAGTGGTTCTAAAGGTTGATTCAATAGCTGCTAAAAGCAGGACAATCGAGTTATAATAAGGGCTTTAGAGTTATCTAAAGCCCATTATTTATAGTTAGGGGCTGTATACTGATACGTGCATAGTGGCATTGTGGCATTGTGGCATTGTGACATGATAACGACACATAACTTATTATCAAAAACAAATCACCCTATTATTCAGTAAATCTTTTGCTGTTTATAGATGATGTAATATTAAGTAGAGGTAGCAGGATATGGCGACAATAAAGCAGCAAAACTCACAACTTTTGGCAAGCGGAGCAGCACACTCATTACCGTCGAAGCGCGTACTTCTTCCTACTATAATAATGAGCGCCTTAACCCTGAGCGCTTGTCAAACCGCGCCGTCTACAATGGCTAATCAAGGGTCGGTAACTTCTACTACTCAAACGACTGCGGTTGCTGACTCTAGCCAGCCAGCACCTAGCTACACCAATGATGGCTACCCTATTGAGCCTTATCATCCGCCTGCCCAAGCCCCTACGACTTATGAAAATAGCAACAATCGTCAAAACCCCTTAACTCAGTCTGGCTCAGCCCCGAATCAGCCCATACCGACGCTTCCTAATGATAATGTTTTAGTCATACCGCTACCGGATGCGATGATTGAAGAGCCACCTGTTTATGACGCTAATACGCCTTCTCAATCGCCGAGCTTACCCTCACATAGCGATTTATTAGAGCGTGCCCGTAAAAACTCGCAGCAGTCCTCACAGTCCAGCCGGCAAGCTTCTAATAATAAAAGCGATTTACCTGCTTTTCAGAACCTGATGCGAGTCGGTACCTCGCAGCTGCAATCTGGTAATCTGACCGCAGCAGAGAACAGCTTTACCCGTGCGCAGCGTTTGGCGCCTAGATCGTCCGCGGTATACTTTTATTTATCGCAAGTCGCACTAAAAAAGAATCAGCCCCGTAAAGCCGAAGCGATGGCTCGCCGCGGCCTGACTGTCTCGCAAGATGCTAATCGTCGCCGCGCTTTATGGCAGCTTATTCTTAGATCTGGACAAGCACAGAATAACACTCGCGTGATTCGTGAGGCGCAGCAGGCGCTTCGTTAGTAGCAAGGCGAGATAGTCAGTATGTGTTAGGTAGCATTAGAACTTATCATTTTTAAACTCACTTTTATTTTTAAAGGCATTTTTATGGCATGGCAACAACTGCATCTACAGTGTAAAAAAACCAACGTTGATTTGGCAGAAGCGTTGTTATTAGAATCGGGCGCGCTGTCTATTATGTTAGACGATGCAGGCGACCAGCCTTTGTTTGAGCCACTACCTGGCGAGTCGCCACTATGGGATGAGGTAGTACTAACAGGTATCTTTGACGCCACTACCGAACAGGGTAATCGACAGGCTCTCGAGCAGCTCAGTCATGATATCGCTGCACAAGTAGACGCCAGTCGTACTTGGCTCAGCGCTGTCGAGGACAAGGACTGGGAGCGTGAATGGATGACGCATTATCAGCCGATCGAATGCGCCAATAACCTCTGGATTGTACCTGAATGGTTGACACCTCCAAACCCTGAAGCAACCAATATCATTATGGATCCAGGTTTAGCTTTTGGCACAGGCTATCATGCAACGACTCGCTTATGCTTAGATTGGCTCACCAACGAGGACCTGCAGGATAAAGTCGTCATCGATTATGGCTGCGGCTCTGGTATTTTGGGAATAGCTGCTCTGCTATTGGGCGCGCGTCAAGTTTATGCGGTAGATATTGATCCACAAGCAGTATTGGCCACTAAGCAAAACGCTGAGCGCAATCAAGTTGATGAGCGGCTATTGGCTTTTTTACCAGAAGAGTTCAACGATTACTACGCTGAGAATGACGTGATACCAGTAGACATAATAGCCGCTAACATCTTAGCAAAACCGCTTATTGGGTTAGCGCCTTATTTTGCAACGCTTATCGCTGTACAAGGCAGGCTAGTGTTGGCAGGTCTTATTGAGTCGCAGACTGAGCAAGTTATTGACGCTTATCAGCCCTATTTTACCCTCGACCCTAAGCATGCTTTTACCACGCAAGAAGATCATCATTGGCAACGACTTTCAGGAACATTTACAGGCTAGCAACATTTAATTACATCTGTTACGATATTGGCAGTACCTACTTACCGCCAATAGTAGCTGAGTAGAATTAATGAACACTGCTTCTGGACTTGATGACATGACTACGCGTATCAAAACTCAGTGTCCTAGTTGTCAGGTGTATTTTGAACTAAATGCTGAATTGCCAGAGCTCTTACAGCGACCGAGCACACAGATGCGCTGTGCCCATTGTCAGCACAACTTTTTGGTGAATGAGCATTTAGTTGTTTCTGCCAATGATGATTCATTGAATAATACAGTAACACCAGATGATAGCGCGCATTCAAATAATAACTGGCTCGAAGAGCTGCTCAGTAAGCATAATAGTCACCACGACAAGCCGCTCGGTCACGCTCAAGCACAATCTGCTGACCAGAGTGCTTCGCAGTCGACTACTCAATCAACGCCTTATTTAACTCAGCCCGTTTTGCCCACTAACAAGATCGATAAAGCGCTGAGTAATCAGTATTTGTATCAAGACTTAGCGCAGCGTAATTTAGCTCAAGATAGAGTGCCGCGCTATGTTGCTCAAGATGATGAGACGCGATCGGGGCACTACGATGACGGACCGCAATCAGTAGCAATATTACTGTGGAGCGCTGGTTGCTTGGTCTTAACCTTATCTTTATTTGCCCAATATATTATCTTTAATTTAAATACTTTAATCAAAGATCCAGACTATGCTGCCCGTTTGGAGGCTGTGTGTGTGATAGCGGCGTGCCGACTACCCTCTGCTGATCTAGATGCTTTTGTCATCTCTGACCCCGTATTTAGAGCAAGCAAGATTAAAGCGGCTACTGCTTATAGTGATGTGCAAGCGACCCTATCGAATCAAAGTGCCGAGACCCAGCTGGTACCTAGTCTTAGAGTTAGTATTTATGGTAGCGATGCATTAGTCGGAGAGTTTATTGCGCTACCAGAAGACTACTTGATGACTCGTCAAAGCCAGCTGTCTGCCAATTACAGCCAACCTTTTATGTTTACTATCCCTCTGACTCGCCAGCAAATTGATAGGATTACTATTGAACCTATTTATTGATCATCTGCCCAATATTGAGGAAAACACCTTATGACACCATCTGTACAGGGCTCCGCCAATCATTTTGCCCAAAGCGTACATTATGCAAGCTCAGCTGAGAGCTCTGAGCCTTTACGCTATCATGTTGAACGTGTGGTTCGTGAGTATTTTCTAGCCTTGGGCGACGAGCTACCAACTGATTTGTATGAGCTTATCTTAAAAGAAGTCGAGCTACCATTATTGACCGTAGTCCTCGAAAAGACTCGCGGCAATCAAACCAAGTGCGCGCAAATATTAGGGTTGAATCGTGGGACTTTACGTAAAAAGCTAAAGTGCTACGACTTGATGTAATGCTTCAAGCTGCTAGTTCATCTTCTAGGCGCTAAAGCGGCGAGTATTTTGACTAATAATTTGGGCAAACAAGACAAAATTTTGTACATACTAGCCAATATGTTTTATCATATCGGCCTTTATACTATTGCCTTAACCGATGAATCACTAGGCCAATCGTAATCACATAAACAACCATATCAGGCACCACATATTTTATAATAGTTATCACGACCTACTCATGGCAATAATTAAGCCGATTTTTTATGGCTTGTCTTGCCTATATCCCCTCGCCTGAGCCTATACGGTATCCATCGCTAGCAGCCTATGCTTGCGGTTTAATGCCTTTTATTTTCAGGATTTTTATGGAATGATTTTATTATGACAAAACCACTAGCTCTCCTCTCAGTATCTAATAAAGCAGGTATTGTAGAATTCGCTCAAGGCTTAATTAAATCAGGTTTTGGCCTATTGTCTACGGGCGGCACTTATCGTTTGCTACAAGACAATAATGTCGAAGTCACAGAGGTCTCTGACTATACAGGCTTTGCTGAGATGATGGACGGCCGCGTCAAAACCCTACATCCCAAAATCCATGGCGGTATCTTAGGCCGCCGAGGTACTGACGATGCGATCATGAATGAGCATGCTATTGAGCGCATTGATATGGTGGTCGTCAACCTATATCCGTTTGCTGAAACGATTGCACAAGCTGACGTGACTATGACTGATGCTATTGAAAATATTGATATTGGTGGCCCTACTATGGTCCGCGCTGCGGCAAAAAATCATGCTGATGTTGGCATCGTAACCGACCCTAATGATTACGAGCGCGTTCTATCTGCTCTAAACAAAGGCACGACGCTGACCTCAGCGTTACGCTACGATTTGGCAGTGAAGGCTTTTGAACATACGGCTCAGTACGATGGCATGATTGCAAACTTCTTAGGCAGCCGCGTTAACGACACACAGCAGCCAGAAGCTTTTTCTCGTACGCTCAATCTACAATTCGATAAAATGCAGGATTTGCGCTACGGCGAAAACCCGCATCAAAAGGCCGCCTTCTACGTCGAAAATTCTGCTTTAGATAAAAAAGAAGCGTCGATTGCCACTGCTAAGCAGCTACAAGGCAAAGCCCTATCCTATAATAATATCGCTGACACAGACGCGGCGCTTGAATGCGTAAAAGCCTTTACCGCGCCTGCTTGCGTCATCGTCAAACATGCAAACCCTTGCGGTGTTGCCGTTGATCCTGATCAAGTCGCTGCCTATCGCACCGCCTTTAGCACAGACCCTGAATCCTCTTTTGGCGGTATCATCGCTTTTAATACTGCGCTTAGCGTCGCTGCGGCAAAGGACATCATCGATAACCAGTTTGTCGAAGTGATCATTGCTCCCAGTATCGAAGATGGCGTGCTAGAGATAACGGCCGCGAAGAAAAACGTACGAGTATTGGTTTGCGGCGAGCTACCAGTAACGACTAACCGCCAAAGCAAACTCGACTACAAGCGCGTTAACGGTGGATTACTGGTGCAAGAGCAAGACTTGGACATTATTGGCGCTAATGACTTACAGATCGTCACTGACGTACAACCGACAGAGGCTCAAATTGCCGACTTGCTGTTCACTTGGACTGTCGCTAAATATGTCAAATCAAACGCTATTGTTTATGGTAAAAACAAGCGTACTATCGGCGTTGGTGCAGGTCAGATGAGCCGTGTCAATTCTGCTCGTATCGCTGCTATAAAAGCTGAGCATGCAGGCCTTGCCACTGAAGGCGCTGTCATGGCTTCAGACGCCTTCTTCCCTTTTCGTGATGGCATTGACAATGCTGCTGAAGTCGGTATTGCTGCTATCATTCAGCCCGGTGGTTCTATGCGTGATGACGAGACTATCGCTGCAGCTAATGAGCATGGCATAGCCATGGTATTCACTGGAATGCGTCATTTCCGCCATTAACCCGGTATCGATAAGCTTGCTTAACTATTAAGTACAACTGGTACACACAAAAAGCCACCGTAATGACGGTGGCTTTTTTGTGGCTAACCTTGTATTTAGCGAACCTGAGCGTTCGCCATATTCGCTTCATTGATCTCAACGTTATACACTAAACGTAGGTAGTCTAAGTAATCCTGCAACTGATCTTGGCCTAAATTATCACGGATAATAGCAGCGGTTTGTACTTTTTCTGCTGCAGATAGCTGCGACTCACCTTGTGTTTCTATATGGTCACCTACTAGCACTGACGCCCCCACTTCCGTAGGACTGGCTATCGCCACTACTCCATTCATAGGTGCTTGCTTACTAAACGCAAGGCCACGCTCTTTATCAGATAACAAAGGCGTTTGACGATTGATCTCACCCAATGCTTGAAAGGATACAGCTTGCTTTGCGATATCATCGACAGTATCAATAGCGGCTGCTACTTTTTTGGCATCGGCTAGAGCTAAAGCACTGGCTTTTTGTTTGCGTAGGGTTTGCGTGATAATCGGGGTCGCTGCGGCTAAGCTTAGAGTCTCAGTAGGACGATAGTTGCTCGGCTGCGCCCAGACCATACCATTACCGACTTCAATACCAGTCGTTACCGCTTGATCCTGAATAGTAAAATCATCAAACGCTTGTTTGATCACTGCAGGCTGCGCGAGTACGGACGTATTGTTTTCTTTGCGGTAGTCATTGATCCGCTTAAGCGTCACATTTTCTTGTTGAGCGATATCTTCGATACTAAAGCCGTCTGCTGCCAAATCATTAATAGCAGTGACTTTATCAGCATAAATCGTCTGGCGCTTATACTCTTTGGCTTTTGCCGTCAGCTCTTCGCGCATACTCTCCATAGTAGGCACGTCATCACTATTGTCTTCAGTGACTTTGAAAATCTGATAACCAAAGCTCGTATTGACGACTGGGCTCACTTCACCGACGGTTAATCCCTCAAGAGCGTCCTCAACCTTATCAGCATCATTACCAAATACCGAAGGATTAAAACGGCCAATAGCGCCGCCGCTTGCACCAGTAGGGTCATCAGAGTACTGTTCAGCCAGCGCAGCAAAATCTGCACCGTTATTTAGCTCGGCCAATACCTTATCAGCGCGTGCTTTGGCATCATCGCCGCTCAAAAGTATTTGGCTAATCATGCGCTCGTCACTCACCCCAAGCTGTTGCTTATAGCTCTCATACTGCTGTTCTAACTCATCTTCAGTCACTTGCTTAACTTCAATGTTAGCCGGTAACAGCTGAATATAAGCAAGATCGACCATAGCGTCGCTTTTTAGCTCATCTTTATTGGCATTATAATACGCCTCTACATCCGCCTGACTGATTTGTACTTGTTGCTGGTAGTCCTGCCAGTTGAAACGATGCAACCAAACCTTACGGGTCTCAAGCTGCAAGTCGATCAGCTGGTTGACAGCGCGCATTGGATAGATGGCTGTTCCCACAATACTGGCGTTGAGCTGATCTAGACTCAACTGATTGCGAAACTCTGCAAATAGCTGGTTTTTAGTCATTCCGCGCTGACGCAAGAAGTTTGAGAATTGATCATTAGAAAAATTACCTTCTGCGTCTTTGAATATCTCTTCTTGCAACAATAAGCGATTGATCGTGTCATCAGATACAGTCATACCCAGCTTGCCTGCTTGCTGCTCGAGTAAAGTGCGATCAATAAGGCCTTTTAACACTTGCTCATGCAGCACATCTTCATTGATCAAACTGGCATCATCGACCTGATCTAATAGCTCAGTACGGCGGCTGTTCACCGCAGACTGGTACTCGCTAAGTCCAACACTTGCCTCTCCTACCTGAGCGATTTGGTTGGGATCGACATTCCCGCCAAAATAGCTCTCAACACCCAACAACGCTAATGGCGCTAGGCATAAAATCAATAAAATGCGACCAGGCCAAGTTTTTAAAAAATCGCGCAATTTATCCATAATTATTTCTGCTTTATTAAACCGTGTTGGGAGGACCATTTTAATGCTATCAGTCGTCATAGGACTGACAATGGTCAGAATCAATAATATACAATACTTGTTAACAGGTCAGTATCTTGTCGATATATAAGTCTTCAAAACTTATCAACGCTATAGCTTATTAACGTTAGAAACAGGAGAATGACTGCTATCTCACTCAGCGCTTGGGCAAGCAAAACCTGCGCGCCTATGATACGTGATTTTTGCCATAGACTCAAAATATTCGTTTCGCCTTTACCAGCTTTTTTACCCATAAAAAAAGCACCTCAATTAAAGATGCTTTTTTTGTGCTATTTATCATGTTGTTTTAAGACAGCTAAAACCATAACTAACCGCACTGAATACTTCACAGCTTAGAGTCTGGCTTAGTTTAAGCGCTCTTTTAGGTTTTTACCGGCTTTAAAGCTAGGTACTTTACTAGCTGGGATAGCCAATTCTTCACCAGTCTTAGGGTTACGACCAGTACGTGCTTTGCGATCTTTAACACTAAAAGTGCCAAAACCTACTAGTGAGATGCTCTCGCCAGCTTCTAGTGCTTCACCAACGCTTTCCATAACAGCGTTCAATGCATCACCAGCTTGAGTCTTATTTAAACCGCTTTTGTCTGCGATGCTATCAATGAGTTCTGACTTATTCATAAAATTTCCTTCAAGTTTAAGGGCTATAATAAACGCTAGCTTCCGCTATTGTATCGCTCTAATAATGCTTAAGCAATAACGATAACTAGAAGCTTACGTGGTTGTGGTTACGCTTTATTAAGGCCTTTATATCAAGGCAGCATAGGGAGCGCAAGCGATTTTACATTTTTTTGTGTACTCTACAACGCATTCGACACTCAATATTACGTAAAATACCAGTAACTTTCTTACCTAGATTTTTATTGCTTTTATTTCTTAGCTGCTATTTCACTCTCTAACTTGTTATTTTAATTACCTATTCTATGAATGGCTGGTGCTCTGACATAAACAATATTGCCAATATTGCAACAATTCGGTTACTGACACTAGATAGCATTATTTTTATGATAAGTTTGTCAGTATGGTAGCAACCCCATAGCAGCAACGCTCCTGAACTTGAACGGACTAAGCAGCTTAACTAAAGAATGCCAAGACGCATTGACACATTTAAATTTTGACATACTGCGTTTTTACGCTACTCTTAGCAAGAATTTGCATTACTACTGATTCACTATATTGTGACTCTACTCATTTACCTCATAACCCTCCACCTTATAACAATGGATAATTGACATGAAGCGTTCTACATTGTCTCATTCTCTGCTAAATATCATTTTGGTTTTTATTGAATCAGCAATGACGTTATTATTACGCTTAGATCCTGAGCTACGTAAAGCAGCATACCCTTTGGCTAAACAAAACACGCTAGTGTGTTTGCGCTTATATTTGCCTCATGTCGAAGTGTTTGCCACTTTTAGCTATAAAGGGGTACTGTTAGATACAAGTATGCCGCCCGATCGTAGTGAGCCTGACGTCGTTATCAATGCTTATAGTATGCAGGTCATCAATGCGCTCACAACTCACGATATTGAGAGCACTGAAAAGCTGCAAATGCGCGGAGAAGTAGTGCAAGTACAACTGGTCAAACAGTTTATTATGCAGGTGGGTTTAGGCGGCATCATTCAAGGGCTAATCAAAAAAATCAAAGGCAGCGGAAAAACCAAACCCAGCGATGCCGAAAAGCAGGAAAAAACTGATAACTACAAAGCACGTATCGCAGAACAACAAACGCAAATCAATACCCTTACCATAAAGAACCGCGAACTTGAAACGACGCTCAAAGAATTGCAAAGTAAGCAAAAGCTCCTGATGATAAGTGCGGTTGTAGCTGCAGTTATTGCTCTGATCGCTATTATTGCTTTTTTTATCAGTCAATAATAGAGGGCTGTATTGTTTGCTCATTATTGCTCATCGCTGTTAGCAATACGCTGTTAGCAATAAATAGTAACCCCTCATTGTAATAATAAAGATAAATAGTAGTGGTGCTTGCTGTACTACTACTTTTACTTTTCTCCTTTCAATCATTACTGGATCAAAGCATTATTAAATCTAAACCTTTGTGAATCAAAGCGTTTTATTCAAAAGCGACTCTCTCTTTAGTATTCATTTACCCCTCGCCGTTCTTAGTATAAAAATAGCAATAATCTATCGATTTTACACCTATTACTGTCAATTAATATTATCAATCACTGGCTTAAATTTAATTAACGCGTCAACCACACTTTAATCTTGACTAAATTACTCAGGATTAAGTATAATACTCATATCGCGACATTTATAGGATTAACCATCTGTTGTGAGATAGCCATAGCGTATGACTTACTGACTATGAGTTTGTTATTTATTAGCGACTAACTCGTTAGTTTCAAGCTATTCGTTGGGGCAATATGTTGAATACATCACCAGTCTGATACTGGAATGTTAAAAGCAGCACTTTACCTACTTAAGCTTACTACTAATCAGTTTGGAGATCTTTCATGCGTTTAACCACTCGAGGCAGATATGCCGTTACTGCATTGCTAGATTTGGCACTGCAGACCAGTCAACAAGATAGTGCGGTGTCTTTATCTGATATCGCTAAGCGGCAATCAATATCGATCTCCTATCTTGAGCAGCTGTTCTCTAAGTTACGTAAACGAGGGTTAGTCACGAGCATTCGCGGTGCTGCTGGAGGTTATTATTTATCAAAGCCTCTAGACGAGATTGATGTCATGAGCATCATCTCAGCAGTGGATGAGTCCGTCAATGCAATGCAATGCGAGGGACGAGGCGACTGCCAAGGCGGCACCATGTGTCTGACTCATGATTTATGGTGTGCTTTATCAAATCATATCGAGCAGTACTTGAAAAATATAACTTTAGCACAACTATTAGATATGGAAAATGTGCAATCCGTTTCAGAACGCCAGCACAGCTCTTCTAAAGAGATTTCATCAAAAGACATCAATACCATTACTTTATCGACTAGCGAGGCAAACCCAGCATGAGCCAACATAATAATTTAATATACTTAGACTACGCCGCTACTACCCCTGTTGCTCAGCCTGTTGCTGCAAAAATGAGCGAATATCTAACGGTAGACGGTATCTTTGGTAATCCAGCTTCGCGCTCTCATGGTTACGGTTGGCAAGCAGAGGAAGCCGTAGAGACAGCGCGCGGACAAGTTGCAGAAGTGATTAACGCTGATCCACGCGAGATTGTCTTTACCTCAGGGGCAACTGAGTCTGATAACTTAGCCATTAAAGGCGCAGCGCACTTCTACCATTCTCGCGGTAAGCACATTATCACGAGTAAAATCGAGCACAAAGCCGTATTAGATACTTGTCGTGAGCTTGAGCAAGAAGGTTTTGAGATCACATATCTTGAGCCGCAAAAAGGCACAGGTCTGATACTGCCAGAGCAAGTCAAAGACGCACTACGTGAGGACACCATTTTAGTCTCACTAATGGCAGTCAATAATGAGCTTGGCACGATTACGGATATCACTGCTATCGGTGAGATTACTCGCGAAGCAGGCGTTATCTTCCATGTTGATGCCGCTCAAGCCATAGGCAAAATAAAAATTGATGTCGAAACGACTAAAGTCGATCTCATGAGCTTTTCAGGGCATAAAGCTTATGGCCCTAAAGGTATCGGTGCTTTATTTGTTCGCCGTAAGCCACGTGTACGTCTAAAAGCTGAGCAACATGGCGGTGGTCATGAGCGCGGTATGCGTTCAGGTACGCTGCCAACGCATCAGATTGTTGGTCTAGGCGCAGCCTTTAGCTTAGCTGAAGAAAAGCGCGAAGAAGATCATGCTCATGTTGCTAATCTTCGTCAGAAGTTGTGGGATGGCTTGCAAGATATTGAAGAGATCTATCTAAATGGTGATCTTGAGCACAGCGTACCTAACATCGTTAACATTAGCTTCAACTTCGTTGAAGGGGAATCTTTGATGATGTCGCTAAAAGACTTAGCGGTCTCTTCAGGTTCGGCTTGTACTTCAGCAACGCTTGAGCCCTCTTACGTACTGCGCGCTATCGGCCGCTCTGATGAGTTAGCGCATAGCTCTATCCGTTTTAGCTTTGGCCGCTATACTACTGAAGAAGATATCGATACGGTACTCTCGCAAATGCATAGCGCTGTTGACAAGTTACGTGCTCTATCGCCGCTTTGGGATATGTATCAAGACGGCGTAGATCTTGACTCAGTTGAATGGGCTGAGCACTAAGATAGTCGCTAGTTTAAGTACGGCGAATACTAAGTACAACGAGTAAATAAAAATTACAGACTATTAATACGTTTGACCCCAATTACAGATAAGCCCTCGAAGTAGTAACCTTAAAATACTTCAGGACTCATCGTCTAACCAGGAGAAAACCCATGGCTTATAGTGACCAAGTTATTGATCATTACGAAAATCCACGCAATGTCGGCAATCTTGATAAAAATGCTGAAAATGTAGGTACCGGTATGGTTGGTGCTCCAGCCTGTGGTGACGTTATGCGCTTACAGATTCAGGTTGGCGATAACGGTATCATTGAAGATGCCCGTTTTAAAACTTATGGCTGCGGCTCTGCTATTGCTTCAAGCTCACTAGTCACTGAGTGGCTAAAAGGTAAAAGCTTAGATCAAGCCAGTGAGATCAAAAACAACGATATCGCTCAAGAGCTTGCTTTGCCACCCGTTAAAGTGCATTGCTCAGTCTTAGCAGAAGATGCAATCAAAGCCGCTATCAGCGACTACAAAGGAAAGCATGGCACTAGCGATACGCAAGAAGAAGTCGCGCACTAAGCGGTTTAGTTGAAGGCGTCTTATCTTTATAATAAGTCTATAGAGCGCTGAGCTTTATACGCTACGGAGGTGACAATACAGCTTATGCCATTGTCACCTTTATTTTATACCCTACTTATGAGTTTACTCATCATAATCTTAGTGATTACAGTCTCAGTTATTGATAAATAATAGGAGTTGGCATGATTGAAATGACAGAACGCGCCGCTCAGCATGTTCGAGAGTTTTTAGATAATCGCGGTAAGGGCGAAGGTATCCGCGTTGGTATTCGTACTGCAGGGTGCTCAGGTTTGGCCTATGTTTTGGAGTTTGTAGATACTCCCGACGATAACGATACGCGTTATGACAGTCGCGGTGTCAGTATTTTTATTGATCCAAAAAGCTTAGTATATCTCGATGGTCTGCTGATGGACTACGAAAAAGAAGGATTAAATGAAGGCTTTAAATTCACTAATCCTAATCAAAAAGGCGAATGCGGCTGCGGTGAATCATTTACCGTATGATGTTTCGCTTGTTTAAAATAGACAAACCTTTGATAGATTAACCCTTAAATATAACAATAAATGAGTATCACTTTTTAAAGGTCAAAATATGACTTCAGATAACCATGCGCAGCCAGACGCTCAGTTCGATAATTTTTTTGCTTTATTTGAGCAGCCTGTTCAGTTTGACTTATCTCAGCAGGCTCTAGATCAGCGCCTGCGTTTGCTACAAAAACGCTATCATCCTGACAATATAGCAAAAAGTAATACTAGTGATCATCTGCAGCAGTCTGGGCAAGCATCAGCCGTTATCAATCAAGCCTATCAAACTTTGAGTCATCCAGATAGCCGAGCCGCCTATCTATTAGATATGGCTGGGCAAGCACAGACTTTGGAGCATTCCATTGCCGATTTAGAGTTCCTTGATGATGCCATGCAGTTGCGCATTGATTTAGAAACTGCTATTGAAGATAAAGCGCGCTCGAGCCTACAGCAGTTACATCCACAGATTACTAGCCGCTTAGAAAAGCAGTCAACGCGATTCAAAGAGGCGTATCAGCAGGAGCAATGGCAAACGGCCATCGATGCGACCCAAAAGCTAAAATTCTTAGTCAAGCTCAATGCTGATATCACTATAGCGCTCGATGAGCTTGCTAATGCAGAACAAGCAGACGATGATGATCTGTATGTCTAAGCTTACAAACTGAATCTTTATGTGGTTATTAATGGCCTTATGACGATGAGCGGTCTTTACCCTTTATATCATCAGTAGCTTTTATACTGTCGGAGCGATTGCTAGAGTTACGATATCAGCGGTAATCACGTATAATCTGCCTGACTTAGCTTTGTCTTAGAAAATATATAACAACAGATTCTAATAGCCGCTTTTTTATTACCCTCTCATTTTTCACTTTTATTTTTTGAGCTGTCTTATGTCTTTATTGCAAATTGCTGAACCCAATCAAAGTGCCCAGCCTCACCAGCATCGTTTTGGCCTTGGTATTGATCTAGGAACCACGCGCTCATTAGCAGCAGTCGTCCGTTCAGGCAAGGCGCAAGTACTGCCAGCGAAACATCATGCTGATACGCTACTCCCTTCTGTTGTTTACTATCCTGCTACTGGGGCACCTGTAGTCGGCTCTGAAGCACTAGCCCACCTTGCAGATGATCCTAAAAATACCATCATCTCCGCCAAGCGCTTTATGGGCCGTAGTCAAGCAGACATTAAATTCTCACATCCTTATGAGCTCAGTGGTAGCGAAAACGCTATGCCGGCATTTATGACCGCGCAGGGGGATGTCTCGCCAGTAGAAGTATCCGCGCGCATACTAGCCGCCCTAAATGAGCGCGCAAGCGATGCCCTGCCGGCAGATAGCGTTGAAGGCGCTGTCATTACCGTACCGGCCTATTTCGATGAGGCGCAGCGTCAAGCGACTAAAGACGCTGCTCAAGCCGCCGGTATTAATGTATTAAGACTGCTTAACGAGCCTACTGCCGCTGCAGTTGCGTATGGTCTCGACAAGCCTAATCAAGACGATACTGAAAGCTACTACCTCATTTATGATTTGGGTGGGGGTACTTTTGATGTGTCTATCTTAAAGCTGACCGATGGCGTGTTTGAAGTGCTCGCTACAGGCGGTAACAGCGCGTTAGGCGGCGATGATATTGACCGCTTATTGGTCAATTGGCTGATCAAGCAGCTTAGCATAGATCCTGCTGAGGTCAGTCGCCATGACAAATCTATCTTAGCTCAGCAGGCTAAAACCTATAAGCAGGCGCTCACCGACAGCCAACAAGTAGATGTCGATATCGCTATCAATGAGCAAACTTTCCAAGGGGTATTAACTCATGAGGATTTGCTTACTATTGCACAGCCCGTTAGCCGCCGTACCTTAGCGGTCTGCGAGCAAGTACTACGCGATGCCCAACTATCAGTGACAGACTTAGATGAGGTCGTTTTGGTTGGCGGCTCTACGCGTATGCCAACTATCCAAAATACCGTAGCTGAGTTTTTTGGTAAGCAGCCGTTATCTCGTCTTAATCCTGATGAAGTAGTCGCTTTAGGTGCGGCGCAAACAGCGCATCAGCTTATCAACGGTAATAGTGATAATAACCTACTCTTACTTGACGTTACCCCGTTATCACTTGGGCTTGAGACCATGGGTGGCTTAGTTGAAGTGCTCATCCCGCGTAATACACCTATTCCCGTCAAAAAACGTCAAACCTTTACCACTTATCAAGATGGGCAAACCGGTCTAGTAGTCCATGTGGTCCAAGGTGAGCGCGAAACGGTTGAAAACTGCCGCTCATTGGGACGCTTTGAGCTGTACGGTATCCCGCCGATGAAGGCCGGGTTTGCGCGTATTGAGGTGACTTTTAGTATCGATGCGAACGGGCAGCTAACTGTGAGCGCGCAAGAAACCAGTACAGGTACGGAAAGCCAGATCGAAATCACACCTTCTTATGGCTTATCTGATGAGCAAAAAGAGCAGCTGTTAGTAGCAGGTTTTAAACATGCCGAAGAAGATAAGAATGCTCGCTCTCTGATTGAAACAAAAGTCGAAGCGGAGCGTGAGCTGTTAGCGCTACAATCAGCGCTTGGCGAATTCGACAGTTTACTCACAGCAGAAGCCAAACAAGCATTAACCACGCAAATGCAAGCCTTACAAGAAGCGCTCGCTCATGATGATCTAGCCAATATCGAGGCCCAGCAAGCTAAGCTTAAACCTTTGAGCGATGCTTTTGCAGCTAGCATCATGAACCAAAGCGTCAAAACCAGCATGGCCGGCACTAGTGCAAAAGACTGGTAGCTCATAAAGAGCGCGCTTCCCACATAGACTTTAAACGCTATTAACCCCTACATTTTTAATTAATAAATCGCGGATAGATTATTTATGCCAAAGATTACTGTACTCCCCCATCACGAGATTTGTCCTGAAGGTACTGAAGTTGAGCTTGAGACTGGTAGTAACTTATGTAAAGCGCTACTCGAAAAAGGCATTAAAATTGAGCACGCCTGTGAGATGTCAAAAGCCTGCACTACCTGTCACGTCGTCGTGCGTAAAGGCTTTAACGGTCTAGATGAGATGGACGATATCGAAGCCGATTTATTAGATCGTGCTTGGGGGCTTGAGCCTGACTCTCGTCTCTCTTGCCAAGTTGTTGTCGAAGAGGATGACTTAACTATCGAGATACCAAAATATACTCTGAACCATGCCAAAGAAAACCATTAAGCTCAATCTATGAGCTCAACAATGAGCTTTTTTTAAATTGGAAAGAAAAAATCCAGCGATTCTATTTAGAGTCGCTGGATTTTTTTATTATAAAGACATACAAACAAGTTATAAAAACAAAGCTATAAGAAATTAGATGCTGTTTTTATCGACCTGACATTTGATTATTCTCTTCTTTTTCGATACGCTCTAGCGCAAAGTTGAGACGATTTCTAATTTCTTGATAATCATAGTTTTTCATATCTTTGAAGTTAAGATGCAGATTGAAACCCGGCAAAGTATGATCGACCCATTTAGACGACTCATCCTTATCGGCATCGGGATCAAGAACCTGCCAAGCACGAATAACATCATCAAAGCCTTTTAACTTATAGCTAATTGCATATTTACACTGATAATCATGGCAAATGTAGTCATAAGTCGCTTGGCTGATCAAAATCTCATCGTTGCCCGCGGCTTGCTCGAGACGCGCTGCACGATTGGCTTCTCTACCGATAATAGTATAGTTCAATCGGCTACTACTGCCAAAGTTACCAACATGGCAGTAGCCGGTAGTAATGCCAATGCGCACGTATAGACCATCAAACCCCATCAATCGCCACTTTTGTCTCAGCGAGCGCATCTCGCGGCGCATATCTATCGCCATCGCCACACAATCTAGCGCGTCTTGACGCACTCCGCGACTATTGGGCTCACCAAAGAAGCAAACCATACCATCGCCGATAAACTTATCTAACACTGCGCCATGTTTATTAGCGATATCGGTCATTACCTCCATATAAGTATTTAAAATATCGGCTAAATTGTCAGCGCTCAAACTATCGGACAGCTCTGTAAAGCCGACAATATCTGAGAACATAATGGACAGCTTCGCACGCTTATTAGCGACTTTAACCTCACTATTTGATTTAACAATAGGTTGCCATATCTGCTGCGGTACAAAGCGGGTCAGCTTACTAATCACTGACACCATAGTGCTGAGTCTGCCTTTAGACTGCGCGGCTGTGCGGCTGTGCTCAATGTACTTATTATAAAAAAACCAAAAGTGACCGAGCACAACTAACAAGCTTGCAAACAGAATAGTAAGCGGTACGAAGCCTTTATCACAATCTATTTTAGAGCCACTTAAAGTGATACTAACATAATAAAATATCACCATAGTTATGATCGCTGCCATCAAAAGCTTAGCGCGGTTCTCTGCTTCGCTAATAATGATGCGCACGGCAATCAGCACGGCTAAACTCAAAGCGATTACTACGCAAAATTGCATCGTACCAATGACTGTCCCTAATAAAACAACAACCGCATTTGAAGTCCAAAAATTTGCTGGCCGGCGATAGTTGTATACAAGAATCATCAGACTAGGCAAAGAGATGATGACAAAAAGGGCCATCGCTGTGGGACTGAACTCATAATATAAAGCGAGAAGAGCCACACTTAGCAGCAAGACATAAACCTCAGGATAGTTAAAATTAAAACCTTCACCGGTTTTTAGTGAAAATTTCGGTTTTAACATCTCTGATATTGACATGCTGTTATTCGCTTTATTAAGTCACCGTAAAATAATCTTACAGCAGAAGGGTTAATCATAATGTTTGGATAACCGAAACAGTATGATTATTGAAATGTGATAAATAGATAACTCTATTATAGTGCTTCAAGCCTGCTAAGCCTACGGCATTGATACCCAAAAAAATACCGCTTGTCAGTTAAATGCCGCCAAGGCCTTGAAAATATTAGATAATATTCGCTAACCCGTATTTAATATATGCAAATAATTAGATATTTATACTGGTCTTTTATAGAGTCCAAAGCGGCTTAAACCTCACTCTATTTACTGCACCGTAAAGCTAGGGCGTGTTGAACATTCGACCATGGCACTGACAGAGACTATTTTTTAGGCGATTTGCAGATAAAAATGGTAAGTTTAGTCGTTCTAAGCGTCTATTTTTATCAATAAAGCGGCAAAAAATAGTCCTGTCCCTGTTGTTGTCGTGAGGGCTGATGCTAAAATCGCCCTAGTCGTTGCGAAAATCTAGCCAATGCAATAAGCATTATCTGCAATTTTCACTTAGACTAGAACTATTTTAGCGATCAGCAGTGCGCATTTGTGAATGTTCAACACGCCCTATTAGAAGTGCCTGAGTACGGCTTGATTTTGTGTGTCCAGCCACTCTTCCAATCTCCGTAATGAGTCAAGCGATAAGTGCCAGCTGGCGTATCATCTGCTATGCGCCAATCGATAATCGCCTTACTGTATGCCGCACCTTGACGCTGCCAAGTATAAGTGGTCTCAGAGTCGCTATCGCTTAAATAGTCAATCCATTGACCGTTCTCATAGCGCTGCACCGCTAAGAAGCTGTCTTCATTTCGCAGATTGGTTTTGGGATGGGCGGCGCAGTACAAGAAGTTGTCATCTGTTATCCTTAATGTAGAGTGAAGTCACAGCTACTTATGTTGGCTTATAATAAGCACTAACATTTCGCTGAGACCAAATAGCTCAAACCACTTTTAAGGTGTTACATCAATGACGATTACGACCTACAAAAACAGCTCTAAGCCTACAAATTGACTAAATCCTTTAGTCAACCTTCTCTAATTAATGAATAACAGACAAATGTGAAACGCTTTATGGTGAATAGTGACATAAGCTAAAACTCGCTTATATCACCATAAGGTTATTTAGAAAGTACTAAGACGTGTTTATAACATTATGGCTTGACTACATTTGCCAATCAAACGGCATTTGATGATGTCCACGTAGTGCCATCATTAGCGGCTGCTGCATTTGCGCTAGTACTTCTTGCGTATAAGGAATAGCAGGCGTGCCCCATACTGGATTTGGCCATTTAATATCGTTTTGATAACGCACAATATGATGAAAATGCAGCTGCGGTACTTGATTACCTAAAGCGGCAACATTCATCTTTTCGGCTTGAAAAGTCTTGGCCAGTTGACTCGACAACCAACTTGACTCGCGTAAAAACTGGTTTTGATCGGCTTCTGAGAGCTCATATAGCTCGGTTATTCCAGTCACTCGCGGCACCAATATCAGCCAAGGAAACTGGCAATCATTGATCAAACGGCAGGTGGATAAAGGAAAATCACCAACCAAAAAACTATCACTAGCAAGCTTAGGATGCAATTGAAACATAAGATGTATTTCTCTAATAATAAATATAATAAAAAGGTAGAAGTAATTAAAGCTATTTTAGCAGTTATCGTTGTAGCCGTGTTAGCAATTCCCTTAAGCCGGCTCTGCTGTCATATGCTCGCTAAAGTACTTTAGTAGCTTCTCCACAGCTTTGACTCTTTGCTCAGCGCTTTCTAGCTTATCTACATCACTGTAGCGGATACCTGAGGCGCCATTCATCCGATACTTTTGTCCATTTGATTGAATGAGTTTAATAATAGCCAAAGCATCGACTGGGGTATCAGGGGCAAACTCTAAGCTGACGCTGCTACTATTGGCATCAATCTTATTGATCATCAAGGGCTCAGCTTGCAGCCGCAGACCATGTACAGCAAATAGCTGCTTGGTTTGATCCGGTAGCCCCCCGAAGCGATCTATCATCTCCGTACGGATATCGGTGAGGGCGTCAATATCATCAGCATTACTAATACGTTTATAAAACAGCAGGCGCTGATGCACATCGTGCACGTACTCCTCTGGGATAAGCGCTGAGCTATGCAAGTTAATTTCACTAGTCAGCGACAATGGCGTATTGAGATCAGGCTCTTTACCCGCTTTAATCGCCTTAGTCGCACGCTCGAGCATATCCATATAGAGGCTAAACCCAATCGCTTGCATATTACCGCTTTGCTGCTTACCTAATATCTCGCCTGCCCCGCGAATCTCTAAATCTTCACTTGCTAGCATGAAACCAGCGCCAAGCGTATTAGCGCGTTCGATAGCGCGTAGTCGGCGCTTTGCATCACCTTTTAGACCTTTGAGCGATGGCACCAGTAAATAACAGTACGCTTGATGATGACTACGGCCTACGCGGCCACGCAGTTGATGCAGCTGCGCAAGTCCAAACTTATCTGCGCGCTCAATGATAATGGTGTTGGCATTAGGCACGTCGATGCCGGTCTCGATAATGGTTGAGCAAACCAATACATTAAACTTTTTGTGATAAAACTGCTGCATGATTTGCTCAAGTTGCCGCTCTTGCATCTGCCCATGCGCGACACCTACTCTAGCTTCTGGTACCAACTCACGTATCGTCTCTGCCATGCGCTCAATACTCGCCACATCATTGTGCAGAAGATAGACTTGCCCACCGCGTAACAGCTCTCGCAGAATCGCCTCTTTCATTAATGCTTCGGTCTTTTGCATGACAAAAGTCTTGATCGCTAAGCGGCGCGCAGGCGGTGTGGCGATAATCGACATATCACGCATACCAGACAGCGCCATATTGAGCGTACGCGGAATCGGTGTGGCAGTCATCGACAAACTATCGACATCAGTCTGAATGGCCTTGATACGCTCTTTATGACGTACGCCAAAACGGTGCTCTTCATCAACGATCATCAAACCCAAATTGGAGAACTCGACGTCTTTTTGTAGCAGCTTGTGCGTACCAATAATGATATCCACTTTACCAGCGGCCAAATCTGCAAGCACTGTATCTTGATGTTTTTTGCCGCCAAAGCGCGATAAAGTCTCAATGCGCACTGGCCAATCGGCGAAGCGGTCGCGAAAGTTATCTTCATGCTGACCGGCAAGCAACGTCGTCGGTACTAACACCGCCACTTGATAACCGGCGCTAACCGCAATAAAGGCGGCTCGCATCGCCACTTCTGTCTTACCAAAGCCAACATCACCGCAGATCAGGCGATCCATCGGTTGGTTTTGGCGCATGTCTTCCATCACTGCGTGAATGGCATTGGCTTGATCGGGCGTCTCTTCAAAGGCAAACTGGCTGGCGAATAGCTCATACTGCGACGGCTCAATCTTAAAATGGATACCGACCTTGGCCTCACGTCTTGCCTGCATGTTTAAGAGTTCAGCCGCTACATCATGAATTTGTTGTAAGGCTTTTTGTTTGGCTTTGTCCCATTTGCCGCTACCGATTTTATGCAGTGGCGCTAAGGCCGGATCGCCACCACTGTAACGGCTGATCATTTGCAGATTGGCTACGGGCACATAAATACTCGCATCATCAGCATATTTTAAGTGAATAAACTCTTGCTCACCATCACCTACATCTAGAAGGATTAAGCCATCATAGCGCCCTATACCGTGCTCAATATGCACCACAGGGCTACCTTGGGTCAGCTCAGTGACGCTTTTAACTAAGAACTCTTCTGAGACCCCGCTTTGACGCCGACGGCGCGTTTGCAGCACTTGCCGGCCAAACAGTTGTGTCTCGCTGATCACCACTAAGCGCTCAGGCACATAAACGCCGCGCTCAATCGGTGCGACGGTCAACCCAACATGAGGCAAACGACTATGCTTATTAGGGTCGTTATGAGCTATGCTGCTATGATCGATAGCTAAAAAGTCTCTAAAACTATCATAAGCTTTGGTCTCAATTTTACCTTTGAATAACTCAATGAGAATTTCACGCCGGCCTGCGGTTTCAGCAACGATTAACACCGGCGTTGCCGTTTGGTTTTGTGTTTCTAGGAAAGCTAACAGATCAGCTAAAGGCTCAGATTTTTGGTGGTTGACAGACAACTGCGGCGGCTCTTGGGCGCTTAAGGTCACTAGTCCTTGCACCTTTTGATTATCTGAGCTGTTATCCTCCATTGCCGCCTGAGTCTGACTCGTCGCCAGCTCGCCGCGAGCGCTAACGATCACGCGCGGATACTGATTGAGCTGTTCGTTAAAGCGATTAGCAGGCAAATATAGGAATTCAGGCGCAAGTATTGGCTTATCGATATCGTGGCGACGCTCTTCATAACGGCGCTGTATTTGCGACCAATAATCGACTTGCCGCTCACCGATAAGCTCATCAGTAATAAATAGCGCGTCACTGGGCAGATAATTAAATAAACTACTCTCTTCTTGCCAATTATTTAGATCAAAAAACAGCGGCTGATAATACTCAAGACCACTACTCGCAATCCCTGCCATCACGTCTTTATGTAATTCAAACTTGCGGCTACTGGCATTTGGGAACATCGCAGCAAAGTTTGTTCTGAAGGTTTCGCGGCCTTCATCCAGTGGAAATTCTTTAGCAGGCAAGATTTGGAATTTCTTAATGGGTTTTGAGATATCAGGGAGCTTATGTAATAGCGACAGCGACTCTGCGCCCATGCTACTGTCGTTACCCGATAGCATAGCTCGCAAATCATCTTCAGTTAAAGTGCGCTGCGTTTGCGGATGAAAAAAACGAATAGTCTCAATCTCATCATCAAACAAATCAAGACGCAGTGGAAACGGCTGACCCATAGCAAAGATGTCGATGATACTACCGCGTACCGCAAACTCACCAGGCTCAAAGACGTTTTCGACTGCTCGGTAGCCTGCTTTTGCCAGTAGTTCGCGCTGAGTATTGATATCGAAGATATCACCTACGCTCAAGTCAAAGTGCTGGCCGATCAGCCAACTTGGCGGCGCGACTCGCTGCATCAGTGTCTGCACCGATATCAATAGCACCCCTGTCGTCGGCATATCGGTCAATAGATTGATACGCTCACTGACGATGTCTTGGTGCGGCGATAGCTCATCATAAGTCAAAGTCTCCCAATCAGGGAACACATAAGCATCGACGCCGCAAAACGCCAGTTCAGTCTCAATCTGATTGAGCTGGTTTTGATCGCGCGCTACCATAATCTTGAGCCGATCAGCCACCTGCCATAACTCAGTATTGACCAAGCTTGCAAGCCAAAGGCTACTCACCGCCCCATGCACAGGCGCCAGCCAGCGCCGCTGATGATCCTTAATAGGAAAAAGCTGCTTGTTAATAGGATAAAAAGCGTCAGTCAAAGCAGTGATAGGCATAAAGAGTAGTATCGAAGTTAGCGGATAAGGGAGATGAAAAATAAAGAGATATTATACGAATTTTTTAGCCATTGACCAAAAGTTATGCGGTAACGGTTTGTCAGTTTGAGGACTTGTCCGTTCCACGCTTTTCATTTTAGAGGTATGGATAGTTAGTTTAAGAGTATCCAATAAACATAGCTAAGCGCGAACTTGCATCAGTACTTAGCTACTTTTTGATCTTGATGTCGATATCTGACTTATAAATTTAATCGCTATATAAATCGAGCTGCTACAGTAATGCTTTATCACTAGCAATTATGCCGTTATTGTCAGCATAGACAAACATACCAGAATTAAGCGTCAAATCACCAAAACTAATTTCAATATCCGTTTGCCCTTCATCACGGCGCGTTGATTTGCGCGGGATACAGCCTAATGCCATTACTCCTATGTCCATCTGCGCCATATCATCGACGTCACGGACACAGCCGTAGACCACAACGCCTGCCCAGCCATTATCAATAGCCGCTTGCGCGATCATATCACCAAGCAGCGCGCAGCGCATAGAACCGCCACCATCGACAACTAATACCTTTCCGTTGCCATCAGCGTCTTTGCCATTACTATTCAATAACGCTTTCACGCGGCTATTATCTTCAAAGCACTTAACCGTGACAATCTCACCGCAGAATTTATCTTTGCCGCCAAAGCTATAAAACGACTTACCTTCGATATTAGGCAAGCAAACTTGTGATTCAGGATTAGCATCTAATAAGTCGCAGGTCACAAAATCTTCTTTCGTCATCTCGTTAATATCTGGCATAGTTATCTTCCTTGTTCAGTTTTTATTGATAATTTTTACTTAGGCTATTTTATAAGAGCGGGCTTACTTAGCGAGTCATATATTCATACTAGTGTTTTACTCGCGTCATCGCAAGCATCTGCTTATTTTCAATAATACTTGTAGTGCTAGGCAGATCAGCGGACTGAAATTTGCGGCGCTCATAAAGGTTATTAGCGCTCATAGTCATCGCGCTTGCGACACGTCTAGCACTAATAGGATGGATGGATAGCGACTCTGGTACCAAAGGCGAAAACACCTTAAAGATGTTTTGACTCACATTCTCAAGCGTTCGCCCTTTGTGTTTACCCAGTAATAACGAGGGACGAAAAATAAGGAGCTGTTTGAAACCCAATGCTCTAATAGACTGCTCGGTCTCTGCTTTTACTCGGTTATATAAGAAACGACTGTCGATATCATTATTCATTGCAGATAATAAAAAGAAATTCTCTACGCCTTTTTCTCGGCATAATTTTGCAAAACTGACGTTATAATCGTGATCGACTTTACGAAATGCCTCATCACTACCGGCTAGCTTGCGAGTGGTCCCTAAGCAGCTAAAAGCATCGGTATTTTGATCAGCGCCAATATTGGTACATACTTCGGCTAAGTTATCGAAGTCATTCACTTGATAAAAATGAATACTGGCATTGATGTAACGCAGCGGTCGTCTCGCAATCACGATTAAAGTGTCATAAATCTCACTTAATTGCTTTACTAAGTATTGCCCTACCAAGCCTGTGGCGCCAATTACAATTGCTTTTCGCTGCATAGCTTATCCATCTTTATAGTCAAATATTTTATAGTCAATCTTTTGGTTATCGTCTCATATATTTTAGTCTTATCGACAATAACTCTTATAAGTTAACCGATTCACTCTATGATTGCTTATCATTAATTGTAAGAGATTTTATCAAAAAACCGATGGCAGAAGTAAATATCGATAAAGTAGAAACTTTGTCCACAAAAGGCGTCTAGTCGCTTCAATGAATAGCAGCGATATCATATTACTGCTACTTAAATACACACTTCTTTATGCTTCTTCGCTCAAACATATTGTTCTTAGAGCAAGAATTTGTTAAAATGACCGGCTTTACACGTCGAAGCTATTTAATTATTCCAAACGGCTTTGACGCCTTTGATGACTTACTGTACATTTGGCATCAACATCATGTTTGGCGAGACGGCTGCTCGTCACCGATGATGGTTAAAACTATTACTGTATTCAACATTCATATTTTTATCTGTCTTTATCAAGGAGATACGCGTGGCTAATACTGCACAAGCTCGTAAACGCGCCCGTCAAAACACCAAACGTCGCCAACACTCTGCTTCACAGCGCTCTATGGTTCGCACTTACCTTAAGCGTGTAGATGCAGCTATCGAGTCAAAAGACTATGATGCGGCAACTGAAGCTTACAACAAAGCGGTACCGGTTTTAGACCGTATGGCTGACAAAGGCATTATTCACAAGAATAAAGCTGCTCGTCGTAAGAGCCGTTTGAACAAAGCAATCAAAGGCTTACAAGCTTAATCATAAGAGTATTCTCTTATTTAGATTGCTAGGTTTAAATCTAAAAAACCTTGTCACAGGCTAAAATGCTGAGACAAGGTTTTTTTATGGCTGTTAGTTTCTACGGGTGTAAGTTAGTGAAGCCTATTGGCGCTATACAATAACTATTAAGCTGGCGGAAATAGCTGAAAGCTTAGTTATTAACTACAAACTCAGTGATTAGCTACAAGCTCAGTGATTAACTACAAGCTCAGTTATCTCAATCCCATTTTACCTCTGACGGCAGCAGCAGCTTATCACTACCAAAGCCTGAAGCACTATAATAGCTCTCTAACAAATGACTCACTGGGCGGATATAATGCTCACCTCGCCATATCAAGTTCGCGTTCACCTTCTCAAAAGCGCCTTCATCGAACCATAAAAACACCCCTTCCATCATTTTAGGCCAATCATTCCAGTCGATCTCTATAAAGTCGAGCATGACCGCTAAGAATGCCGATAACAAGGTATCATGACTCACTGCTAGCAGCATATGACCTGGCTGCGGCTGATGTTGATAAAATAGTGAGAGAATATCTAAGCCGCCTTGATAGGGATTCTTGGTCCCCTCAAGATTGTTTTGCAAAAAACGATTGATAAAGTTCAGCACGCCAATCTCTTTAAATATCGGATTGGCAATCTCAGGGTCGGTGACTAAGCTACCCGGCTCTACCAGTAGTGATTGATGGACAATACTACGGCTAAGACCTGCGCCTTGTTGCATGAGCATAGCGGTGTCTATACAGCGTCCTATCGGACTTGAGAGACTATCCACATCTAAGGAGTACGGCAGATGCCCTGCGAGCCAGCGTCCCCAAGATTTGGCTAACACGCGGCCTCTAGGAGTCAAAGGCAGCTGATAACTGGCAAAACCGTTACCGTCTGAGCGCTCACGTAAAGAGTGCCGAGTAAATAATATCAGCCGCTTGTCCTCAGGCAACACCCCAACAGAAGACATCATGCTATCTGGCAGATGCGCTGGAGCTGGCATGCTTGGACTATGTCTTGAGTGCACACTCACATGAGAGTTAGTATGCTTAGGATCAGTAGTATTAGTCATAAAAGATAGTATAACGAGCTGTTTATTTATAAGGGGAAAATACAATTTGAGTCACTACTGTAGCCATCATAAAACCCACTCGCTATCTTATACTTCGATAACTCTATCCCAAGCGAACTCAAGAGCAGTACTGCTCACTTCGTTAGGATAAGCACGCGGATTGACGATAACACGAGTGTCATTGATACGGTAATCAAAGGCTTCATGAGTGTGACCATGCACCCAAAGCGTTGGCGCCCAGTCCTCAAACATCCAAGCAGACAAATCGGTGACAAACGCGGCGTTACTCGGTAAGGTCGCGTACTTTTGGGACACTGATAAAGGGCTAATACTATGGTGAGTCATCACTACCGTTTTTTTGCCTAACTGCTTAGCGGCTATCAGCGCTTGCTTGAGCCATTGCCGCTGCTCATCATGAATCTGCATTGAGACCTCTGGTGAAAACAGCTCATGACCTGCATATATTTGCTTATAGTCGCGCATAAAGCGCTTGGCAATATCTATAGTATCGCCATTAGCCTGATATTGATAGTCCGTCCATAACGTACAGCCTAATATTCGTACCTCACCAATGTCGATATGCTGACACTGCAAAAAACGCAAGCCTAAATGCTGAGTCGCATCGTAGTTATCCCAAGTCGCTAGCTTTTTATCAAAATACAAAATATCTTCGTTAAAGTATTCGTGATTACCTGCAATCGTTAGCAGAGGGACTTGTAGCCGTGCCGCTTGCTGTTGTAGCCAAGGCATACCGCTGTCACTATTAGCGGTGTCGCCTGCGACCAACACAATATCAGCATCAGTCTTTGGAATATGTCCTATGGGATGCGATTGTCTGACATAGCTATCGATATGAAGATCGCTTAATATCTGGAATTTCATACAACTCAATATAATAAATAGGTTAACAACGTAGACTCTAAACCGTGGTAGCGATAAAGCTAAAACGCTCACCTAGTGTAGCATTTATTTATATGGCGTTAGAGACTAAAAAAGACAACGGCTAGGTTGTCTTTTTATAATAGTATAAGGCGGCGTTAACGATATCTCATCATAATAGCTTATACCGATAGCAGCTATACCTTAGATATCTATACTTTGTAAAATAGTCTGTAGTTTCGCAGTAGGATCAGGCGAGTTGGTAATAGAGCGGCCGATCACCAGATAGTCCGCGCCGTCTTGCAAGGCTTGCTTAGGCGTACAAATGCGCTGCTGATCATCACTGTTATCTTCTGGCAAACGAATACCTGGGGTAATCAGTTTAAAATCATCACCGCATAATGTCTTGAGCCTTTTTGCCTCTTGCGCGGAGCAAACCACCCCATCGAGACCAGCTTTTTGGGTCAATTGTGCAAGCCTACTGACTTGAGTTTCAAGCTCATTATTGACTCCAATTTGCGCTAAATTCTGTTGATTCATCGAGGTCAGTACGGTCACTGCAATCAGCAAGGTATCATAGCCGCCTTCGACTAGGCGCTGTTTTGCTAGTGCCATAGCATCATAACCGCAGCTAGCGTGGACATTAACCATCCACACACCTAAATCAGCCGCAGCCATGACGGCTTGCGCGGTAGTATTAGGAATATCATGGAACTTGAGGTCTAAGAATACCTCAAAGCCTCGCTTTTGTAGCGCCTTTACGATAGCAGGCCCTGAGCGGGTAAATAGCTCCTTGCCTACTTTAAGACGGCACAGCGTAGGGTCTAGTTTATCTGCTAAAGCAAGGGCGGCGTCTAAGGAAGTATTATCTAAAGCCACAACAACAGGAGAAGTCAGGGTTGTAGAAACTGCTTTGAGAGGCGCCAAAATATCCGTCATGAGTTTACCGCTTTTTTAAATAGTAATTAGTGATTTGGTATTAAAGTGTTACCATAACTCCATCAACGACGAGGAGTTTTGCTAATGGTACTGGTCTTAGCAGCAATGGTGTTATCACTTTCATCAGCGACTACGTCAGGCTGAGCTGGCGTGCCATAGACAGCTTGTTCGGCGGTGGGTGCATTCGCTTGACGATCGATAGCGATATTGGCTTGATTGAGCTGCTCTTGTAGATGGGCGTTACTTTTTTGCAGACGAGAAATTTCCCATTTATTCTGAAATACTCGAAACAGTAATAACGACAGTATAAGACCAATTACAATACCCAGAGTCATACTCAAAATCAGCAGCAACCCTAAGTTCATAGCAGGCGCTTGTGAGAATAACAAATTCACCCCAATATCAGAATTATTTGCTAATACCAAACCAAGCGCGTAGGCAAAGCTCAGAAATAGTAGGACAAACAGTATAAAGCGCATAATGGGTTACCTTTTAGTTAGTAGTCATCTGTTGGTAGAGGCTAATCTCGATCAAAACCTTAGCTGCAATATCAAGCCAAAAGTAACTATACCGCTATTTTGTCATTGACCGCTTCACGTAGCGCTTTACCTGGCTTGAAATGCGGAATAGCTTTTGCAGGGACAGGTACACTTTCTCCCGTTTTGGGGTTGCGCCCTATACGCGCGCGTCTGTGATGCAAACAAAAGCTACCAAAACCGCGTACTTCAACACGGCCATCATTCGCTAAAGTGTCTACCATAAGATTGAGTATTTCACGCACTGCATCATCAACCACGCTCTCAGCCATTGGATCACAGCTGACACTCAAATTATTAATAAAGTCAGATTTATTTATCGCTTGCTGCATTGTCACACTTGCCTTATTGATTTAGATTTGTCAGATTAAAAACAAAAAACTGCACTTGTTCAAGCACTTAATATTAGTTTACGTCTCAAAACTCGTGGTGACAAATGATATCTCAAATAAAAACAAATAGAAATCAAAGTTTGCTCATTTTAGCTAAAAGTTTTTTATTTTTTATAAAAAGTGGCTTTGTTATCTGGTATTTGACAACTAATATTAAGGCCTATCGAAATTAGAACATAAAAAAAAGCGACCGAAGTCGCTTTTTTTATGTTCTATACAAACAAATCAGAGATTTACTGCATTTGCTCTTTGATTAAGTCACCAATAGTCTTAGGCTGAGCATCAGAACCTGCTGCTGGAGCTGCTCCTGCACCGCCAAGATCTTTAATCGCTTGACGCTCTTCAGCTTCGTCTTTAGCTTTGATAGACAAGCTGATGTTACGCGTTTTGCGATCAACACTGATGATTTTCGCTTCAATGTCATCACCAGCAGATAGATGCTTAGTCGCATCTTCTACGCGGTCACGTTGAATCTCAGAGGCACGTAGATAGCCTTCAACTTCATCAGCAAGCTCAACAGTCGCGCCTTTAGCATCAACTTCTTTGACTTTACCATTAACGATAGCGCCGCGATCATTAGCGACTAGGTATTCGTTGAATGGATCAGAGCTTAACTGCTTCACGCCTAGGCTAATACGGTTCGCTTCTGCATCTACAGACAATACCATAGCTTCAACGGTGTCGCCTTTATTGTAGTTACGGATAGCTTCTTCGCCAGTCTCGTTCCAAGAGATATCAGATAGATGAACCAGACCGTCGATACCGCCGTCTAGACCGATGAAGATACCAAAGTCAGTGATAGACTTGATAGTACCTGTGATCTTATCACCGCGCTCATGCTTCTTATCGAACTCTTCCCATGGGTTTGCTAGAGTCTGTTTGATACCTAGGCTGATACGACGACGCTCTTCGTCAATATCAAGGATCATCACATCAATCTCATCGCCAACTTGTACGACTTTTGAAGGATGGATGTTCTTATTGGTGTGATCCATCTCTGATACGTGGACTAGACCTTCGATGCCTTCAGAGATCTCAGCGAAACAACCATAGTCAGTTAGGTTGGTGACGCGAGCTTTAACGATACTACCTACTGGGTAAGTACCACCAACGTTATCCCAAGGATCTGTGCCTAATTGCTTCAGACCTAGGCTTACGCGGTTACGCTCACGGTCAAACTTCAGTACTTTAACTTTTAGGTCTTGACCGACTTCAACCACCTCAGATGGGTGCTTGATACGGCGCCATGCCATGTCAGTGATGTGAAGTAGACCATCGATACCACCAAGATCAACGAACGCACCGTAATCGGTTAGGTTCTTAACGATACCTTCGATCTCGATACCTTCTTCAAGCTTGTTCAACAGCTCTTCGCGCTCAGCTGAATTTTCAGCTTCCATAACCGCACGGCGGCTAACCACAACGTTGTTACGCTTTTGATCAAGTTTGATCACTTTGAACTCTAGCTCTTTGCCTTCAAGATGCGTGGTATCACGGATAGGACGAACGTCAACCAATGAACCTGGTAGGAAAGCGCGTACTGAACCGATATCAACGGTGAAACCGCCTTTAACTTTGCTTGAAATAATACCTTTAACGATTTCATCGTTATCGGCGATCTTCTCTAGGAAGTTCCAAGTTTCAACACGCTTCGCTTTTTCGCGTGACAGTAAAGTTTGACCCATACCGTTATCTACGGCTTCAACGACAACATCAACACTATCGCCAACTTCAACTTCAAGTTCGCCTTCTTCGCTTAAAAACTCTTCACGAGCGACGATACCTTCAGATTTTAGACCAGTATCTACAGTGATCCAGTCGTTATCGATGGCAACAACAGCACCTGTGATAACCGAGCCACGCTCGATATCTAAGCCTGTTTCTTCGATGCTCGCTTCAAATAGTTCAGCAAATGATTCCATTATATCTACCTTTGTGTAGCCGTAGCCTGTCCAGCACAGTACGGATCAAATTTATGATTTTATAAAACGTTATGCTGGTTTTATATCTTATAAAATCATATAAAAAACAGTTGTTAATAATAAGCGCGTCGTTGTAGCAACTCACTAGTAGCAACAGTCTAAAAACCTAGTTAAATCAGTATTATACTATTTTTAGTATCAAGTAGAAACCATGCAAATAGTGAAAATGTGACTCAATCCTTTAATCTTACTATTTTACCCTAAAACTGCATCGTTTACGACTCATTAATCGTTATATTTCTGTCAAAAGCATATCCCTTGTTGCTGACAGTAGCTTTTAATCTGTTCGTAAACCACATCCGCAGGCAGTGCTGAACTATCTAATACTAGCGCATCGGAGGCAGGCTTTGACGGCGCAGTGCTGCGGTTCTCATCACGATCGTCGCGCGCTTTAATCGTCGTTAAGATAGCCTGGTAGTCCGCAACTTGTCCGGCCTGCTCTAGCTGACATACTCGGCGTTCAGCTCGCGCCTCAGGGCTAGCTGTCAGGTAGACCTTAACATCAGCATCAGGAAACACGACTGTACCCATATCACGGCCATCAGCCACTAGACCTGAGCGCGTAGCCATATCTTGCTGTAGCTGCAACAGAGCTTGGCGCACTTCAGGGAATACCGCCACTTTCGAAGCATAACCACCAACCGTTTCATTGCGGACTTGCTCACCAACGCGCTCATCATTGACGATAATATCGATACGCCCTGAGGTGTTGTTCAGCTCAAACGCAATGTCTAAGCTTTGGGTTAGCTGCAACAAAGCAGCTTCATCAATAGTTTTACTGCCATCAGCACCCAGCAATCCGGCCTCAAAAGCTTTTAGACCGACGATCCGATATAATGCTCCAGAATCTAGCAATTGATAGTCCAAGCTTTGCGCCAATCGCCAAGCAACCGTACCTTTACCGGCACCACTAGGACCGTCGATACAAATCACAGGAAAGCGTTCTGGCAACACTTGGCTCTGTTGATTAGCAGAGTCAGTCTTAACAGAGGGGTTAGATAGCTCAGGTGCAGTCATAATGGCTCAGTCATTATTGGTTAGCAGTCCTAGTCAGCAAAACGCTGATAGAAGCAATTATCAATTCAAGTAATAGCTAGTAACTAGCTAAAAACTTTTATCGACTAATAAAGCAGGTTCACGCAATTAAATAGCGTCATATTATAGCAAGATAACGCGGCTGCCACTAGCACTAGATAGATGCCATTGTCTGACGATGGCATCGCTTTTATTAGCCTTCGGATAACATGTCTACTCTTACAGTACTTACTGGTGCTGTGTTTGCTGAATTTTACTAGCTTTTAACGCCTGTCGGCGCTGACGAAAAAATGCTTTTAGTAGTTGACTGCTAGACTCTTGGCATAGCCCTTGTTGTACTTGTATCTGATGATTATAAAAAGGCTGAGTGCTCAGATTCATCTGACTGCCGACCATACCAGCGCGCGGCTCATTAGCGGCATAAACGAGCCTGCCTACACGCGCATGAATAAGCGCGCCGATGCACATCGTACAAGGCTCTAAGGTAACATATAATGTAGTACCCACCGGCAAGCGATAATTATTAAGATGTCGACAAGCCGCTCTTATGGCTGTCATCTCCGCATGAGCTGTCGCATCGTGACGGCCTATAGGCTCATTAAACCCTTCACCGATAATGCTATGATCATGGACTAAAACGGCGCCTACTGGTACCTCTCCCTGCCCAGCGCCCCGCTTAGCAAGCGTTAAAGCATACTGCATCCAGTAGTAATCTGTAAGTGACCAAAAAAGACAATTGGCCAGCTCGTTACCAGTAACTGCCCTAGATAGCTCATTATTAACCTGTAAAGGCTGCAAAGCATTAGAGACCTGCCACAAAGGCAATAATAATAAACGTTGACTGCTCATTTGCATAGTAAACATAGTAAGCTACTGCGGTAATTGCCAATCGATCGGTGTCTGACCATGCTGCTTGAGATAATCGTTCGTTTTCGAAAAAGGTTTTGTGCCAAAGAAGCCTCCACGATTAGCAGCTAATGGCGAAGGATGCACCGCCGTCAAAATCAGGTGCTTATCGGTATCGATATACTTGCCTTTTTTCTGCGCTTTGCTGCCCCATAAGATAAAGACAGTATGCTCAGTTTGCTCATTGACCACATCGATAACTTTGTCGGTGAACTGCTCCCATCCCGCGTTTTGATGGCTATTGGGCTCGCCCTCGCGAACCGTCAACGAGCTGTTGAGTAATAATACTCCTTGCTGTGCCCAATAGGTTAGATCGCCATGCTTAGAGGGCGTGGTACCAATATCGCTTGCCATCTCTTTTAGTACGTTATTCAGCGATGGTGGCTTAGGTATGGTCTTAGGGACGGAAAAAGATAAACCCATCGCTTGCCCTGCGCCATGATAAGGGTCTTGGCCGAGTATAACCACTTTGACATTCGATAAAGGCGTCAAGTTTAGCGCATTGAACATTAAAGGCGCTGGCGGATAGATAGTATCACCTGACTGATAGGCTTGCTTTAAGAACTCACGCAGCTCATCCATATTCTCTGAGGTCAGCTCCTCCTCTAGAGCGCGCTTCCAATCCTCTGGGAGCTTTACTTTATCTAAAATCGCCTTTTTTTCGGCGGCAGTCTTAGTGTTAGAGTCATCATCAGATAGATCGTCAAATAAATTCATGGTTATCAAGCCTTATTAATTATCAGTAAATCTTACTAGCGAGGGTAACAAAAATAACGGTTGTTTTTCATTAGACTTTTAAAATAAATTGAGCAAACAAATTAGCTCAAACGAGAATAAGTGCATAAAAAAAACGACTACCTCTATAGATAGAGATAGTCGTTATAATAACCAAAGATCATATTAACTAGCGACAGATTCAGAATCTGAGCGCGGCTCATGAGTCTCAACGACTGTCAAAAGTATACGGCTGTCGTCTGAACTATTTGCTTTGCGGCTGCTCTTATCAAGATCTACCGACTCTGTCGTCTGCTCCTCTTCCGGTGCTAAAGTGAGCTGCACAACCCCGCCATTTACCAAATCACCGAACAAGATCATACTGGCAAGCGGTTTTTTAATCTCATCTTGAATGAGGCGCTGCATAGGACGTGCGCCCATCAGACGATCATAGCCTTTATCCGCTAGATAATCACGTACTTCGTCATCAATCTCAAGAGTGACTTGTTTGTCATCGAGCTGGACTTGTAGCTCAACCAAGAACTTATCAACCACTGAGGTGACAACTGAAGGCTCTAACGCGTTGAACTGAATAATCGCATCTAAGCGGTTACGAAACTCTGGAGTAAACACCCGTTTAAGCGCTTCAGTATTATCACGGCTATGGTCTTGCTCCGTGAAACCCATAGATGAGCGGCTAATACTCTCAGCGCCCACGTTAGTGGTCATGATAATGATAACTTGTTTAAAGACTGCCACACGGCCATTATTGTCTGTCAAAGTACCATGATCCATCACTTGCAGTAGCAAGTTAAAGACATCAGGATGAGCCTTTTCAATCTCATCAAGCAACAACACACAGTGCGGATGCTGATTGATCTTTTCAGTCAATAAGCCGCCCTGATCAAAACCAACATAGCCAGGAGGTGCACCAATCAGACGAGAGGCTGTATGCGCTTCCATATACTCACTCATATCGAAACGGACCAGCTCAACGCCCAGCAAATTAGCCAATTGGCGCGAAACTTCGGTTTTACCCACCCCAGTAGGCCCTGCAAACATAAAGGAGCCGATAGGCTTGTCTGGCGCTTTAAGACCGGCACGCGATAGTTTGATCGCATCCGCTAGGTTTTCAATCGCTTCGTTTTGACCAAAGACGAGATGTTTAAGGTCACGATCTAAATGCTCAAGGATACTCTTGTCATCGGTAGAGACAGACTTAGGCGGAATACGAGCTAGTTTAGCGATAATCGCTTCGATATCAGCCACATCGATTTTAATCGGTGCTTTTTGTGCCTTATTAGAGCCAGCATAATCAAAATCAGTAGCTTGCTGAGCATTTGTATGAGTCTGCGACTTATCATCCGACTTCGCTAATGCTGCTTGCTCACTCATCTCGTTATCAGTGTCGTCTTCAAGACTGGCGTCGATATCATCATAATCGGTATCATCGATGTCTTGTTCGAGATCGGCGATAAAGCTCTCTTCAGCTTTAATGTCTTCGGCATCAGGAATCACGCCCAAACGCTTGTACGCACCCGCTTCGTCGATAACGTCGATCGCTTTGTCTGGCAAGAAACGCTCATGAATATGCTTCGAGGACAGCTCTACTGCGCTAACTAAAGCCTCGTCAGTATATTCGACATTATGAAACTCTTCATAACGCGGTTTTAGACCGCGTAAGATATCAATACTGTCGTCTACGCTAGGCTCTTTGACATCGATCTTTTGGAAACGACGCGAGAGTGCATGATCCTTTTCGAACACTTGACGATATTCTGTAAAGGTCGTGGAACCAACACAGCGCAGCTCGCCATTGGCTAACGCCGGCTTGATCAGATTAGAGACGTCCATATTGCTACTCATAGAGGAGCCAGCACCGATAATCATGTGAATCTCATCGATAAACAAGATGGCATTTGGCTTTTTCTTGAGCGCATCAAGCAATGACTTCATACGTTTCTCAAAGTCGCCGCGATACTTAGTACCAGCAATTAGCGAACCGATATCTAAACTATAAATCACGCAGCCGTTGAGTGGTTTGGGCGCTTTATCATTAATAATTAACCAAGCTAAACCTTCAGCAATGGAGGTTTTACCCACGCCAGGCTCACCGACTAACAGCGGGTTGTTTTTGCGGCGGCGGCATAATACTTGGGCAGTGCGCTCAATCTCTAGGGCACGGCCAATGAGTGGATCTGTCTTGCCTTCAGCGGCGCGCTGATTAAGGTTAGTAGCAAACTCCACTAGAGGATCTTTACTGGTCTTCTCTTGAGCACTACGGCGCTCGCCCGTCATAGAAGAGCGCGACTCCGCAGGCTCGTCTTTGTCTTGACCGTGCGAGAGATATTGAGTCAGCTCCAAGCGGCTGATGCCTTGTTTTTTGAGCAAATAGACAGCGTAAGTATCATGCTCTGAGAACATAGAAACTAAAATATCTGACCCTTCAACCAAACGGCCACCGCCAATAGACTGCACATGAAAAATAGCTCGCTGCAAGATACGATCGAAGCTTTGAGTCGGCTGCGGAGACTGCTCTAGATCGGCATCTACCGTTGGCGTATGCTTATTAATATAAGTTTCAAGCTCTGTACGCAAGCTTGAGATATTAGCATTGCAGGCTGTCAGTGTGTTGGCCGCATGAGTGTTCTCAAGCAGCGCTAGTAGTAAGTGCTCAACAGTGAGATACTCATGCGATTTTTGGCGCGCAAGCGTCATTGCTAAACGTAAAGAAACTTCAAGATGACGACTTAACATAACGAATTCCTACGGTTGTATAACTTTTTATAATTGAATAGCTTAACTGATAAATTAGGGCGGTATGGTGAATGTTCAAGCGCAAATATCAGGGTTATGACTGGATAATAGCTCTTATTCATTACAGACTGAGTATTTCATCAGCGTTTATTCATATCAACATGATAGCCATAGATAGTCAATCTTTTAACAACGACTAAAATGTATCAAGGCATATAAGCTATAAGATAAACGCGTGAACAAGCATACGATCACCAGCCGATTGAATGCTGACTAATGAAATTGAAGGTGATAATAAATTGAAGAGAATGACAGTTTAAAGAAGATAAAATACAAAGCTGTAGCAGCGATAGCTGAATGAAAGGCTGTAGTAACGATATAAGTGCAGCCCTTATAAACTATATAGGGCTGCCTATCATAAAAATCAAGTGATAAAACAAGGAGATAATATAAAAAGGGCTCTGCAATGGCCTTATAAAAATAATGGCAAATGAGTCGATTAATCGTTTATTTGTAAAAAGACTTAAACTCGATTATGACTTATTCGCCTTGATGCGGCTCGATTTGTGTGAGTAGCGGATAACCTTCACGATGCGCTAAGCTATTGACCTTTTTGGCTTTTGTTTCAGCAATATCTTTAGGATAGATACCGGCTATTCCTTTACTAGTATTATGAATCGTCAACATGATTTGTACCGCAGAATCGACGTTATGCTTAAACTCTGATTGCAGCACATAGACCACAAACTCCATAGGCGTATAGTTGTCATTGTACATCACCACCGCATACATAGGCGGCTTAGCGACCTCAGGCTCAGCCACCAATACATCGGCTTGCGGCTCGCCTTGGGTATCGGGGTCATCATCTTGCGCACGGATACCTGCCGGCATACTAGGCAAATGCCAATCCATTACCGTTGGCTCACTGTTTTTAGCGATTGATAATTGAGGTGTCATCATAATAACTTCATAATAATATTAAGATAAAAATGTAAAGACCAGCTACCAGTTACTTCTTGTAGCTAGACTCATATTGAATAATTTAAGGTGTCAGGGAGTTAAGGCGTGCGCCTATATAGGAGACTGATCCACTTCTGGCAGATCTATCAAAGACAGCGGCATACTATCTACTCGATCTCCTAGCGTCCAGTCATATAGCTGCTCAACTTCTTGACCGTCTGCTGTCAGTACCAGCTTAACTTGTAATGGTTCAAAGTTGTTAGGCATGACAAAGCGGCCACGAATACGAGTAATCCCTTTGAGCAAATAACTTGCCGAATCTAAGGGAACTTCCACGAAATCATCGTCGTTCAGTAACATCAAAGTGGCATTCAAACGTTTTGCCTGACCGTCTTCGCTGAGCATAGCGACATCAAAGCCAAACTCAAAAGCGTTCTCAGGTAGTGGCTCAATTTTAGCCCCTAGTACTTGCAGCGGTAGGCCACCTTCTTCACTGAGAGCCGCAGCATAAACCTCGTTGAGCTGATTAAGCTGCTTGTTTTCGAGACTAAGCTCTTTTTGATTCTCACGCAGCTCATCCAAGTTATTTAGACTGATGGTCAGCTCTTGCTTAGCTACTGCAACTTGATTGCTCAGCTCCTTATAACTTGCTCGCATCTCCTCTAACTCTTGCACGGTCATCTGGGTACTGTTGATTGCTTGTTTATTTTGCACTTCTAGAGCATGGTAGCCACGCTTGTAACCCAAGCTATGGCCTAAAGCTAACCCTACTATCACCGTAAGCAGGATAGCTGCTGCAAACAACGCTAATATCCAAGACGCAGCCCCTGCTTGTTTGCTTTTAAAACCAGTACCATAAAGCTGCTTACTGCCCGAAGCTGTTATAGCGCTACGCTTCAATGGATAATCATCTACTTTTATTTGCTGTGCCTCGCTCATTAATGGCTGAGCGTCGTCATTGCTAGTGGTCTGCTGCGCTGTCAAGCCTGATTTAAAAGACAGTAAATCGTCCTGATAAGGCAAAGGTACTGGCGGCAAGCGTAAGCAAATAGCAGTCTTAGTACGCATCTGGACAGTATCTCTTAAGAGGAAAGGCAAGACATTATAACGGAATTTATGGGCAATACCTAGCATCGCCCTGTAAGCCAAATGAATCAATAGTCAACATCCTTGGTCAGATTATTGTCAGCCTCAGTCATTGTTAGACTTCATAAAGGTAAGTTTATCCCTAATTTATAGCGTCAGTAATTAGCTTTATCAATTTACATTAGTAATCACGCCTTTTCACTGAATTTTTGGCTTAATTACTAATATAAAAAAATTACTACGATAGACATTACTGCGATAAAACCTATCAAGGGACAATCGGCGCTGCGTTAAGGCCCATTGATTCCTCAAACCCAAACATCACATTCATGTTTTGTACGGCCTGCCCTGCTGCACCTTTGACTAAATTATCTTGAACCACCAGTACTGTCAGCTCACGGCGCTCATTGTCTTGATAGATCGCGATACGCAAACGGTTGCTGGCGCGTACACTACGCGTGTCAGGATATACACCAGTCGGCAATACATCAATAAAAGCCTCACCGTTATAGCTACTCTCAAACTCCTGCTGCCAATCGATAGCAGCACCTGACTCAGTCAGCTCTAAATGAATAGAGCTGAACATACCGCGTATCATAGGTACTAAGTGCGGTAAAAAGCGGATGCGCTGCGTGAATTGACTCGCTAATAGCTGCTCAATCCCTTGCTCAATCTCAGGCAAATGACGATGTCCTGTCACTCCGTACGCCTTAAAATTATCAGTGGTTTCGGCATAATTTAGCGCCAGACTCGCTTGGCGACCTGCACCTGAGACCCCAGACTTAGCATCGATTACGATACGAGACTCTATCAAACGCTCATTTTGCTGATTTTGCAACGCGATAATCGGTTTTAAACCTAAAATAGCCGTTGTTGGATAGCAGCCTGGATTTCCTACTAGCATCGCATCAGCTAATTTATCACGGTTGATCTCTGGTAGGCCATAAACTGCGCTTTTGAGCAGGTCAGGACACGCGTGTGATTGCTTATACCATTTTTCAAACTCCGCCAAAGACTGCAAACGAAAGTCAGCGGCTAGGTCGACGACTTTAATACCAGACGCGGTTAAAGCTTCGGCCTGCTGCATCGCTACGCCATGCGGGGTAGCAAAAAATACCACGTCGCACTTTTGCAGCGCTGCAAGCGTATCTTCACCTAGATCACTAAAGACAATATCTGATATCCCGCGCAAGCTTGGAAAAATCTCATCAGCGCGAGTGCCCGCTTCACTTCGTGAGGTCAATAGATCAATAGACACCTTAGGATGGGCAGATAATAAACGAATAAGCTCAATACCTGTATACCCTGTACCACCGACAATCGCTGCTGAAATCATAACTTATCCTTTTTTAAAACTTAATGCGGCTCTCAATACCAAACTCATACCTTCTAAACTTAGCGTCTAAATCTGGTAGTCATGCACGGCATCGACAAAGACTTTTGCATTGTCAGGGTTAACCCACTGAGTAATACCATGGCCTAAATTGGCAATATACCCTGTCTTGTCACCACCAGCATAAGCGCCATCTAGCATCAGCTTAACCTCGCTACGAATGCTCTCTGGAGAGCCATATAAAGTTGCAGGATCCAGATTACCCTGAATAGCCTTACTGCCTTGCAAGGTTTTATGGCGCTTAGTCAAATCACGCTGACTCTCAGTCAATACTTGGCGAGCACGGTCGAGTGGCGTAGTCCAGTCTAACCCCAACGCATCCGCGGCGCTATCGGCTTGCACATCGAGCCATAGACCGCCGCCTTTGGTAAATAGTACTACAGGCACATCTGGATGACGCTGCTTTAACTCCGCGACAATGCGCTTATTATAAGCATGCGAGAAGTCGATAAATTGACGATGGCCTAGCGCCCCGCCCCAGCTATCAAATATCTGTAAGACTTGCGCGCCAGCGACGACTTGGGCATCTAAGTAATCAATGACTGCTATCGCTAGCTTGTCTAACAACTGATGCAAAAAATCAGGGTTACTATACAAAAAGCCTTTAGTATAGCGATAGTCTTTTGAGCTACCACCCTCAATCATATAAGTCGCTAGTGTCCAAGGACTACCTGAAAAACCGAACAACGGCACTTGACCATTGAGCTCTTTACGGATGCTAGTCACGGCGCGCATCACGTAATCCAAAGAGTCATTGGCATCTAAGGTTGGCAAACGATCAAGATCGGCTTGCTGGCGAATAGGATGCTTAAATTTAGGACCTTCGCCCGTTTCAAAATACAAGCCTAAGCCCATAGCGTCCGGAATCGTCAAGATATCACTAAACAAAATAGCCGCATCTAAATCCATACGACGCAGGGGCTGCACAGTAACTTCTGTCGCACGCGCCGTATCTCTACATAAGCTCATAAAGTCGCCCGCTTCCGCGCGGGTTGCTTTATACTCTGGCAAATAACGACCTGCTTGACGCATCATCCATACTGGAGTGGTATCTATCGGCTCAAAACGCATGGCGCGCAGCAATCTGTCGTTTTTTAGGGGTGCAAATTCGTGCTTAGGCGAACGGCTATTGTCTGAAACACTCATTGACAAATCTCCAAAGTAGAAATAGGTATTATTATAAAATTTTATTGTCGCCTAAGTGGTAAAGCAAATACCAAGTAGCTCAACAAAAACGTTAAACTTAAGGCAGGTTATACTATCGCTAACCTGCCCTACAAAAAATCAAATATGACGTATTAATCAAACATTATGAAGTTAAAGCTAAATTGTCGCGGTGCACCATAACTATACGCTCATCTTTATCACCAAGAATCTTGTCAAACTGCTCAGTACGCTCACGTGCTACGCGCTGAGCTTCATGTGAAGAAAAGTTGACTTGGCCAACCGCTATTCGCTCATTGGTATCTTGATGCACGATTTCGACGACATCACCCTCATCAAAACCACCACGTACCTCTACCACCCCAACGGGTAATAAGCTGCGATTTTGCTCAACGAGTGCTTTAGCTGCGCCAGCATCAACGATTAAACTACCCGCCATACGTAGATGCGCGGCAAGCCACTGTTTACGAGCGATGATTTTGTCCGCTTCATTGGTAGTCAATAAAGTCCCTAACGCCTCGCCTGAGACCACACGAGTAATCACATCATCAATGGCACCGCTGACGATCACAGTTGGGCAACCGCCCATGGCTGCAAGACGCCCTGCGCGAATCTTCGTCAGCATACCGCCGCGCCCAAGTTTGCCGCCATCACCAGCGATGTCAAACAAATAATCAGCCATCGCTCGCTCTTGACGGATCATCTTCGCATCGGGATTGTCGCGCGGGTTATCGGTAAACACCCCGTCTTGATCGGTTAAGATGATGTATAGATCAGCATTGACTAAGGCCGCTGACATCGCCCCTAAAGTATCGTTGTCACCGAATTTAATCTCATCAATGGTGATCGTATCATTCTCATTAATGACCGGTAGTACGCGCCACTCTAACAACTGAGTTAAAGCGCCGCCAGTATTCAAATAACGGCTACGGTTAGATAGATCATCATGAGTTAGTAGTAGCTGCGCGCTTTGGACGCCATGCTGAATCAGCGCTGACCACCAAGTTTCGATCAAACCCATCTGACCGATAGAAGCGCAAGCTTGTAGTGCCATAAGCTTCTTGGGACGCTCTTCTAGATTCATCCGTACTACGCCTTCAGCCACAGCACCTGATGACACCAGTAACACTTCCATACCTTGGTTATGCAGTTTGGCAATCTGTTTTGCCCAACCATAAATAGCAGTTCGATCAAGCCCGCGACCATTATTAGTCAATAACGATGAGCCGATCTTGACAATAACGCGCTGAATATCAAAGTTGCGGGATTGTTTAATAAACCTTGCTTCTTCTGTCGTTTGTTCGCTGTCAACTGCCATAAAAAACTCCTTTCTATGAATGGTGCCTAGGGATTGGTACTTATATTATTGCTACTTGTATTAATATTTACATCACGCTGTTAAAGTTTTTGAGAAAAGTGACTACTCAAATCCTTTAGCGCTAAATCTAACACGTTTACTCCTTAGTGTTGAGCACTGTTGTATCAAAATCTATCAACTCACCAGTTAGTGAACCAATATATGATTATCGGCGCATTTATGGCTGTTGTCTTTATGACTAGTGTATTTGTGGCTATCGCATCTTAGTTAAGGAACATAAACCACTTCTACGCCGTCATCGTCGTCATCATCAAAGTCAGTTAGATTCTCACCATTAATATCAGTTCCTTCACGCTGCGCTTTACGAGCGGCGCGGTAAGCTTCGCGCTGTGCTTCAGTGTTGCGGCGCACCTCACTCTCTAAACGCTCAAAGCGCTCGGCTTGCTCTTCAGCAAAAATAGGATCCTCGAACTCACGTTCGCGCTCGCGCTCGATCTCATTCATCAGATGATACTTAACCGCGTCGACGCCTTCGCCGGTAAGGGTTGAGGTACGAAACACAATACCCGTCCAGCCAAGCTCAGCGACGATATGCGTACACAGCTCATTGAGCTCAGTCTCGTCTACAATCTGATCGATTTTATTGAGCACTAAAATTTGCGGTAAGTTGGCCAGCTCCGGTGAAAAACGCTCGAGCTCATTTAAGATGACATTGGCGTTCTCAACAGGATCACTACCATCAAGCGGCTGAATATCTACGATGTGTAATAGGCGGCGCGTACGGGCCACATGCTTTAAAAAGCGAATACCAAGCCCTGCCCCGTCTGAGGCGCCTTCAATCAGACCCGGAATATCTGCCATCACAAAGGAGCGATGACGACCGATATCAACCACCCCTAAATTCGGCACTAACGTAGTAAAAGGATAATCAGCGACTTTTGGTGTAGCGGCAGAGACCTGACGGATAAAGGTAGACTTACCGGCATTAGGCAGACCGACTAAACCGACATCAGCTACTACTTTTAGCTCGAACTTAAGTACCTTTAGCTCACCTTCAAAACCTGAGGTCGCTTTACGCGGAGCTTGGTTGGTTGAGCTCTTAAAGTGGGTATTACCCAAACCGCCATCACCACCTTTGGCGATCAGTAGAGTTTGATCCACTTCGGTCAAATCGCCAATGACTTCATCAGTTTCAGTGTCAATGATAGTCGTCCCAATAGGGACTGGCAAGTAGATATCGTCAGAGCCTTTGCCGGCGCAGTTCTTGCTATGGCCGTTCTCACCACGCTTGGCATCATGGCGGCGAGTATAACGATAATCCACTAAAGTGTTGGTGTTGTCGTTAGCGATGACATAAACATCGCCGCCTTTACCACCATCACCACCATCAGGACCACCACGAGGGACGTATTTTTCTCGGCGGAAACTGGCGATTCCGTTACCACCGTCACCTGCCTTTACCGTTACGACGGCTTCATCAATAAATCGCATGTTACCTTCCTTAATTTACTATTGTAGTACTGCTAAATATAAATACTGCTAAACGTCTTGGCCATTCACAGCCTACTGCTCAGGTCCAATCATACACTATAAGGTTATAAACCATAATACCAACAACACCCGATAACCAATGCGACTATCGGGTGTCTTATAGGCGACCTGATATAGCTTAACAACGATGCTTATTCGTTATGATTCACTATTATCTGACAGCCTGACCAGTCTACGCAAGCAAGCGTTACGCTGGAATTTGCGTGTAGCTGATACCAGCCATCTGCGCTGCTACGCGTAAGACTTGGGTGCTGTAACCGACTTCATTATCATACCAAATATAAACCGTAGCATGATTATCAGTAACGATAGTCGCTTGTGCATCAACGATACCCACATGCTTAGTCCCTACAAAATCAGTAGAAACAGCTTCGGTAGAGTCCGTATAAGCAATTTGTGCTTGCCAAGTGCTGCTATTGGCCATATCACGTAGGAAGTGGTTAAGAGCGTCAGCATCTTTTGGCGCAGTTTTTAAATTCAGATTTAAGATCGCTAAGCTGACGTTTGGCGTCGGTACACGAATGGCATTACCAGTCAATTTACCGCTAAGCTCTGGTAAAGCTTTACCCACAGCTTTTGCCGCGCCAGTACTAGTGATTACCATGTTCAGTACCGCACTACGACCACGGCGATCAGATTTATGATAGTTATCAATCAAGTTTTGATCATTGGTAAAGGAGTGAATAGTCTCGACATGACCGTTCTCGATGCCGTACTCATCGTTTAACACTTTGAGCGTCGGAGTAATGGCGTTAGTCGTACAGCTTGCCGCACTGACGATTTTGTCATCGCCAATAGTGTCGCTATTTACCGCATAAACGACGTTTTTGATATCGCCGCCGGCAGGAGCTGTTAGTAGTACCTTTTGTACGCCTTTAGACTGTAAGTGCTTACCTAAGCCGTCTTCGTCTTTCCAGATACCCGTATTATCAATAACCAATGCGTTGTCGATACCATAAGCGGTATAGTCAATCTCACTTGGGTCTTTGGCATAGATGACCTGAACAAAACGACCATTGATTAAGATGCCGTTATTGGCTTCATCAACGCTCACACTACCGGTAAAGCCGCCGTGGATAGAGTCGCGCTCAAGCAGCGAAGCACGCTTAGCTAGATCGCCTGCAGGTGCAGGGCGCACGACAATAGCTTTTAGCTGTAAGCCTTTAGCACTTGAGGCCTGCGCTAATAACAAACGCGTGAGGATACGTCCAATACGGCCAAACCCGTAGAGCACAATGTCAGTTGCATCGTTAGTCGCTCCATTAGCACTAGCCCCTTGTAGCGCTTGTTGTACATCGCTGTCACTAGCGATAAGCTGACCGACATCTACGCTTGCTGCAGTCACATCGCTTTGTGCTAATGTTTTTACGATGGCTAGCGTATCAGCAATAGTCACTGCTTGACCATTATTATTGCGAGTCGCCGTCTTTTGATGTAGCGCTAATATTTGCCCTACTGAGCTGGTATCTAATGTCTCACCAAATAAAGTGACTTGTACATCTTGCTCATTATAAAGAGTATTGAGTACACCCATCAGCTCAATCGCTTGTTGCTCTTGGTTATTATATTGGCTTAACTGGTCTTGATGTAATTGGCGTAAGGTATCAGCATTGCTCACAGGAAGCATCCTTATAATCAGTAAATGAATAGTCAGTAAATAAAAAACAATAAAAAAGAGGTAGAAAATGTTCGTTAATTATCCTTTGGTAAGCGCTACAAATAATAGCGGAATCAAAGGCAATAAATGGCGTAGATTTTAGCCTAAAACACTTAGTTTTGCCAGTAATAACCGTTTTACCCAAAACAACATAACCTAGTCGCTACTAAGGAATCAAGTTAACAGTCTGATTCGCATGAGGCGTTAAGGTAAACTCTTTAAGATTGTATCCTTGGTCCTGAGCGATCTGACGGTACTTTGCATAGGTTTGCTGAGTCACATTGGGCGAGCGTGCCAGCAACCACAGATAGTCTTTATCTGGCGTACCCACTAACGCCGTTTGATAGTCAGTATCACGCGCTAGTACCCAGTAATCAGCGCGCCCGATAGGCAACCAGCGAATCCAAGTAGGCAAAAAAGTTACTTTCAGTTTGCTGCCAGTAGCATCAGCAGGCTTAGCTAAGCCTTCAGCCACAGTTTGCGAGCCGTCTTTATCCAGACATTTATTCGTCACAATAATGCCAGAGCCATCGGCTTTTTCAGTATAGTTAGCGGTTACATCACTTGCACAATTACGCTGAAAGTACATCGGCAGACGTCCTATCTCGTACCAAGTACCAGCGTATTTATCCAAGTCCACGCTATCCACTGTCGTAGGCTGAGTCGCTGACTTATGGATAATGTTCTTGGGATCAATATTTATCTCTGTTGTTTGATCTTCAGTATTATTCATGTTCTTAGCAGCAGTTACTGTCTGCTCAGGAGTCGCAGCGTAAGCTGAAAACGCGGCTAGCGGAATAATAATAGCTAAAGCAATACCAGTATGCTTAAGAAGACTGGACATAAAAACTCTCTCCGAAACTTTAACAGTAGTATTTATAGCACTTTGATTCTGGTGCAGCTGTTTATGAGCCAAATCTGGATTATCTAGCACTCCATCGACCTCTGGCTCACTATTAGTAGTATTGATGACTTCTTGTTTTAATATATCTTGCTTGTTTTGCAGCGCATCCTGTCGTTCTGTAGTGTTAGCACTACTTTTCTTATTATCAGTCGACTGAGTATTGTTCTGCATATAGTGCAATAGCATCTCTTCTTCGTCAGATATTAGGGTACTTTTCATTAGAGTACTTTTAGCAACTGGCGTGGCTTTTTTATAGCCACAGCTGACATCACCAGAGCGACTAGGAGCACTAGCCGATTCACTGAAGTGATAAGCTGGCAGGTCATCTTGCTCATAAGCATAGCTGGCATCATTACTTGCAACCGAGCTATTCGCACTCGACTTCGATAAGTCTGATTTTGACAAATAGCTATCGTTTGCCGGTGTTTTGCTAGCGAGCGAATTGTGATTATTTTTAACCTGATGACCATTCGCCTGCCTATCGTATGAGCGATCATACGGGTCGGACTTAGTGGAGGTATTGGCTTTCATAGGCATAGGGTTACCGTATTTATTCATTTATTGAGGTCTATTAATAAGACACTACTTTGATATTTGTGCCGTCAATAATAAGGATGAGTAGGCAAAATAAGTAGTGAGGCTATGTATGAAAAAGCTACGGTTTGTAAAATACTCCAAAATTATTAACGCTATCAAATACATAGTAACCAGATAGTTGCCATTTATTAAATATAAGTAATGTTTTACCGGTATGATTAGACTCCTTCTTGAAAACTGCGGATACCTGCAACGGTGTTTGCGCCATTTATAGTCGCCAAATCGCTCATCGCTGGTGATAAACCGCCCAAAGCAATGACCGGTACATCAGCGAGCGCAGCCAGTGCAGACCACTGCTGCCAGCCAAGCGGTGTCTGCTCCGGATGAGTTTGGGTGTCTAGTACAGGGGATAAAAAGATAGCAATAACTGGCGCTAATGAAAGCGTTAGGCGCAAATTAGCCAATTGATTGGCGGCAGCGATACTTTCAGCGTCATGACAACTAATAATCAGCCCGGTAGTGTTTTGATCACTAGTATTGAGTAGGTCTAAGTCAAAACGGCAACTTACCTCGGCAGTAGCGCGATTAGAGCTAGAATCATAGCTAAGATCGTCATTGCTATCTGCGCCGCTATCTAAATGACTAGACTGCTTTTGATACTGACTAAACCAAGCCATCAGCTCCGTTTGCGTCAAGTGATAGGCAGATATTGGTAAGTTGTCTTGGTTTAAAGTCGGTTGATTAGTACTCGCGCTTATATTGTCATTTTTCAAATCATCTAGATGATTAAAATCTATAGCTTTGCGTAAGCGGTAAGGGACGATAGCGCTAATATCGCTTCTAATCGCCAGTAATTGCGTAATGATTTCGGCCTCTTTATCAGTATTATTATTCGATTGAGCGAGCTTAAGACGTAAATAACTCCAGCCTTGATACGAGAGCTGCTGCTGATGATACTTCAGCCACCTTTGAGCTGGCTCAGTGGCTAAACTGTCACCTGAGTCTGGCGTCTCAAAGTGCGCTAATGGGTAAGTGATGGCCATACACTTGGGCAGCTTGAGCCAAGCCAAAATAGTTCGGTTGGCAGCGGGCAGCGGATAATGATTATTGAGTAATAGATCTTTATCGGCCCACGTCAGCATTTGCGCTTCTAGTCCATACTCTTGCTGCTTGTAATACTGATACTGCTCAGCGCTAAGCTTAACTTTATAGACATGAAGGCAGACTTGTTTGTCACCATAGTCATGATGCAGCCGCCCAAGCTTGAGAATGACATTGCCAGCAATATCAAAGCCGGTCTCTTCTTTGACCTCGCGTATCAAAGCGGCAACTGGAGTTTCATTAATGTCTATTTTGCCGCCCACGAACTCATAACGGTCGCCTTGATGCTGCTCCCGCTTGCGGTAGCCAAGTAGATACTGCTGCTGATAATGAATAACAGCTACCGCGACATTGACGACTTTTGAGGATTTAGCTAGAGGTTGATTAGAAATAGGATTAGAGTTATTTGGCATGATAGTCCCTGATATTCAAAGATATTCAAAGTATTTACCGCTATTAAACGGCCGTTATCTTAAAACAGTTATTATTGAGGAGAAGCATCATCTATAACTGAATCAATTATCAAGCTAAAGATGATTTAATTCATAAAAGCACTTGCAAAAACCATGGATGTAAATGATAATTATTATCGTTAAGTTAATTCATTTATTAACGCTCTATTTTACTATCAAAAGGAATTCATTATGAGTCTGGTCATCTCTCGCTATCTAAACAACCGTGACAATCGTCTACCTACCCTGCAGTCGCAGCACTTATTTGCTTTGACCAAAGAGGTGCGTATAGAGCATGAGGGGGAAGAATATCGTCTGCGCTTGACTCGAAATAATCGTTTGATTTTGACCAAGTAGCTTTTGGCCAAGTGGTTTTTAATCAAGCAGCTTTTGGCCAAGTAATTTTTAATCGAGTAGCTTTTAACTCACTAGTTACTGAGCTTATTGCGCTGTTTTAGCTCATATTCGCCCAAGTCAGTATTAGGGCGTGTCCCTAATTCAAGCGTTTATGACTAAACGGGCTAAAAATGGCTAAATCTTTGGCAAACGGTGTCAAATAGCTGGTCAATATCTTGATATTACCTGCGCTATTTTCCTTGTTTGCCTGCGATTTATCTCATTTTTATCACCATTTTTAAAATAGGGACACGCCCTAGCTTGAATCAATAAAAAACGCCTTTAAATAAAGGCGTTTTTTATTGGTATTAGAACTGCCAACTATAGACCACATCCACCGCGTTTTCAGCAGCGGAGGTCGCTTCTAAATAGACACGGCGAGTCAACTGATACCGCACTGACAGACTATTTTCAGCATTGAACACCCCTACCCCGTAACGAATATACAAATCAGGCGAGATATAACCGGTAACGTTGACATTAGTGTCATCACTGTTGCCTGAAGCATCAACGGTTAAGCTTTGGAAACCAAAAGCTTGGCCGATCTGATTGGTGAGACTACGCGTACCACTCAAGCCAAAGTTAAGACCGGCAGCGGCTAAGTTATTGGTCACTTGCGACTTAAAGCCCTGCTCACTGATTTGGCTGGGGCTACCGTCATTAATACGTCCTGTCACCAAAGCATTCATTGCTTGTTGCTGCGTCAGTCCGGCATTATTAAAGACGATAATATTTGGATTTTCAGTATCGCCCTTGATGCGGACACCAACGATATTATCATCGATGATTTTGACCGCTTCGATGCTAAGATCAGGCTTCATGACATCGCCGTTAAAGCGTATTTGTCCGTAATTCAGCTCTAAGCTTTGGCCAAAAGCATCGATACTAGTACGCTTCGAGACTTGTACGACACCTTTAGCGCGCATGACGCCACTACCATTTTGAGTGATATTAATGGCGCCTGCCAGTGGAATAACCGCACCAAAACCGCGGAAATTGATATCATCGCCTAAATCGACACCGATATCGGCGTTGATCGACCAAGGCTTAGACACCGCCAGTACTTCATCAATATTACCGATTAGACGCCTATCGAGCACCACTGCATCTTCGGTCTGGGTGATGATATCTTCGCTGGCCTCAGGAGGACGGATCGTCGCAGTAGGTATACTGACAGCGCCTTCAATATTGACGTATTTGTCATTTGGACGCACGATGATATCGATGTCTGGATTGACCTCTGCTGAGAGTAGCGGCGGCTGAGTCAGCACTAGACGCTCACCGATGATACTGAGTTTGGCCTGTAGCTCTTGCTGCCAGTTTACCGTACCGGTAAGCTCACCGGTACCCGTACCACTATTGAAGCTACCGTCTATCACCGCCTCTGTACCGCGGATTTTGGCGGTGGTGTTGACATTAGTAAGATTCACCGGTAACCCAAGCATAGCGATACGACCATCAGCGAGTTTGACATCGCCGTAGAACTGCGGCTTGGTTAGAGTACCGCCAAGGCCACCTGCCATGGTGATATTCCCTTCAAGCACACGCATACCTGGGAAGAAAGGTTTAAATATCGCTAAATTTAGCTCATTTAATACCAAAGCGCCGGAGATAGGTTTAGGATCTTTATACGGATCCACAATGACTTCGGCATAGCCACGGGCACCGCGACCAGTGTTGATATCTGTACGCAGCTTGACACCTTCAGGGACCGATAACGCAATCAGCGAGACGCGCTTATAAGGTAAGCTCACTGGAGCCAAATCACCATCTTGAATCAGACCGATTTTGCCGTTGTCCGAATATAAAGTGGTGTTAATAGTAGGAGCACGGCCCTGTTGCCAACCAACGACAGCTTTGCCATTGATCTTCGCCTGCCAATCGATATCTTTAGGCAAAAATACTGAAAATAGGGAGGTATCAAGATTTTGTATCGCTAAATTGACTTGACCGGCATCGGCTGAGGCGATTAGGTTCTCCCGTAAGCACAGCTTGCCACTTTGATCAGCGGCCTGCCAGCAATGTGCTGCCAGCTGTACTTTTAGCGGATTGCTTTCGCCTTGAGGCAAGTTTAAGATAAGCTGCGCCGGTTGTAGCTGGTTGAGCGTGGCATATTTAGATTTGACGCTACCATTTCCTATTGCGCCGCGCCATATCAGCTCGTCGCGATTGAAGCCGCCTTTTAAGCGCGCTAAGACGTTAAGCTCATCATTGGCCACATCGAGATTGACCACGTGTGCCTGCTCAGTACCATTGAAGGTCGCTTTGACCTTTTGGAAGCTTTGACCAGCGGCATCTAAGCCTTCAGCACTGACTATCAGCTGACTTGGACTATTTGCGAGATTCACTAACTTGCCGCGCACGCGCCCTTGACGTAAAACAAACCCTGGCAAGGCAATGCGCTCACCCACTAAGTCCACGTAAATCGTTGGCAAGGCTTGGCCTGCGGGCTGCGATAGAGTGGCCCCGCCGCTAACCTTACCGGCGAGCTGGTCAGATAACTGATCTAGGCTTGTGATATTGATTTTGGCTTGTAGCTGCTTAGCATTACCGTTAGCAGTTAAGTAGTTATCGCCCCACCGTAGCACTAAATCATTGGCATCAAGGCTATCAATTAAAGCGTTCACTTGCTTGTACTGCGTTTCGCTATCCTGAGCTTGCAGGCGTTCAAAATAGCTGCCTAAGTCCTTGGGTAAGCTAAGCTTAGCAGACAAACTACCTTTGGCACTTAGTGGTTGACCCTTGAGCATGCCGCGCAGATTAATCTGCTGTAAGTTGATAACCTGCTGGGTTTCGCCCCAGCGTCCATCAGTTTTTATACTGCCGGTGATGGTACTTGGCGTGTCTTTTAAAAAGTACCCTAAGTTGAAGCGATCCATAGTGGCGTTGATGTCCCAAGCAATGCCTTGGCGTACGTCCACGCTACCTTTAGCATCGATACTGCCGGCCGCGCCTACATGACGAAAGCGCTTAATACGAATCAGCTGCGCATCGCCACTTGCATCAATCGTCAGCTTGCCTGCTGGCAGCTGCTCAGCATCTAAAACGCCATCAAAATTGACAGCAAAGCGCTGCAGCTTACCTTGGCTATTAGCCGCTGTACTCGCGGGCTGTTGCCACTCACCACTAGTAACCAAATCTCCGGTCAAAATAGCCGGATTATTAGGAAGAAAGTAACCAACATCGAAGTTATCAAAACGTCCTGTGACGCTCCAGCCAATATTATCACGCAGATCGATGACGCCTTTTGCGTTCACTGCGCCAGCTTCACCACTGTAATCCAGTTTGCGAACGCTGATAAGCTTTGGTGTGCCTGCTGCGCTTATCGATAACAAACCATCGGGTACATCTTGAGTATCAATGCGGCCATCGAAGCGTACGTCAAACACTGACAGCTCACCGCCGATAAGGTCTATCTCAGCGTCGCCATTACCAGTAACGCCGATAGCGCGCTGGTCTTGACTAGCGTCTAGCTTTGCTTGTAGGTCGGTACTCGTAATATTGACAATATGCCGCTGACCTTTGACGCCGTTTTTGCGGATATTTAGCAGGCGGCCGCGCGCGCTCAGGTTACCTGTTAAACGCTCAAGCGGCAGATCACTACGATATTGTTTCGGCAACAAGCCGTTGGTACGCGCATCCACCTGCCAAGTCAGCGGGCGCTGATTGGTGGCGAGTTGTATTTGCCCGGTGCCAGATAAGTCGCCAACGATGCCCTGATAGTTGAGACGATTGATATCGATGACATTAGCATTTTTGCGAATGCGGACATCATAATTGCCTTTTGGCGCGGCATTTAATTCATTGATGACAGCATTGGCATCGACAGATAAGTTTGAGCCGCGCACGATGACATCAGCGCGGCCGCTTGGGCTATCGATATTGCCAATACTTGGCACATCACGGCGGGTCAAGTTCTGCCATCTAGCATCGATATACATAGGCGCTGGCTGTTTAGATTTGGCAGATAGCTTACCGCGGACAATATTAGCGTTGATATGCTCGCCATCACGCTGACGCAAATCGGCATCAACTTGCAGATTATTGCTGAGGTTTTTTTGTTGATAATGTAGCGATAGTCGACCATTAAGCGTCTGCGGCGCATAAGCCTTAAAGTCGCTATACTCATCTGGAATCGCTTGGCGGATATCAAAGCCATTGCCTACAGCGCGAATTTTGGCATCGAAGCTCTCGCTCCAGTCCAATATCCCCTGCAAGGTTAGCCGTCCTGCGGGCACATCAGCATCTAAGCGATCGATACGCAGCTGACTATTGGCAATCACCGCGCGGCCTTTATAACGGCCTGAAGGTATGTCTTTGGCGGTCAGCTCCGTATTGATGCGCAGTTTAATATCCGAAACCACGCCAGAAGCAGTCGCCATACCGCTTTTTAGATGGATATTTTGCGCATCAGCATACGGTATCAGTACATCATCCCAGCGCAGTTTCGCTTCAAACGGTGAGCCTTCATCTAGCCCTTGTGCGACAAACTCGCCGCTGACATCACTATCATTGTAGCGGCTGCGCACTTTACCTATCGTACGTTTTAGAGTACCAGTTGCTTTGACATTGAGCGGATCTATATAAGCTTTTTCAAGGGCGCTGACTTCAACAATAGCGCTTAGATCTAAGGGGTAGTCGCCTTGTAGGTCGATCTCACCTTGTAGCGCACTGACTTTTACAATATCACTATAAAAGAGCTTACCACTGTCAACTGTGACCTGACTGCCGACCCAAGTCAAATCCCTTGCCGCTATATCGTTAACGATGACCGGCTCTTTAGTCACTTGCTTATAGACGATAGTTTTGATTTTGGCTTGGTCGAAACGCAGATTGACTGGTAGCTCAAGCGTCTTATAATCGAACGGCTCACCGGTTGGCGGCTTAGTATTGATAATCTCAATACGCTGGATATCGGCATCACGTAAGTGTACTTCTTTAGCAAATACAGCGCGCCAGCCTATTTTGACGTAAGCCTGGTCTACTTTAATCTCAAGATCTTCGGTAGCCTTAAGATCGATATCAGTGACCATAATACCGTCACGCAGGTTACCACTGCCATATTTGAGCTTGACGCCCGTTTCGCTACCGACTTTTTCTAATAAAAACTTAGTGCCTGCATCCGTACCTGCTGCATAAAAAAACACCGCGAACATCACAACTAAGACAATAGCAATCAATGCTAGCAGCTTTAGCAAAAAAGATAGCGGATACCACCGACGCACCGCGTGGGCATCTCGTTGCGCAGGATCTTTAGACGACGGGTCGTTAGGTGGGGTTTTATTATTCAACATGACACTCAATCAAGTAAAAAATTATTAGCTCTTCGCCTGCGAGCCTTGCTTGGGTTCTCGTTTAGCTTAGTTATAAGTTCTTAGTTAAAAGACTTAATTATGCATCCGCTTATAACGGCGAGCCGATAAAGAAATGCAAACGCACCGGAATACTATCCTCTGTCACCCCAGCTGCCACATCGACTCGCACCACACCAACAGGCGACGCCCAGCGAATACCAACGCCGACCCCTACTTTAGTATCAGTTTTGAAGTCTTTATCATAAGCATTACCCACATCGGTGAATAATGCCCCGCGGAAACCCGGTCTAAATTCATAGTTATATTCAGCACTACCGACGGCGAGAATCTGTCCACCAGTCAGATAACCGTTTTCTAACGGTGATAAGCTCTCATAATCATACCCGCGAATACTCTGATCACCGCCGGCGAAGAAGCGTAGCTTATAAGGCACTTCATAAAAGTCATCCGCCCAAATATACCCGGTATTGAAGCCGCCTAGCACTTGGTGCTTATCATCCTCACCAAAGCTATAAATACCGCTGACACCGGCGCGCACAATCGCCAGATCAGTATCGCTAAGTACGCTCTCAGCGCCGGCTTCGATACCATAATACTGACGATAGCCGCTGGTAGGATTGATAGCATTGTTGACGTCGGTTTTATTAATACCGTAACCAAACAACAAAGCTTGCTGCGTAGGTCTTGAAGAGGTGAAACGTACCGGTAGATCTTCTAACTTTGTATCGTCAACCCCAGTTTCGAGCTCATCTAACCGATAACGTACCGAATAGCTCCTATTCCAGCCGCTCTCTTTACGAATATTTCTAGCCAAAGCTGCCTTTACAGTATTAGTCGATAGATCAAAGTTCCCTTCACCTTGATCGATGACTTCCTCTTCATAAGTCAGACGCGCCTCTAATTTATCATTGAGCGGATGCTTCCAAGGGCGACTACCATAGACAGTCACGTTTTTACTGATGCGTGAGGCTTCTACTTCCGCGCCGGCTTGGTAGCCCTGACGATTAACCAAATTATAGTCAATCTTTGCAGTAGCACGGATATCGGTATCAGTACCATAACCCAGACCAATCTGAGCATCACGCGGCTTATCTGCGGAGACAAAGACGTACAAAGGCACTTTTTTACTTTCAAAAACCTCTTCAGGGGTAATACGATTGGCTAAAGTTGGCGGTACAAAATCCTCATCAAAAATGGTTTCTTCTTCAGGGAATATCTTCTCGGCAATATTACTGATTGAGTCGCTGATTTTTCCTAAGAAGTTCTCAGCCTTTTCGTCCTTTTCATCCAATACCCGATCATTAGGTAGGCTACTTAAACGATTGGCTTTGGCTTTGACTTCTTGTAATTTATTTTGCGTTTGTTCATCGACTTGGAACTCAATAGGAGCGATATCAGCGGCATCAACGGTAGTGCCACTGTTCGCCTCAAGGCTTTCAGCAACAACCTCTGAATCATCCTCATCACTGCTAAGATTGTCACGGCTCTCGCCAATGAGATCAGTATCGCCAGCGCCTACGTTTGCCCCTTCTTTAACATCAATGTCTAAATCGCCATCTTCTACATTATCTGACTGATTAGCAGTATTATCAAAAGCTAGCGTACTGCCAGCACTCAGCTCATCGGGTGGCAATAAGCTCTCAACGTTGACCGTATTGAAGTAGCGCGTTGCCGCTAGATCATTACTTAACTTGGTCACATCGGGACGATAAAAAGGATCACCAGCTTCAAAGTGTAGCAACTGACGCAGTAAAGGCAGCTCTACGGGTAGCTTATCAGGGTCGCGCGTGAGGGTGCCTGTCGCCTCATCGTACGTAAAAAACACCACGTCATCGAAGTCATAACGAACCCCAGTATCATAAACGAGTGATATATCGGCTTTATTATCTGGCAAGATGATGTCGACCGATTTATTCAGCCAATTCTCATCAAAATAGCCATAAGTGCGGCTTAGAGCCTCAAGAGCAGCCTTACTATTTTTATAAACTCTATGGTTAAAGACATCGCCCTCTGCTGGCAGCGCTGTCTCTTCTAGCGTTTTAAACTCGGCTTGCTCGGCGCCCTCACCACGGACATCGACGATACGGCTATCGACAATTACCGGTTCACCCAGCTTTTCGATGATCACATCGATACTGTTGGCATCCGGCTGACGTAGTTTGAGAGAAATATCATAATAGCCTACAGCTTTTGCCGCATTCAGAGCGGTCTCTCGCAGGCGTGGCAGGGCTGCGGTGAAGTCAGTGACCGACTGAACGGTAGTATCATCGATAGCAGCTTTGATATTATTAATCGGCTGAATATCTTCATCAGCCTTGATCAGTCTTGGCGTACCCTGAGCCGCATCATTGGTAGCATTGTTAGGGCTTCTATCTGCGTCTTGCTGCAGATAAACCGTGGTCTCAACACGCGGCAACGCTGCTACGCCGCCGTTAAATAGGCGATTATACAAACGTTTGACAATACCGCCTTCATTGCGAGCTAATGGTTTAGAATTATTCGCTTGAGTCACGCCTTCTGCGACGGCGTCAGCATTGTCCTGTGCTTGATAATCTGGCAGATAGTCATCAGGATTAAGATCGCCGCTTTGATCACTATTTTGATCATCAGCCACCTCGCCATCGCTGGCCTCGATTTGTGCTTCAGCGATAGTATCATCAGCACCTGTCACTGAACGATTGTCTTGCTGCGCTAATATCTGCTCAGGATTGTTTTTCTCAGTGATGTCAGCACCGTCATCGACTCGGCCACTACTAACAGAGTCGCTCACCTCAATAGGACGCGCCATTATCTCTGCTGTTTGTGCCTGCTCTTCTGGAGTTTGTGCGCGGTTTAAAGTCTCAAGATTGTTGGGCGTAGGCAAAGTCGCAGAGTCGATTTTTGGATCTAATCCTAAAGGTAATTGCTGACTATCAAGTCGGGCAATAGGCGCATTAAAGCCTTCGTCATTTAAAACAGTACGGTCATTAAAACTATCGAATTGACTGTCTACCTTATTACTATCAAAGCTGTTTGGGTCGCTACTAAACCCTGCATCAAAAACATCATCTAAACCGTCGGTGTTGCCATTACTCGTACTCTCCATAAAAGAGTCATTCTCAGCGTCCAAAGCCGCAAGTTCCCGATCAATCTGTTCGGGAGTCATCATCTGATACCCTTGCTGCTGTATCGCCGTTGCCTGTCGTTGCAGCTCGGCATCGCTATCAAAATCATTGTTACTGACTGGCGATACATCCGCTTCATTACTATTATTGTTTTCAGCGTCCGTGCCAGTATTTATCTCACTAGTATTAATATCGCCATCTTGGCTGACTTCTTCACTGAACTCATCGAGTACGGATTTATCGACTTCTCCCTGCTCAAAATCTCTTCTTAGGCGCAAAGCCTCTAAAGCCGCATCAAGCTCCGCTTCTGAGTCAAAATCAATAAGGCTATCGTCTGAACCATCCTGCGCTACATTGGTTTGTGAAGTGCTCTGAGAGTTGTTTTGGACTTCTACTTGCGGGTTAGACGCTGTAGGGCTTTGTGCCGCCTCTGCGCGAGGGTCGGTCTCAGCGGCACTGGCAGAGGCCATCCCAACACCAACCAAAACACTAGCGACAGCGCTAAATAAAGCGGTTCGGGCAAAATGGTGACGTACGCCAATGCTTGTGTGCTGAGCATGCGCGCCGATTAGCGCTAACCGATTAGAGGTAGATGACAGGGCCGTGCTGGATACACAAGGTTCCGACACGAGTATCGAAGCGGTCATTGAAGCGTGATGCAATGAGGGGTTACTTCTCATGACTAATACTATCCTATCATCTAATATGGCCACTTAAGCCTAGCGTAACGGTCAACAAACGCTCTAAAAAGCCTGTTTATAGCCTTGTAAAGCGAACCTATTGATATAGCGAAAACGATGCACACTTAACGATGTAGAGGCTGATAATTATCAAAATATCACTGCTGCATCAGGGCTTATAAAATTTACAAATCATAACTGAGCTCACGAACATATCATAGCATTTAACACATGTATTTGCCCCAAAGCCTTGCTATTATACGAGGTTAAAATCATAAAACCTATCATATATTTTAATAAGTTATTGATACTATTTATAATTACCATATTAGCAACAGCATAACCGCTATCCCTCGTATGGTAGCCTCTGGTCACGTCTGATAGCGTCATTATCCGACTACCCGTTTTTATCTTGATCTGTGGTTATTTAAACGATTAAAAGTACTCGCTCATAGGAAGCCTCATGGCAAATCAGTTTCAGTTATTCAAGCGGCGGCGTTTTAGTGCCATGTTTTTTACCCAGTTTTTGGGCGCTTTCAATGACAATATTTTTAAGCAGGCACTGATATTAGTGCTGACTTATACGGCCGCAAGCCAGCTCGGTGCTGAGGTTAGCATTCTTAACAACTTAGCCGCGATGCTCTTTATTTTGCCATACTTTTTATTCTCAGCGCTCGCCGGACAAATCGCCGATAAGTTTGAAAAATCCAAACTCACGCGTTTGGTAAAAATACTTGAGATCGTCATTATGACAGTGGCCGCTATTGGCTTTATGTTTGAGTGGTATGTGCTACTGTTTGTGGCGTTATTTTTGATGGGTACCCATTCTACCTTTTTTGGTCCTATTAAATATGCTTATCTACCCCAAGCAATGCGAGAAGATGAGCTGGTTGGCGCTAATGGCTTATTTCAGATGGGTACGTCTTTGGCAATTTTGCTAGGGATGATTATCGCAGGAGTATTAACGCAGCTACCGCAGTCGCTATACTGGATCAGCGCGACTGTGCTTTTGGTCTCATCTCTAGGTTATCTAGCTGCGCGCGGTATTCCGCACATGCCAGCCATGCAGCCGAAGCTAAATATCAACTGGAATATTTTTACCACTAGCCTATCAACGGTTCGCTACTTGTATTCGCTGCCCTTTTTATTTTTTATTATTTTAGGCAATAGCTGGTTTTGGTTTTATGGCGCGACTTTTTTGACACAGACGCCAGAATTTAGCAAAGTTATCTTACAAGGTGATGAGTCAGTCGTGATATTTTTACTGACTTTGTTTTCTGTAGGGGTCTCTATCGGCTCACTGCTGTGCAAGAGACTGACCAAAAACGAGGTTAGTTTGCGTCTACTGCCCTTTGGCATTGCCGGTTTAAGTATTTTTGCAATTGATCTTTATTTTTCTTTATCAGGGCTGAACATACAGCCTGCTGGGGATACTCTATTAACAATTGGCGACTTATTTGGAGTACCGGGAACTTGGCGTGTTTTTGTAGACTTATTCTTCTTAGGGTTTAGCGGCGGTCTGTATATTGTGCCGCTTTACGCCTCAATGCAAGCTTATGCGCCAAAGAGTCATCGCGCGCGTATAGTCGGCGCTAATAACATTTTTAATGCCATATTTATGGTCGGTTCTGCTATTTTTGCTATTGTAGTATTGAATAGCTTGCAGCTGACACTACCGCAGTTATTTTTGGTCACCGGCATATTAAATATTGGCTATGGCACCTTTTTGTACTTAAAGCTCAAAAAGCATCAACAGCAAGCTGTCATACAAAACCATGATGAAGGTTAAATGCTTTAGTATAGTTAGCTGAATGTAAAACTTTTACGGATTTAAACGCGCTACTGGTATAAATTTTACTTGCGTGCTGCGTTCCCAGAGGCTGCGCAAAATTCATCCCAGTAGCGCTATGACATTTTTAGAGTGTATCGACTATATTAATAGTATCAGTCGATAATCAGTAAGATGAATGTAGAAAACCGTACTTTATTAGGAGTTGTTTATGACAGCGCGTCCTCTTTCAAAGATTGACCATTTATTATTGAGCGTTGATAAAGCGCTACGAGCGGTAGTGCCGCACTCAAACCCAAGCTCTCGGCCCCTACCTGTGAGTAGCGATGAGATTCCTGAGCTGAGCATCACCGAATCTCGCCATGTCGCAGGCCTTATGCGTATCAACCATACCGGTGAGGTCTGCGCGCAAGGCCTCTATCATGGTCAAGCCTTTACCGCAAAAGACGAGACCGTCAAGCAAGCCATGCACCAATCTGCTACTGAAGAGGTCGATCATCTCGTTTGGTGCGAGACTCGCCTTGATGAGCTTGGTAGCCACCCAAGTGTCTTTACGCCGCTATGGTACGGCATGTCCTTTGGTTTGGGCGCGGTGGCCGGAGCTATCTCTAACGAGTTCAGTCTAGGGTTTGTCGCTGAGACAGAAGCGCAAGTCAGTGAGCATCTACAAGATCATATCGCCCAACTGCCTGCGCAAGATCAGCGTACTCGTGAGATACTAGCGCAAATGGACATCGAAGAGCTGCATCATCGTCAGCTTGCCCTTGATAATGGCGGTGCGGCGCTAGCACCACCGATACGCCGCAGTATGCGTTTTATGGCGAATTGTATGAAAAGTGCTGCTTATCATATATAAGTAAAGCAGTCATAGCTTGGCGCTGCAAACGATGGCAGAGGATTTACGGATAACGTCTGCCAGATAATGTTTAGTATTATTATTAACAATCCTACCGTTGCGAGCGCTGATACTAATTGCTAGGGTATGAAAAAATAAACTGCTTTGATAGCTTTGACTGCATTGACCTAAACACTTATTCATATAAGCAAAACTAAGATCAGTGAAAACCTCACTTTTCCCTTGAGACTACTAAAAGGCAACCGTTTTTATGAAACACAATATAACTCACAAATTTGCAACTCTGACTGCTCTAGCAGCGGCTTGTACTATGCTGTTGACCACCCCAGCCCTTGCAGCACCTGATAGCGTCACCGCAAGCGTGCCTAGCGCTAAGGACTCAAGTCAGCGTATCATTCGCCGTGCCCAGCCAGCCAACACTCAATCTGGCGCGCAGCCTATTCCGGTGCAGTCAAATGTAGCGACTCCAGCAGCCGCGGCTACTAATAGCGTAGCAAATGAGTCGGAGCGTGCTACTCGCGTGTATCAGCGTGGCCCTATCACTAGTACGGGCATCGATATTAGCCAAGGTCAGCTTCGCAATATCCCAGCGCCGCAAGCGACTATCTCTGATATCAGCTTTATCTCAACCGTACTTATCCCTACCAAGCGCGGTGTAGGCGCAGATAGGCTCGACGTTAGCTTACTTGATCATTTTATCGAAGACGTCTCGCCCAATGCGCGCCACTATCCACCAAACTTCCCCAACCGCTCACAGCGCTACTACACGCGCGAGAAGATTAAAGTATTAGCAGATTGGATTGAGCCTTTTGCCAGTGCGCCAGACGCTTCTTATGAGGTCTTAATTCGCGCCGCTAAGCTCAATGGTATGGGCCGCAACTTAGATTTGGGCTCAGATTATGCCGTACGCGGTGGTCAATATATAGATCGCGCAATCAAAGCTCAGCCTGACAGCGCTGAGGCCAACTTTTTATATGGCATGATGCTCTCAGAAGGCGGCGGTTTTAAGGAAGGTCAAAAGTATCTTGACCGAGCGGTTGGCCTAGGCTATACCGAAGCAGAACAAAGCTTGGCTCAATCTGATCTGTTAAGCGATCGCCGCAGTGAAGCACTCTCGCGCCTGCGTCGTCTCGAGCAAAAAGTACCAGATAATAAAGTAATACGTCAACAAATCAAACTCATTGAAGACGGGAAATACTATATCTGGGATCTACCCGCTCCTGATATCAATGTCAGCCCGAATAGTATCAACCAGACCAGTTAATCGGCAGTTAAAGATAGCATTATCTAAAACAGCGGTCGTTTAAAATAATATTAGTCGCTGAGGCTGACTTTAGTTATCAAGCCAGTCGATTATAGCGCCGCTTTAACAGCGCGCCTGCTTTATAGTGATTGAGTAGTGACTCACTATTATCTATAAAGCAGGCGCGCTTTTTTTGTTTTAGCGCTATACTGTTTGAGGTTTTATCTTATCGAATCTGTCTTTATTCTATATTGAGATTATCTACTGAGACTCGCTATGACTGTTGCAAGTAACGCTGTAAACGCTATAACATCTGCTCACAAACAAGCGCTTTTGGCTATCACTATTATTACCTCTACACTACTTGTCAGCGCTTGTAGTACGGTATCTGTAAGCCAGCAAAGCAAGTCCAAAGTCATTAGTAGCCAACGCGGTAATATCGTCTCAGACAATAAACTCAGTAGTAATACCGCGTCAACCTTGCTCTCGGCTGGTCTCAATGAAACGGCCTGTTTGCAGCACTTTGATCTGTGTTTAGGGCAGCTCTCTGATAGTCTCCTCGATGATAATTATCGTTCGCCGCTTGCTATCTTCGCTGAGCTGCATTATGCCAAAGCAAGGCAATTAGCCGAATCTTCAGACTGCCTCGCTGCGCTATCTCGGCCACCGATTGACCCCTACTTTGCCAACGCCCCACTCGATGAGGAGCAAGCAAAAAGTAAAGAACAAAGAACATCCGCTTGTCTTATGAATTATCAACAGCGGCTGTTTGATGCCGTCAAATCAAGCTACGCGTATCTATTTTATGACAGATTAGAACACGACTTTGAGAACGCTACTCAAAAACAAAAAAGCGCACCTTTACAAAACCGCATTCCAAACGATGTCGATATTCAAACTCAAGATATCTACAATGCCGCGAGCAATGACATCATAACCAAGCTGTATCAATCTAAAGCCCGCACTAAGAAGATGTTTGGCAACACTCACATTGAGTACTTACCAACAACAGCTACCGACGATTCAGCCCAAACCGCTATTTCTAATAAAGTTGCGATGGGCGGGCGTGCCACAGACCAAGTCAAGGTCATGACGGTGCAAGTTGGGGACTATGGTCTCAATGTCCATCTACCCAATGAAGACCAGTATCTACAAAACGCTCGTGAGCAAACTTCTGCTTTGACAGATCTGACCTCTACTTATGAGCTGCGTCTTACGGGACTAAACTCGATAAGTAAGCGGCCAGGTTTAGGTATTAGCTTCGTGGCGTCTCTCAATGACCGTTACACGACCACTATTCGCCAGCTGCTCGTCTCCTCTTTGTCAGGTAGATTGGCTCAAGACAATAGCACCGATAACGACGAAAGCATAAGCAATGAGGACCCGAGTAGTCGAATCTACCCTAGCGGTCATTTGCTGATGACCGGTTTGATTAAACCTGTAGGAGATAGCGTATTAGATGTACTCAGTAGCGAGCAACTCGATATTCATCTATATAACCCTTACCGCAGTGAGAGCACTACTATCTTAGGCGAAGACTATCCGCTGGCAGCGAATTTTTCGGCAGGTTATGGTATGTGGCTTGCAGAGAATCAACTAGACGGCGTCGGCTACTTAAACCTAATCACTCGTCAACAAAAAACCAATCTGCCCAAATTGTTTATGCTTGAGCCTTATGACCCTAACAAGCGGGTATTGATTATGCTGCACGGGTTAGCCTCGAGTCCTGCCACTTGGGTCAATTTGACTAACGATATTTTGAATGATGATAAATTACGTGAGAATTATCAGGTTTGGCAGATATTTTATCCCACTAACTTGCCTATATTAGAAAACCGTTATCAAATTCAGCAACTCATTGAAGCAACTTATCAGCAAACAGATCCTGATGGTCAAAATATTGCCAGCCAAAACAGCGTCATTATCAGTCATAGTATGGGCGGTATCATAGCGCGCATGATGTTATCTGATGAAAACCTGATAGATGATTTGGACAGACTTGATGAACAAGGGACGCTCTCTGCTAGTGAAAAACGAAAAATACGCGACGCGCTTAAGCAGTCTTTTGGTGAAGAGCAATTAGAAAAACGCTTTAGATTGCAGGCTTTGCCGCAGGTAGATACTGCCGTATTTTTATCAACGCCTTTTCGCGGTACCGACTACGCTGATCGCTGGTTCACCCGTGCGCTGCGCCGCATTGTGTATCTGCCCGTTGGGCTGGTCAAGACGGTCACAGACAATCTGGCGACCATTGCCACCCAAGGCGACTTAGCCAATAATCCTCTAGGCGCTTTATACTTGCAAAATGGAGCAAGCCAGCTGAGTAATAAGTCCTCTTTTATCCAATTAACCAAAGATATCTCTATTAACGATCGTATTACCTATCACTCCATTATCGCTAATAACGATGCCGATATCACTCAAGGTTTGGCAAAAATGCAGCCAGGCGGGGCTAAGATAGACTTATCACAAGCGCAAGCAGAAGATAGCGACTCCAATACTGTCGATAACACAGATAGAAATGTACGCCGCGAGCCTTTAGTCGCCGCTGTTACAGTTGATGGCGATATCAGTCAAGCCATCACTGAGCGGTTGTCTGACGGTATTGTGCCTTATACTAGCGCTCACCTTGAAGGTGCGGCTTCTGAGACCATTATCAACGGCGGCCACAGTATTCAACAAAACCCGCAAACGATTTTGACTTTGCGCCGTATTTTGTACAAACAACTTCAAGAGTAAGCCTATCTTTTATAGCTAACTTACAAAAACTGGCAACGTGCTGTTGATTTTCACAGTTTTGGTTTTCAATAGCCTCGTCATGACTGTTAGGTATGCTTTGGTAACATGGCACAACTTGCACCCGCTGTACAGCGAGCGCATAATGACTTCAATATCATCTTCAGTCGTATCTAGTAAGACTACTCAATTGCTTAGATCGATTGTCTAGATAGTAAAAATATAGTTTATAAGGACATAGATTCCACACCAGCCAAATTATTTTTGGCTATTGCCCGTGATAAAGGTTTATATATTGCGGACAGTTACTTGCGCGTATTATGGATAGTTACGCCAATCAGTTAACCAATATAGGTAACCCTTATGTTTGCCTCTTTTATGATAGATCAAATGGACGCGCTGATGCTCGCGCGTATTCAGTTCGCTTTTGTCATCTCTTTTCATATTGTCTTTCCTGCGTTCTCTATCGGTCTTGCCAGCTGGCTGACCGTATTAGAATTTCGCTGGCTCAAAACGGGTGATCCCATTTACGCTGAAGTTTATAAACACTGGGTGAAGATATTCGCCGTGGTGTTCGGTCTTGGCGTGGTGTCAGGCGTGGTGATGTCCTACCAGTTCGGCACCAACTGGGCGGTGTTCTCAGACAAAGCCGGTAACGTCTTAGGGCCTTTGCTTGCTTATGAGGTGTTAACTGCGTTTTTCTTAGAAGCATCATTCTTAGGTATTATGCTCTTTGGGTGGGGGCGCGTCAGCAAGCGCATGCACTTTGCCTCGACGGCAATTGTCGCTGTCGGTACGCTGATATCAGCCACTTGGATTTTATCAGCTAATAGCTTTATGCAGACGCCGCAAGGCTTTATGATAGGCGCTGATGGCCTTCTGTATCCAACCAATTGGCTTGAGATTATCTTTAACCCCTCCTTCCCTTACCGTCTTGCACATATGGTGACGGCAGCATTTTTGACTACTGCTTTTGTCATCGGCGGTATTGGTGCCTATTACCTGCAGTCCAAAAAGCATCAAGATCATCGCAAGCATGGCCGCGTGATGCTAGGTATGGCGATGATTATGGCCATCTTTGTAGCGCCGCTACAAGTGCTCATCGGTGATGAGCATGGCTTGAACACCCTTGAACATCAGCCTGCAAAAGTGGCGGCGATGGAAGGTATTTGGGAAGACGAGCGCGGCGCGGCACTACGTTTATTCGCGATACCTGATCAAGATAACCAAACCAATAAGTATGAAGTGAGTATTCCTTATGTCTCGGGTTTAATTTTGACCCATTCATTAGATGGAGAGGTCAAAGGACTCAAAAATTGGGCTGTCGAGGACCAACCGCCTGTTGCTATTGTCTTTTGGGCATTTAGGATTATGGTGGGTATTGGTATGCTCATGGTACTTGTTGGCTTATTTAGTGTTTACAAGTACTTTAAAAAACAACAATTTAATCCTGAGAGTAAATGGTTCCATAGGGCTTGGATGTTTATGACGCCGATGGGCTTTATTGCGATACTAGCTGGCTGGTTCGTCACCGAAACAGGACGTCAGCCCTGGACCGTCTATGAAGTCATTCGTACTAGCGAGAGTATGTCGCCCATTGCAGCACAGCAGGTGGCGACGACTTTGATTGGCTTTATCGTACTGTATATCTTTGTCTTTGGCGCAGGTAGCTTTTACATTATCCGCCTGATTACTCAAGGGCCTAAACCGTACGAGGATCCTTCAGAGGATACTTACTATGATCATTCTGTGACCGAAGCTCAGGGCCGTGCTTTGAGTGGTGATAATGCGCCGCAAGAAAAAACAAAGGATAAGAGTGATGAGCATCTAGACAGTCCTGCTGATGATGTTGATGATGGAGGGTTGCGCTAATGTTTAACTTTGGTGATGTATTAGACTTACCCCTTATCTGGGGCGGACTTATCGCGCTATCGGTCTTTATCTATGTGCTACTCGATGGCTTTGATTTGGGCTGCGGTATTTTGTTTCCCTTTGCAGGCTCAGATAAGAACCGAAGCCGGATAATGAACTCTATCGCCCCATTTTGGGATGGTAACGAGACCTGGCTAGTGCTTGGCGGCGGCGGCTTGTTTGCCGCTTTTCCTGTCGCTTATGGCATTATCATGAGCGGCTTGTATCTACCTGTGACCTTTATGCTCTTTGGACTCATTATGCGCGGGGTGGCCTTTGAGTTTCGCTTTAAAGCCAATACCCGTCGTCATGTTTGGGACACGTTTTTCTTTGTAGGCTCAGTGATCGCTACCTTCTCACAAGGCATTATGCTTGGCGCTTTGGTACAAGGACTCGAGGCCAGCAACCGCTTATATACTGGCGGTCCGTTTGACTGGCTCACGCCCTTCTCTATCGTTTGTGGTTTTGCCATGATTATCGGCTATGCGCTACTGGGTTCCACTTGGCTGATTATTAAGACAGAACACACGCTACAAGTATGGGCGCGCAAAGTCTCAGGTTGGATGCTCTCAGCGCTTATAGCCTCTATGATTGTAGTTACCGCCTTTATGTTCTTCTCTGATATTGAGGCGCTCGAGGGTTGGTTTAGCTTCCCAGGTCTGCTATATCTTGCCCCTATGCCGATTGTCGTATTGGCTCTGTTCTTTTTGATGCGTAAAGACCTTAAAACAGAACGTGAATATCGTCCGTTTTTGTTAGCCGTAGCGCTGTTTTTGATGGGTTATATTGGCGTCTGTTTTGCTATATTCCCATATATAGTGCCTTATCAGATGACCATTTATGAAGCGGCAGCCGCCGATACCTCATTGTCGTTTATGCTGATAGGCGCGGTTATCATGTTACCGATTATCTTAAGCTACACTGCGTTTGCCTATTATACGTTCAAGGGCAAATCTGATCACAATCCGATGTACTGATATCTAATCAATAACAGATGTCATAGACAATAAAAGGATAAGATTATGAAAAAGCTAAGTAAAAAACAAAGTCAATGGGCATGGTTCGTGGGTTTATATTTGGCAGGGTTTTTAGTCGTTTTTACCTTTGCACAATTAATCAGGCTTGCGATGGGACTATAAACTCCATCAGTAAAAAAACGCAGTCTTGATTATCAAGGCTGCGTTTTTTATTACGCTTATAAGCTGCGTGTCAATTGTCAGTCCTAGAAATTGTTAGTCCTAGAACAGGCTAGCCTTGCGGACTTTGTGTCATTTGGCGACAGTATCCTGCCAAGTTCTCAGGTAAATCCTCTGGACAAACGCCGCACTGCTTATTACCCGGTACCGCATAATTGATAAATTTTGGATACGGTAGGTTTAGATTATTCATAATGACCCTAAACTCCTCTATCGTCGTATCACCGCCAAGTCTTGGGTTGCGCTTTTTTTCTTGCGCAATTGAAGACACAAACCTCTCTTTATAGTCATGTGCAGGATACACCAAGGTCTCATCTGGTAAAGAAAACAGTTTGTCTCTTACAGAATGATACAGGGCGTCTGCGTCACCATTTTGAAAGTCCGTGCGACCGCAGCCTTCAATCAGTAAAGCGTCTCCTGTAAACACCCGCCCATCAAAGATATAGGCAAAATGCCCATCAGTATGCCCTGGTGTATGCAAAGGATGCAAAGTAATACCATCAAGCTCAAAGGGCACGCCGTCCTCTAAGCCAATATCTGCGCACTCCAAGCGATCATAGGCAGGTGCTGCAATCTTACTGCCCACTTCACGCTTCATCTCCAACGCTGCGGTAATATGATCAGCATGAATATGCGTATCAATGGTATAAGCTAGAGTCAAGCCAAGCTTATGTAGCTCAGCGAGGTCGCGATCCATCGTCGCAATGACAGGATCAATCAAGACGGCTTGTCCAGTACTCGTGTCCCCTATCAAATAGGTATAAGTACTAGAGAGCGGTTCATATAATTGCTTAAAAATCATAATCATTCCTTTTTGATGTGCATGGTTTATCGATACTGATATTTTGTAGTTTATCATTTCAGTAAAGTTAATATTTTCTATATTTAATCATTATATATTACATTATAGTATATATAATAATAAATATCTGGGTGCTGTGCTAGATTTGGTAACGTACAAGCGATTACTAGTATTACGTTCCATTAACAGAGATTAATATGCTGTAATCTGAAACAGTACCTGTATTAAAAAGGCTGCACTATTGTAATAGCGCAGCCTTTCTAATGATTATCACTGTTTAACTGTTTAATAAATGACTTTTAAGAATCAGATTTATCATTTGTAGAATGATGTTTAACAAACGCATTGACTTGCTCTAAGCGCTCAGGCGTACCGACATCTATCCAGTTATCGGTAATGACTTCTGCGGTGATCTGAAACTTAAGCATCGCTTGCTTAAGTAGTGGCGCAAGAGCAGCAGGCTGACCACTAACTAGACCATCTAGTAGTCTTGGTGACATCACACTAATACCAGCAAAAGTATACTTATCCGCATCAGCAATCGGCTGCTCGCTTGCCAAGCCATTATTGATAGCGAAATCACCACCGTTATTATGCTCAGGATTATCAATCAATAATAGGTGCGCGCGTTGATCGGCACTAAGCTCATAGCTTTGTAATTGCGCAAAATCATAGCTCGTCCACACATCAGAATTGACTAAAATAAACGGCTCATCTCGTAGCTTACCCGTTTGCAGCGCTTGAAAGATACCGCCTGCTGTCTCTAATGGCTCATCGCCTTCTTTTGACCAATGCAAATTTACGCCATATTGTGAGCCATCACCTAGCGCTGCCATCAGCTTATCAGCCAGCCATGAGGCATTAATAGTGATATCAGTGATACCAGATGCTTGTAGTGCTTTGATATGCCAGACAATCAAAGGCTGTCCACCGACTTCAACGAGTGGTTTTGGTGTCTCAAGGGTCAACGGACGCAGGCGTGTACCTTTGCCTGCTGCTAATATCATCGCTTGCGTTATTGCAGACATATCTGCTCCCTGATGTTATAAATTAGTGTAATAGGTTTAAATATACTGCTGCACAAACTTAGCCTGATAAGCGGGTAATACGGTCTCTTCCATCCACTGCTTAAAGGGAATAAGTGCCTGCTTTACCTCCTCACTACCCTGCTTACTCAGCCAGTCAAGCTCGAAGAGTAAATCGCTCATGACCTTTGGAATATCGGCCAGATAACGACTCTTACCATCACGCTCAAACAAACGAATAAAGATACCGAGCACCTTTAGATGACGCTGAACGCCCATCACATTGACATCGTTTTCAAGCTGCTCAGCACTATCAGTAGTGGTCAGCTCAGCGTTTTTCTGCCTCTGCCAAAAGTCCTTAATCCAGCTAGAGATTTGTACTTCAGGCCAGTCGACATAAGCATCACGGACTAAGGAGACCAAATCATAACTATAAGCGCCGATAACTGCGTCTTGAAAATCGATGACGCCTAAGCGCGAATGATCAGCTTGGTCTTGCATCAGATTACGACTGTGATAATCGCGGTGAACGACGACTTGTGGCTGCCGCAAAATCTCATTAATTAATGTTGTTTTGACAGTCTGCCAAAGACTAGCGTCTAAACTGACCTCAATGTGCGGTATAAACCAGTCACTAAATAAGTCCATCTCGCGATTGAGCAGCTCTTCATTATAATCAGGAAGCTGGTGCTTATCTTTGGCAGTCTCTACCGGCACTTGCTGCAGTGCAATCAAAGTCTGCATAGCCGCTTGATAATACGCATCGACTTGCGCCGGAGTTGCCCCAACCAGTAAGTGCGCAAACTCCACCGTACCAAAATCTTGCAGCACCAAAAACCCTTGCTCCATATCTTGCGCGATAAGGGTTGGTACATTAATCGCTGGTGCCATTAAAGCGGTGACGTTGATAAACTGCTGCATCGCTTGCTGCTCATCAGCAGAGTCCATCACTATATAATGCTCAGCTTCATCACTATCTGATTGGTTTAACCATTGTAGACGATGGTACTGACGACTGCTGGCATCCCCTGGCAAACTGTCGAGCTTAAAGTCTTGACCGGCAAATACTTGCTGCAACCAATGCAGTAGCTGCTGCTGACGCTCATCAGCGGCCTCGGTATCGCTCCCTATTTGCGTTGGGGTTTGGATGCTGATTGTAGAATCAGTATTCTTAAGCATTTTATCTGTCATCGCGCTAGTAGTCATAAAAAAATCGCCGGTTAAATAGAGTGATAAGTCAGGCAAATACTTGCTAAAATAACGAACCATCTGAGAGTGCTTAGTATTTTTATCCGTCTTATTGACTCGCTACTCACGATTAGCCCGCTTATCAATAAGCAAATACCTTGCTGCATTACAAAATTTGCAGCAATAGTGTAGCTGATTTGGTTTTTTTTGACTATCATAAGTCAAAATAATTGTCGCTTTGCTCATTACCCACTCATTGAACAAAGATTAAACTAGTTTTTCGCGTTATAAAGTTGAGTAGCTAACTTTTGGTTTGATACTTACTTTTAAGATTCATTGACTATCTGTCTCTATCGTCATCCAGTCGGCTAATAGGTTCTACAATCATAGGTGTGCCCTTGTTATATTCTCCGCTCTACCAAAGCATTCGCATGATTTTATTCGGTGCGTTAAGCCTATCTAGCTTAACCGTTAGTGCTGCTATCACCGATGATGACCAACAGATGCGCGAGCCTTTGGCGACTGAAGGAGCTGAACGCGCAGTGGCGGATCTCGATACAGCTAGCGCTAATGATATGGCTGTGACGTCCCTAGAGAAGAGTACCGCTATAGGCTCAGTAACTGCTGTAGAGAACAACACTACGCTAGTAAACGATGATGCACAAATAGCGGCTAACATGGATACAGAGCAGATTGCGGTTGTTGACGCCACTATCGAGGCTAACACTGATACTGATACTGACATTACTGCTACTAATGTTGAAAAGTTAAATTTCGACGACGACACTATTCAAGATAGCTTGATGCGCTTGGCAGAATTTTATGAATTAAAACCCGATAGCGATGTGACTAATGTTAACCAGGCGGCCACCAATACTGCCGCAAGCCTAGTCGATAATGACGTACCTATCGCGGAGCTAGATAACACCTTAGAGACAAAGCAAACCTTGCCCAAGCTAGGGAGTGATTTAAATGTTGTTCCCATTACTGTCGATACTGCGCCGCGCTGTGAAGGTCAATGGGTCTACCCTGATCGCAATCCAAATTACCAGCGGGCAATAAATGAGGCCAATCGCGACGCCAATGCGCCTCTAAACGATCAAGACTCTATATATGCTGAGTCTGATTATGGTTATTATGATAATGTTGATTATGCTGAGTTGTCTGGCAACGTGATTATCGATCAAGGTGAGCAGCATATCGAGGCCCAAAAAGTAGTTTTGGATCTCAGCAGTGGCGTGGCAGCAGCACAAGGGCAAGTGATGTTCACTGACCAAGCGATTGGCAATGCGCCAAACCGCGGTACGGCAACCGAGCGCCCGGCGGCCACTGTTAATGATAAAGTCTCACAAGGTGGTTTGATTGGCGTCGCGGACAGCTTAAATTATAATACCGAAACCGGACAATCAACAGCTAAGGACGTGGCTTTTGCTAGCGTAGAGCTGCAAGCGCACGGCTATGCCAAGCGCTTAAACCGCCCTAACGAGACGCAGTATGAGCTTGATGAAGTGATGTTTAGTACTTGCCCGCCGACCAACCGCAAATGGCAGTTTGATGCCAAAAGCATCGATTTAGATACCGAAACAGGCCGCGGCGAAGCTTACAACACAACGTTTAAAATTGCTGATGTACCGGTATTTTATTTACCCTATTTTAATTTCCCTATAGACAATAGACGCAGCAGCGGCTTCTTATTACCGAGCGCGAGTGTCGGTAGTAAAAGCGGCCTTGAAGTTGACGTACCTTATTATTTTAATTTAGCGCCGAACTACGATGCCACCCTTAATACTCGCGTTTATACCAACCGTAACCCCATGCTCTCAGGAGAGTTTCGTTATCTAACCGAAAATTATGGTGAAGGTATACTCAACGGCTCCTATTTGCCTAATGATAAAGAGTATGATGGTGAGGATCGTAGCAGTCTGTTTTATGATCACTATTGGTCCTCTAATAGCATTCCGCGCTTGAGCGGTGATGCCAAATACAGCTATGTCTCTGACGCGGACTATCTTAATGATTTTGATACTTTAGGGTTATCTGACAATACGCTCAACCTGCCGCGCCGGGCTCGGCTCAATTATTATAACGACTATATCAATGGTGAGCTCAAAGTTGAAACCTATCAGACTCTCGACGCTTTTACCAATACTGGCGAGCGCTTAGAAGATAAAGATAAACCTTACTCGCGCTTACCACAGCTATCGCTCAACTATCGCCTGCCTTGGTCTGATAATATAAACTTCACAGGGGTTCATGACTCAGCCTACTTTAAAAAGTCGATTGACGATGGCTCTGAGGCCGAAAAAAGCGGCGTTAGAGTTTATAATAAGCTAAGCGCCGCTTATCCTATCGAGGCTGCGTGGGGGTATATCAACCCTAAGCTGAGCTTACAGCACCTATATACTTCCTATGATCAAGACAGCTTAGACGCTAATAATCTCGATGAAGACGATGGTAGCCAGTCCGTATTTGTCCCGCAAGCAAGCATCGATGCTGGTCTGAACTTTTATCAGTCAGGCTCACCTTTTGGCGCTTTTGATGACACCATGGGCGGTTATCAGCTACTGAGCCCGCGGCTGAAATATACCTACTCTCCTTTTGAAGATCAGAACGATATTCCTAACTTCAACACGCGTATCGCTTCTATTAACTATCAGCAGCTCTTCTCGGACAGCTGGTTTTTGGGGTATGATCGTCTGCAAGATTTGCACGCCATTACCCCTGGTATCAATTATCGTTACATCGATGCAACGGGTGTGACACGTTTTGATGGTAGCATTGCAGAGCAGTTTTATTATGATGATGGCCGAGTAACTTTAGAAGATCAGACGCCAGTATTCGACACTGACTCGTCAGGAATGGTTTGGAATACTAGCACTCAGCCTTATAATAACGTTTGGGTCGATGTCAGCGGCGCGCTAAACAGTAGCTATGATCTAAATTACATCACTACTGAGCTACGGTACCAGCCTTCAAGCAATAGCTTATTCAACGTCGGCTTCGTCAAGCGTCAAGAAGATGAAAACACCAACCAGCTTCCTATTTCAGCGCTAACGGCGTCAGCTATCTTTCCAATAAACAACAACTGGCGAGTACTAGCACAAGGGCAGTATGACTATCGGCGCAACCAAACCCTCGATGCGTTAGTTGGCATAGATTACGAAGATTGCTGCATTGGCTTTGCCGTTTATGGTCGTCGTTATTATAATGATCTAAATATCAACGATAAACCCAATCAAGCTATCATGGCTGAAATTAGGCTCAATGGTTTAGGCAGTGACAGTGGCCGCTTAACTCGCCTATTAGCAGATAAAGTATTAGGGTTTGAGCCGACACAAACGGCTTGGAAAGACTAGCAAACGATCTACCCTATCGCTATTTAAAGTTGGCTTTTTGCCTACCAGTGCATGCCGCTGATCAACCCATAACCGACATGACGACATCAATAAGGATTATCATGAGACTTTTTTCTTTACGCCAGACGAACCGAGCCATACTCATGAGTATGAGCGCCAGTCTGGGTCTTGTACTCGCGTTTAATGCTCAAGCGGCTACTGTTGAACCGACTAATACTCAAAATGCTAGTGCTCAAAGCCAGAATACCAACCGTCTAACCTCTGCTACCAGTACCGATGGCATTATCGCGCTAGTCAATGATAACGCTATTTTAAAAAGCGATTTGATCAATGCTATTATGCAAACCCGAGCAAGAGCGCAAGCGGCAGGCCAGCCTATTGCCAACTCACCGCAGCTACAATCTGAAGTTCTTAACGGCTTGATTCAGCGCGAGTTACAGCTCTCCCTTGCCAATAGACTTGGCTTACAGCCTGACGATGCAGCTATCAATCAGCGTTTGGCGCAGATTGCTCAAGCAGAAGGCGTTAATAGCCTCGCCGGTCTACAACAAAAACTAGATGCCAACCAGCCAGGTCGTTATGCTGCCCTACGAGCGAAGTTATTTGAAGATGCCGCTATCCAAGCCTTGCAGCAGCGCCAAGTCAGTAGCCGAGTCCGTATCAGCGAGCAGGATGTCGATGCTTTTTTAGCTTCCCCTGAAGCCAAACGTCTTAACCAAAATGAATATCAGACCATTCACGTACGTGTGCCTTATATTGACGACTACAGCCGGCTGTCAGCCGCTCAGCGCGAGCAGGCGCTTGCCGTAGCAAATACTCTGCGCACTCGGTTATTAGAGTCTAATGTCGATGTAGAGGCAGCCATGAGCGCCGCGCAAGGTAGCTACCCTATTCCACTACAAGGTGGCGATATGGGCTTCCATAGCGCTGCTGCGCTGCCAACTGAGCTATCAAGCCAGATTACTAAGCTCGACGTTGGTGAAGTGAGCGCGCCTTTGGTCACTCCAGAAGGAATCGATATCGTCAAGCTAGCCGATAAAACCGTCAATAGCAAAATGATTGTGCCCCAATGGGATGTTCGACATATCTTGGTCAAAATCGATGAGTTACAGACTGATAGCCTAGCCCAGCAAAAAATCAACGATCTGTATGAGCAGCTGCGTCAAGGTGCGGATTTTGCCAGTTTAGCCTCGACTTATTCTGATGATCCCGGCTCTGCTGGACGCGGCGGCGATTTGAACTGGGTTGGCGAAGGTGAGATGGTTGGAGAATTCGAAGCGGTAATGAAGAACACTACCGTCGGCGACTATTCTGCACCCTTTAGAAGCCAGTTTGGCTGGCACATACTAAAAGTCGATGATAAGCGCCAACAAGATATCAGTAACGAGTATCGTCGTGACCTAGCTCGCCAAGCCCTGTATCAACGCTTAGCACCACAAGCCACAGAAGACTGGTTACAAGAGCTACGAGCAGGCGCCTACATTCAAGTGATTGAATAATAGCGCTTAGCTCGTTCACAGACCCTTATACATTTCTCTCATTATCTTAACTCTGTAAGTTCTAGTCTGCGCAGTTACAAAGGGTATATGCCAAAGCATATGCCCTTTTTTTATTCTTCACGCAAAAGTCCATTAGACTCTATTCTAATAATGCTCAAATGATGCGATTATTGCTTCCAAGTCACTATCCGTAACTCATTAAAACCTTGTTAAATCTTTATTGATAATAAGAACTAAACAATTATTCTGCCGATACCATTTAAATCCTAATTATTCACGGTCAGAGTGTACTTTGTACTGTGACTCTTTACAATTATCTAGCTTAGCTATAGATTAATTAATAATAAAAACAAACACTTAAATACAAAAAGATGTCTTTTGATACCCAAGTATTATTTTCTATTTTTCATGCTATTGGTAAAATAACCATTAAATACAACCGCTTAGGTTTCGCCACGCTATCAGTGATATTAATAACAAAATACTGATAATAAAGGGCGTACTAATACTAGCGTTAACTAATATCAATAGGAGAATCAGTGATAAATACTGGAGACGTACTCATTTGCACAAGTGGAAATCAATTCTATAAAGAAGGCGAGTTATATACCGTCGGCGACTTTGTGAATGATAAATACTTTATTTTATTTACAGGTCATGACGATGAGCATTGGTATGCCACCATCGGTGAGCAAGGTATATATGTCAGTTTTGAGTGTCTAACTGAAGAGTGCAGCGATGCTTGGTTTTCCGTTACTGAAGACAAGAATGATGACTGGCTTAATGCCTATAATACTCTAGACCACGCTTAAAAATAGCCAAACATTATCTATAAAGTTTAGAAGTATTAAATGAAGGCTAGCAGCGTGTATAATTAGCAACATTTTTTATGAACAATAACGTCATCGAAAAAACTATAGACAAGAAAAAACCCGAACCTTGGGCAATAGGTTCGGGTTATTGGTATTTCGTTTTATTATTATTCTATCCTTGATGACTTATAATAAGTCCTCTCTAAGCCATTTTACACCGACTCATAACGCTTGAGCTGACTCAAGGCTATGCTATAAGCCTCAACACTGCATCCTTGACTATCCTTGTGTTGATGAGTCTATTATAGGCTGACCTCACCGCGCAAACTAGACGCCAAAAGCCCTATTTTTTGTACGCTTATGCTTACAGAGGATTTGAGTCATTTGTCTATGTCATATGTAAGTATAATATAAAAGTACCTATACCGGTTTTGCTGCCTGGTCTTGTTGTGCTTCGTTGTCTTCTTCAGCATGTTGTTGTGAGACTTTTTCTCCCTCTTCTTTACCTTCTTCGATTTTATGATTGGTCTCTTGGATGTCTTCGGTATCAGTTGTAGGAGCGTTTTGTTCCTGCTTACTGGCCTCTTGCGGCTCGTATTGTAAGGTAGTCATCACCGGGAAATGATCGGAGCCAATAGAGGGCATTCGACTGATGTCCACTAGCGTAAAGCACGCACTATGAAAAATATGATCTAGCGCCCAACGCAAAAAAGGATATTTGACGTGAAAGGTATTGATAAAATGACGTCCAATACGCGGATCAAGCAAGCCTGAGATGCGCTGAAAACGGCGCGTGGTTTTTGACCATGCCACATCATTGAGATCGCCTGCTAATATGGCCGTTTGCTCATGCTCTTTGATGTGTTTGCCGACCATCAGCAGCTCTGCATCACGCGTCGTGGATTTATCTGCTTCAGTAGGGCTTGGCGGCATAGGATGCAGGCAATACAGCCAAATCACTCGGCCACTTTGCAAGCGTAACTGACTGTGAATTGAGGGAATATCATCGATAATCAGATACTTGATTTCAGGATCTATCAGCTCAAGCTTTGAGTACAAGTGCATGCCATATAAGTTGTCTAAGGGAACTTTGACCGTATAAGGATAGTCAGGCTCTATCTGCTCAAGCGCTCGCTCCCACTTCTTATCTGTCTCCAACGCGATCAGAATATCGGGGTTTTTGTCGTTTACCAAATTGACTAAATCTTGCTTTTGCTCATTGGGCGTTAATACATTAGACACCATGATTTTGATCTGGTGCTCAGCCAGCTTTGGGTCATCGGTGGCGTTTTGTACTTCTTTTTTCCATAACTGCGTATAAGGAAGCACCATTCTAAGTTGATAAGCTAAAGTCAGACTCAAGGCCAAAAACAATAGCCACTGACCTATCTGCCACTCAGAGTAGAATAAAATCATCGCCGCCCAAGCGACGACTCCTAACACCATAATCTGGATGCGCGGAAACTCGACTACTCGGACCCACCAATTATCAAGGGGCATCCAGCCCCAAATGGTCAAAAAGGTGATAAACCCTGCTAACCATTGCGCGCCGTAATACAGTAAAGAGATATCCATAATATAGCTAACCATGTATTTAGATGAAGGCTAGGCCAAGAATAAAGTCTGACTCAATAAATATATTTATTATCATTTTTAATTGTCGTACTTAATTCTCAAGCTTACTTTTGGCCTTTTATTAAGAAGCCTACTTTAGCATTTCATTAAGCGAATAAACATTATAAAACGTTACTGTTTAGAGCTCATGAATAGTAACGATATAGCAGTAAAAGAAATTTATCGAAAAATCTTGCTTTTTTGTTCTATTCACGGCATTGTTACGGGTTGTCCTTGTCACAAACTATGTCACAAACCATCGTACAAGAGGAAGGCATTTCATGAGTAATTTAACAGTAGGTTTAGTAGGCTGGCGCGGTATGGTCGGCTCAGTGCTGATTGAGCGTATGCGCGAAGAAAAAGACTTCACCGGTATCACCCCGGTGTTTTTTTCAACCAGTAACAGCGGCGGCGATGCGCCAAGCTTTGATGGTATTAGCCCAAGTAAACTCAAAGATGCTCATGATATTAAGTCTTTAGCGGACTGCGATGTGATTATTACCTGCCAAGGCGGCGACTATACCCAAAAAGTGCACCAGCCTCTGCGCGATAGCGGCTGGGAGGGTTATTGGATTGATGCTGCTAGTACTTTACGTATGGATGAAGATAGCATCATTATTTTAGATCCCGTCAATCGTAATGTGATTGATAACGCTTTAGCTCATGGCAAAAAAGACTTTATCGGTGGTAACTGTACGGTATCGCTTATGCTGATGGCTATCGGTGAGCTGTTCAACAGAGGCTGGGTGGAATGGGTCAGCGCGATGACTTATCAAGCGGCAAGTGGCTCTGGCGCTAACAATATGCGTGAACTTATCAGCGGTATGGGCGTATTACAAGATGCGGTCAAAGCTGAGCTGTCTGATCCTGCCAGTGCAATCTTGGATATCGATAAAAAGATCGCCGAGACTCAGCGCTCAGCCGATTTTCCTCAGCAGTATTTTGGCGTACCCCTAGCTGGTAGCTTGATTCCTTATATCGATTCGCAAATGGACAATCATCAATCAAGAGAAGAGTGGAAAGGCGGCGTTGAAACCAATAAGATCCTTGGTAATGATGAACAGAGTAATATTCCTATCGATGGTATGTGTGTCCGTATCGGTGCGATGCGCTGTCATGCTCAGGGTCTGACTATCAAGCTCAAAAAAGACATCCCGCTAAGCGAGATTGAAGAGGCGCTTCAAGGTAGCGATAATGAGTGGCTAGATGTAGTTGAGGATACTAAGGAAGCTACAGTCGAGCGTTTAACGCCAGTAGCAGTGACAGGTACTTTAACCGTAGCTCTAGGTCGCCTGCGTAAGCTCAATATGGGGCCTGAATATTTAGGTGCATTTACTGTCGGTGACCAGCTGCTATGGGGCGCCGCAGAGCCTTTACGCCGGATGCTAAACATCATTCGTGAGCAAAACAGCTAAGTTTGACTCAAAGCATCGACTATAAAAAGACAGCATATGCTGTCTTTTTTTATTGACCCGTGTATTTGACTATAACTGGCTGTTATTCATAACGAATCATCACCTCGTTACGACGCATAAAAGGCAGCGTCCATGGCGGGTTGTAACGAGCCAGCTCAGGCTCCCCTACCAGCTGTAAATTCTGCTTTTGCATCCACTCTATAAGTGTCAAACGCTATTGTCTGTGTCATTTGGGTAGAGAGCTATTAAAATAAAGGCTGTAGAGTTCTCGCTTGACGAGGATAACGGTCATACAAAAAACCGCTAATAATGATATAATTAGCGCCATTTTCATAGCTCATATAGCGATTATAATATGCAATTTACTTTACATAAAACTGCTAGCGGCGAGACACGCGCCCGCCGCGGTACCGTTCATCTCAATCATGGCGATGTACAAACGCCTGCTTTTATGCCTGTTGGCACTTACGGCACGGTGAAAGGCATGCTGCCTCGTGATATCGAGGCCATTGGCGCCGACATTATCCTTGGCAATACCTTTCATCTTTGGCTGCGCCCGGGTACTGATATCATCGATCAGTTCGGTGGCCTGCATAAATTCATGCACTGGGACAAGCCTATCTTGACCGACTCTGGTGGCTTTCAGGTCTTCAGCCTTGGCGCAATGCGTAAAATCACCGAAGAAGGCGTACATTTTAAGTCGCCTATTGATGGTGCGAAAGTGTTTTTATCACCTGAAAAATCGATGCAGATTCAGTATAGTCTGAATTCCGACATCGTCATGCAGTTCGATGAGTGTACGCCCTATCCGGCCACGCACGCTGAAGCGAAGAAATCTTTGGAGCTCTCCTTGCGTTGGGGGCAGCGCTGTCTTAATGAGCATCAAAACCTTGGCAGTACTAATGCGCTTTTTGGTATCGTGCAAGGCAGTATGTATAGCGACTTACGTCAGCAGTCACTTGAGGGTTTACTTGAGATTGGTTTTGATGGTTATGCTATCGGCGGTCTCTCTGTGGGTGAACCCAAAGAGGAGATGATGGCGGTATTAGATTACCTACCTGATGATATGCCAGCCGATAAGCCGCGCTATCTGATGGGCGTTGGTAAGCCTGAGGATCTAATCGAAGGTGTGCGCCGCGGCGTTGATATGTTTGACTGCGTCATGCCAACTCGTAATGCACGTAATGGTCACTACTTCGTCACTGGTGATGCTGATAACACTGGAGTGGTACGCATTCGTAATAGCCAATATCGTACGGATACAGGTCCACTAGATCCTGGATGTGACTGCTACACCTGTCAGAACTTTAGCCGCGCTTATCTTTACCATCTCAATAAATGCAAAGAGATGTTAGGCGCGCAATTAGCAACTATTCATAACCTACGTTATTATCAGCGCTTGATGGCAGGTATTAGAGACGCTATTGAAGCGGATACTTTTGATGAGTTTGTGAGTGAGTTTTATAGCAAGCGCGGGCAACAAGTACCTGAGCTAACGCTGCATTAAGTCATATAGCTGTTGATAAAGGCTCTTATTATTGTCTCTGTTCATACTAAAAAAGCCAGTCACTCATATTAGTGACTGGCTTTTTTACATTTATCTACTGATAGTCTTAATAAATTTGATCATCAGGTAGCTGCTGCATGGGAATATCAGGGTGTTTTCTTAGATGCAAAACAGCTAAGAGCAAACCGCCCCATATAAGCAGCATGGAGATAATCATAAAAATAATGGCTGAAGTTGACATAATTTATTCCTATTAAAGTGCTCATCTAAGAGCAGTGTGATTAGCGTGCATCATCAAGAGCGCGAGCTTTATCATCTTCTTCGTCATGGATACCTTTCATACGAGAGAGTATAAAGGCACCTAAGCCAAATAGTACCACCACGCCCCAACCAAATAGTAATAAAATGGTTGTTGAGTAGCCTTCATAAGGGTTTTGTACTAAATCAACTAATCTCATACCTAGCGCAATGACCAGTACAACAGGCGTAATAACCGTCAGCATAAATACCCAAGCACCGCCTAATTTAACACTAGACACCTGATTGATATGCGCTATTAAACCTGGGATTTTGCGGCGATTAAACCAAGTGACCAAGACAATAGACATGAGTCCACCTGCGACGATACCGATGTTATTAGCAAAATGATCAATCACATCGACCAATACCAATGAGCTACCAGTAGAGAAAGCTGAGATAGATATAACCGCAGATACACCCACGATTATGGCCACTGCTTTTTTGCGCGACCAGTCAAATTTACTTTGAAACGCAGAGATGGGTACTTCTAGGATACTAATTAATGAGCTAATACCAGCAACCACCAAAGAGCCAAAGAATAAGAAACCGACAAAGTCGCCACTAGCGCCCATAGTAGAGATGATTTTGGGGAAAACAAAGAAGGCTAGTCCAACACCGCCACTCGCGACTTCAGCAACATCTTGACCGGTTGACATCGCCATAAAGCCAATAGCTGAGAAGATACCGATACCTGCAATAAGCTCAAATGAGGAGTTAGCAAAACCAACCACTAAGCCTGCGCCTGTTAAGTTAGTGTTCCTTTTAAGGTATGAGGCATAAGTCACCATGATACCAAAACCCACTGATAGCGAGAAAAACACATGCCCATAAGCAGCTAGCCAAACACTAGGATCCGCCATTCTGCTCCAGTTTGGTTCAAAAAAGGCATTCAAACCAACCACAGAGCCTGGCAAAGTGACGGCTTTGAAAACCATAATACCAAACAGCACAATAAGCAGTGGTAAGCAGATTTTGTTCGCAAGCTCCACGCCTTTACGGATACCGCCAAACATAATCAATAGCGCTAAAGCCCAGACAATCACTAGACCTGTAAACATCTGCGGTACAAAGACGGAGGTCAGCTCGCCAGTATGCTGTATAAAGTCACTGACAAAGAAGTTAGTGGTATCCTCGCCCCACTTTTGTCCAAACGAGAAGACCATATAACTACCTGCCCAAACGATGACGGCGGCGTAATAGATGGCAATGACAAAAGAGACCAAAGACTGCCACCAACCGACAAACTGACCAGATGGTGAGAATCTCTTATAAGCTCGCGGCGCGGCGGCGCGGTATTTGTGGCCAATAATATAATCTAAAAATAATAACGGGATACCTGCGGTTAATAAGGCGATAAGATAAGGCACCATAAATGCCCCACCACCATTATCATAAGCCACATAAGGAAAGCGCCAAATATTCCCTAATCCAACTGCTGAACCGACAGCTGCTAGAATGAATCCAGTACGACTGGACCAATTTTCCCTTTGCTGTGCCATATAACACTCCTAAAATTCACTGGCGTTCTCTTTTAATGCCCTTTAAGTACCTTAAACGGTGCACTTTAGAGCAGCAAGATAATCAAAGAGACTACCAGTCAGCTATTGGTTAAAATAAGTTACTAAAACCTTACTACACATGACTTGAAAGTTTCTGCTAATCGATAGCAAATGTCAAGCAATGATAAACACAAAAAGCCATAACGTTATGTTATGGCTTTTGATGATAGAGGCTATGATGTTTAGACTCGAAATGATAGTACCAACTGTGCTGAGCTAAATTTTAACGGACGACACCGCGTTTACTGTGCTCTAAAGAGTCAATGAGTAGCTGGATTTTTGGCTCTTTGGGTAGCAGCTCATTTTGTAAAACCTCAAGCGCTTGCACAGTGGTCAGACCAGACCTAAAAACGACACGGTAAGCTTGACGTAAGACGTCGATAGTCTGTTTCGACCAATCTTTTCGGCGCATGCCTTCTATATTTAGACCATGAGCGCCTGCCGGATTGCCCGATACCATAGTAAAAGCCGCCACATCTTTTAGAATAAGGCTCGCTCCACCGACTAAGCTGTAGTCATCAACGCGGCAGAACTGGTGAATACCAGAATTGCCACCAATGATAGTATGATCGCCGATGGTCACGTGTCCGGCAATGCCAACGTTATTTGCTAAGACATTGTGGCTACCAATGGTACAGTCATGAGCAATATGGGTATTGACCATCAGTAAGTTGTGACTGCCAATCTTAGTGATAGTAGCGTCTTGCGCGGTACCACGGTGTAAGCTACAAGCCTCTCGAATAGTATTATGATCACCAATCTCAAGCCAAGTACGCTCACCGGCATACTTAAGATCTTGCGGATCCTCGCCGATACTAGCGAACTGATAAAACTGATTGTGCTGTCCTATACGTGTCAACTTAGCCACTACCACATGACGATGCAAGATCGTGTGAGCGCCGATAGACACCTCATCACCAACGATACAATACGGTCCTATAACCGCCGTCTCGTCAATAGTTGCGGAAGGTGAGATGAGTGCTGTAGGGTGAATCTGGCTCATAGTACAGGCCTTAGTATCATCTAATTCAATGGAATAATAAAAGTAGTTCGTGCTGATTTGTCGAGGTTATTTCTCTTGGCGAGCAATCATAATCTGAGCGCTGACGGCGAGCTGCTGCTCAACGTGAACCGTACAGTCAAACTTATAAATACCTTGCTTTTGCATAGTAATCTTAGAGCGAATGATAAGCTGATCCCCTGGAATCACTTGCCGTTTGAAGCGCACCTTATCTACCCCGGCAAACAGGTAGAGATAGCCATCCTTAGAGGTCAAACCGGCACTGATAAACCCTAAAACACCAGAAACCTGCGCCATACACTCAACCATCAACACCCCTGGCATAATAGGCTCGTCAGGGAAATGACCATTAAAAAACTCTTCGTTGATGGTGACGTTTTTTATACCGGTGATCCACTCCTCAGGTCGACAAGCCGTAATCCGATCGACTAGCATAAAAGGATAACGGTGCGGTAAATAATGCTTCAAATCATGATAAGTCAGCGGTAAGCTCAAACCGTTTGTTGCTAACTTACTGATATCTTCATCCGTTAATTTATCGAAATCAATGGCACTCATAATGGGCTTCCTTGCGGTACTCGCAATCAAAATATAAATTAGAAACATGCTGTTTTAGGGCGTGTTGAACATTCACAAGAAGGCACTGCTGATAGCTGCTAGTTAATCAAAGCTGTGTTCTAGTCGTCGGGAAAATTGCAGGTAATGCAGATGCCTTAGCTTAATTTTTACAACGACTAGGGCGATTTTAGCATCAGCCCTCACTCTAACAACAGGGACAGGACTCTTTTTTGCCGCTTTATTGATAAAAACTGACGTATAGAATGACTATACTTACAATTTTTATCTGCAAATCGTCTAAAAAATAGTCTCTGTCAGTGCCACGGTCGAATGTCCAACACGCCCTAGACAGACATTTTTAAAACAGATCACTTTAAATCAGTTAAATAAAAAATAGTCACATCTAAAACCAGTTGCTTTTTAAATTGGAGACTTTTAAAACAGTTGCTTTGGCTGTTGGCGTAGGGTTGACTACTCAATCATTACCCATTTGACGAAAACGTACTGCCGCGCGTCGCCATTTGGCTGTAGGCATAGCGGCTGTACCCGATGAATAAGAGCCTGAGGTTTTGATCGATTTTGTCACCATAGTCATACCAGATAAAGTGACATCGTCAGCAATCTCAATATGACCGTTGATACCGACAGCGCCGCCCACGATACAGCGCTTACCAAGGCGAGTGCTGCCTGCGATACCAGTATGAGCGGCGATGGCAGAGCCGTCACCAATATGGACGTTATGCGCTATTTGTACTAAATTATCGATAATCACATGATTACCGATAACCGTATCATCAATAGCGCCGCGATCGATACAGGTATTGCTACCTATCCGTACCTGATCGCCAATGACCACACGCCCTAGCTGAGCAATACGCTCCCAGCCACTATCACTCGGATTTTTGGTTGGGGCGAAGCCAAAACCTTCGCTACCTATACTAGCGCCGGCGTGAATTCTCACTTGATTACCGATGATACAGTCGTGACCGATAACCACTTGTGACTTAAAGTGACAACGCTCACCAATACTCGTATCAGCCCCAATAACCACATGGGCGTCAAGACAACTGCCTGCGCCTATCTGCGCGCGCGCGCCAACCACACAAAACGGCCCTATGCTGACCCCTTCACCGATGATAGCACTATCAGCAATGCTTGCTGCCGGGTGTATGACGCCAGTCTCAGGCTTTGACTCAAATAACTGAGTACTACTCGCATAAGCCAAATAAGGATTGGCAACGACCAAGGCTATCGTCGGTGCGCGGGCAATCTCAGCATGCAGCTCACTGACTAACACGGCTCCAGTCTCACTAGCGGCAAGATAAGAGAGGTATTTTGGATCCGCCAAAAAGCTGAGCTGGGTGCTAGTAGCGGTAGCCAAACTGCCGACGCCGCTAATTTCAAAATTAAGCTGCTCAGAGCTTAGCGCCGACTTGTTCAGTACAGGTTGGCGCTGCTCAATTTGTGTAATGAGATGCTCAATGGTAGTCATAGTCAGTAACACTGCTAATAGTATAGTAAAACAATATAGTGAAAATAGGCACTAAGCTAAGATAAGCTAACAGTTTAGCTCAGTCATTCATAATGCTCTATCGCTTAAGAGCTGACGTGATAGTCAGCTCTACATCAAGCCGTTATGGCAGCGCATTAAAAGTAAGGTCAATTAAAAAGTACTACCAATTTGGAACTGGACTTTTTCGGTCTTGTCGTCTTCTTTGTCGCCAATAGGTACCGCATAACTGATCGAAATAGGTCCGATAGGCGTGTACCAAGTCACGCCAGCACCGGCGCTAAAACGCAGATCATTGTCCTGCTTTAATAATGGTATAGGATTACCTTCTGTATCTACAGGACGCTCGCCCGTTACCGGGTCAACGAAGTTGCGATCTTCTCTATCGGTAGTATCAAAGACTTGTCCACCTTCCGCGAATAATACCGGACGTACTTGATCCGCCCAGTCGCCTTTGAATGGCATAGGCAAGATAAGCTCAGTACCGAAGCTTGCTAAGGCGTTACCACCGACCTCTTCGTCTCTGATACGATCACGACCAAGAACCGCATCAGAATAAGCTTTCGATCTAGGGCCTAAACTTAAGGACTCATAGCCACGTACAGAGCCATAACCACCAGCGTAGAAATTCTCATAAAAAGGCAAGTCATTACCATAACCAAGCTTAGTATAACCGCGTGCAATCACATCTTTATAAATCGGATAGTAGACGTTACCGCGATAAATGGCTTTTTGATAATCAGCATCGCCAAAGCCAATAGTCGCATCGACGCTATGGCTCATGCCCTTCGTGGGAAACACTGGGCGATCTAGCGTGCTGTAGTCCCAGCCTAGGAGTAAATTATAGCTGATATAATCATTCTTGAAGGTGGAAGCGCCTTTAATAGGGTCACCACTGTCATCTACAATTTCACTAAATGAGCCCCCATCGTCGACAATCTGGTCGACGTTAGACACGCCAAGGAAACGCCCGCCTCGAACCTCAGTATTATCGATGTTGATACCAGCGCTTATGCGTTTAGTCTCGTCAACAGGATAGCTATAGTTAAGCGTAGCGCCATAAGAGTCGGTGACATAGTTACTGACGTTTCTATCATCATATTTGGTCTCACGGTAATAAGCACTGACCCCTTGTGAGACGCCATTTTCAGTGAAGTAAGGATCGGTATATCCTAAGCTATAAGAGTCGCGTGTCTCTGAGCGTGAAAGTGCGGCATTGACGCGGTTACCGGTGCCCATAAAGTTGTTTTGAGTGAGGTCTAACTGGAAAGTTACCCCGCCACTTTGAGAGTAACCAGCGGCAATCGTTGAGCTACCTGAGGGTTGTTCTTCAACGGTATAGTTCACATCGACTTGGTCTGGCTGATTGGGCACCGATTTAACATCAACGTTAACGGTTTTAAAGAAACCGGTGCGCAATAAACGTGTGCGCGATAGCTGGATTTTTTCGTTAGAGGCCAGCGAACCTTCTAACTGACGCATCTCTCGGCGCAGTACTTCGTCTTGGGTTTTTATATTGCCGTTAAAATTAATACGGCGTACATAGATAGGTCTTACCGGATCGATATAATAGTCAACATCGACGATTTTGGTGTCGTCATTAATACGCGGTACTGGGCGAATCTGCGCTAGATAATAGCCTTCATTGCCATAACGGTTTTTGAGCGCAGCAGTTGTTGCATCAAGCTTAGCTTGCGAGTACTGCTCATCGGCATTAAAGGTCACAAGCTCGCTTAGATCATTGACATCGAATTTGGGCTCGCCCAAAAAGCTAATATCCCCAAACTGGTATTGGTCGCCTTCGGTTAAGCTGATTTCAATAAAGACGCTTTTTTTATCTTCACTGATATTGAGTATGGCATTGTCAACGTTAAAGCGTACATAACCATCGTTTTGGTACAGCGCTTTTAGGTTCTCTAAACTTGCGCCTAGCTTTTCTTTGGCGTAGCGATCTGACTTAGAGATGATATTGGCCCATGAGGTTTCTTTTACTGCGAACACATCTTTAATCTCTTCATCACTAAAGTGCTGATTACCAATAATATTAATATCAACTACTTTGGCCGCTTTACCTTCGATGAAGCGCACGTCAAGCTTGACCCGATTACCATCTAGCAAAGTCTGATCCACTTCGATACTGCTGTTGTAATAGCCTTGAGAGATATACTGCTGCTGCAGCTCATTAGCGACACCTTGTAGCGTCGCTTGCTTGAGTACGTCGCCGACTGATAAGCCAGCGTTTTCTAAGCCTTGCTCTAGCCCTTCTTTGGGAATGAGCTGGTTGCCCTCAAAATTGACTTCGGCAATGACAGGACGCTCAACGACATCAAAAGTCAGCTGACTACCCTCGACACGGCTTTGAATGTTAGCGAAGTTGTCAGTAGCATACAAAGCTTTAATACTAGCCGCTAAGCTGGCATCGGTCACCGTATCACCGACGCTAATAGGCAACACTGGATAAAGACTATCGGGAGTCAGGCGTTGTAATCCGGTGAAACCAATGTCAGTTGCCACAAAATCTGCCGCTTGTGCAGAAACACTCATCATGGCTACCACTAATGGCAACCCAGCCGCGCTCGTAAGTAAAGGCGTACGCATAAATACTATCCGTCAATAAAAAACTTGCTTAAGTTAAGGTAAAAAAGCATATTTTGTCTACCTTATTGAGACTTTGCTTATGGCTCATTAAGATAGAATTAGAACACTTTATATAAAACGCATCATAAAATAAACTAAAAATTACGTTAAATAAAGCTTAGCTACTATGAGTATTGTTTATTGCTATTTGTATAATGTTAGGCACAATCCTGCGCAGGCGTTAGTGTAGCGCATTTGGCTCGATATGTCGCGCCGCGTTCGCCTAAAACAGCCGGCTAATATCATTACCAATCGCTAACACCATGAAACCTACTAGCAAGAGTAGACCTATATTTAAGCCTGCGATTTGCACCCCTTCTGGTAGAGGTTTGCCTCGTATAAGCTCAATAGTGTAATAAACAATATGACCGCCATCCAATATCGGAATGGGTAATAAGTTCAATACGGCAAGACTAAGACTTATCAAGGCGGCAGTAGATAGTACCATCTCCCAGCTGATGTCGAAGCTTTGCTTAGCGACTTTGGCAATAGTAATGGGGCCAGATAAATTATCCAACCCTATCATACCTGAGAGCATCTTCCCCATTGAGCTGACCGTCATTACCGCTAACTGTTCGGTTTTCTCAAATGACTTCACCAGTGATTCACCAGGACCATAGACGACGGTATTTTTATAAGCATCAGGGATGACAATATCAGTCTGAGCGACCATCGCGCCAATCTGCCCATAGCGATTGCCTAAATTGTCTTTTTTGCCTTGTGGCATGATCTGTAACTGTAGCGGCTCGCCATCACGCAGCACAGTGAAAGTGAGCAATACTTCTGGGCTATCACGGATAATACGTGTGGCACTAATCCAATCGTTAATAGGGGTATCATCGATAGCGGTAATTTCATCACCGACCTGCATGCCCTGTAAACTTGCCGCACCATCAGCAGTCAAATCGCCAATAATAGGCTCAATAGTTGGCTGCCACGGTAGCGTGCCAAAGCTTGTCAGCGCGTCTTTGCCTTGCGCCTGCCCTTGCATAAAATTAGTCACTGGCGCTTGGTAAGTGGTTCGCTGAGCGCTTGCCGCCTCCATAGCTTGTGATTGTAAGGTAACGCTCACATTATCGGTCTCACCCATACGACTTGCTAAGCGATAGTTGATGTTCTCCCAAGTCTGCACTTCATGACCGTCGATAGCGACAATCTTCTCACCCTCTGGCAGCTGCGCCATAGCGGCTGGCGTGTCGGGCAGTACCTCACCGATAGTAGTCGCTAGCTGCTCTGAGGGCGTCATAAATAACACCCAAAACAAAGCAATGGCGATAATGAAGTTCATGATGGGGCCAGCGGCGACGATAGCTATTTTTTTTAAAGGATGCTGACGATTAAAGGCTAAGTGCTGCTCATGTTCAGCCACCTCACCTTCACGCTCATCAAGCATCTTGACATAGCCGCCAAGCGGCAAAGCAGATACTCGGTAGTCTATACCGCTGCGCTTACTGGTCCAGCCTGCAAGCTTAGGCCCAAAGCCAATAGAATAAGTTAGCACCTTGACGCCGCATAAACGCGCAACGATATAATGCCCCCACTCGTGCAAAGCAATCAGAGGTCCTAGTACAAATATAGCGGCAAGCAGCGTTAATATAAAAGTCATGGATGTCTCAAATTAGGTATAGATTTAAACGACCTCAAACCATCTGTCCCGCTATCTGTCCCGCCATTTGGCCAATAAGCGTCCGTGTGTAGCGGCGTGCGGCGTCATCAATAGCTAAGATATCATCGATACTAGCATCAGCAGTTAAGCTGGCTACTTTGACTTGGCTCAGCGCTTGCTCATTGATATCCGCTATATCAGTTAAGCGTATCTGCTCTGCTAAAAATGCCTCGACCGCAATCTCATTAGCCGCATTCAACACAATAGTCGCCTGAGTGCCCGCCTGCATCGCTTGCCGTGCTAAGCGCAGACAAGCAAATTTCTGCAAATCTGGAGCAATAAACTCTAAAGCACTTAGCGCAAATAAATCTAACGGCTGTGAGCCGCTGTCGATACGCTCAGGATAGCTTAGCGCATGGGCAATGGGCGTCTTCATATCGGGACTACCCAGCTGAGCCAAATAGCTACCATCGTTATATTCTACCATTGAGTGAATGATACTTTGCGGATGAATCACTACGTTTATCTTATCTTCTGGTAAATCAAACAAATGACAGGCTTCAATTAGCTCCAAGCCTTTATTCATCATCGTCGCTGAATCGACAGATATCTTCTGCCCCATGGACCAGTTAGGATGCTTTACTGCTTCAGCGACCCCAGCTTGCTGCATATGCGCAAACGAATGCTGCAAAAAAGGTCCGCCAGAAGCCGTCAGCCAAAGCTTACGCACCCCATAAGAGGATTTGTGAATCTGCGTATTATCTTGCTGAATAGACGGCGGCAAACATTGAAATATGGCATTGTGCTCAGAATCAATCGGTAATAAAGTTGCGCCATGAGTCTTGACCAGTGAGATCATCACTTGCCCGGCCATGACTAGCGCTTCTTTATTGGCTAATAAGATACGCTTACCGGCGCGCGCGGCTTTAAGCGTCGAGGACAACCCTGCCGCGCCAACGATAGCCGCTACCAACGTATCTACTTCATCGTCAGACGCGATATCATCAAGACCGGCAGGACCACCAATAACCTCGCAGTCTAAGCCTGCCTGTGCAAGCTTGGCGGCAAAGTCATCGACCTTATCTATAGGCACACAAACGCGCGCTGGTTTGAACTGCTGGCACAGCTGCAATAGCTTATCTAAACGCTGATGACCTGATAAGGCATAGACATCAAAGTTGTCACTATGCGCTGCTAAAATAGCTAAGGTGCTATCGCCGATGGAGCCCGTCGCGCCAAGTACAGCGATGCGTTGTCTGTTAGTCATAAGCTTAAGGGCCTATAGTATTATCAATAATAGATGAAGAATAAAGAGACTTATCAGCCTACAAGCAGACCAAGCTGCTGTAGACCTAAGAATCCTAAAGCAAATATAGGGGTGGCTGAAAGCAATGAGTCAATACGATCTAGCACGCCGCCGTGTCCTGGTAGGATAGTTCCCGAGTCCTTAACTTTAGCGCGGCGCTTGAGCATCGACTCAAACAGATCGCCTAACACCGATATCAAAATAGTCACCACAGATAAAGCGACAAAAGCCAGCAGTGCAGTACCCGACAATTGCAGCATAAAGACGCTAATACCGATAACGACTAATAAACCGGTAACGACTCCGCCTGCCAGTCCTTCCATGCTCTTATTGGGCGAGACATTTGGCGCCATTTTACGTTTGCCAAGCTTACGGCCAACGAAATAAGCCCCGCTATCAGCGCACCAGACCAATAAGAACACATACATCAGCCACCAAGGCGACTGCTGCCATAAAAAGAACATAGCAGTAATGGAGGCAACCAGTATCACCACCCCCATGGCTGACAGTCTGCGGCCATACCAGCTGGTATGAGTCGGAAACTTACTCACCCAAGATAAAGCCATCAACCATATGATTAAAGAAGCTATCCACCATAATACCCAGGTCATCGGCAATACGAGCGAGATGAGCGTCAGTGCCAAAACAATTAACACAAAAATCGTCGGCTGACGCCATTTTGGCATGAGCTTGGTCCATTCATGGGCTGCAATCGTCACACCAATAGCCAGTAGAGGCGCAAAAAATATAGGGGTTTGGCTTGCAAATAGCGCAATACCTACAATGATAATTAAGACGACTGCTGTTCTAATCCGTTGCCACATACCAATCAAGCCTTATACTCATAGTTGACAGAACTTCAGGGGGTATAGGGTATCTGAGAGTTGACAGACACTTATAACGCACTCATTCACTCTTTTTGTACTATTCGCTAATTAGTCGTTGTACTAGCGACTTGCTCACTAGTCTTGCCAAAGCGGCGCTGACGCTGACTAAACTCCTTTAGCATACCATCAAGCTCTTCTGCGCTAAAATTCGGCCATAATGTTTGCGTAAAAAACAGCTCAGCATAAGCGGATTGCCATAATAAAAAGTTCGATAAGCGGTACTCTCCGCCCGTACGAATCAGCATATCGACCGCAGGCTCATCTGCTAGCTGTACATATGCGCCTAATTTTTCTTTGGTTATCTCTTCCACCGCCAGATGTCCTGTTTGGACTTGCGCGGCGAGCTGTTTTGCAGCGTGGGCAATATCCCACTGACCACCATAACTAATAGCAATCACCAATCTCATAGCATCATAGTGGGCAGTCTGAGCCTCTGCATCGGCCATCTGCGCTTGTAAATCGTCAGACAACTGGCTACGATCACCAATAAAGCGTAGCTGAATTTGATACTTCTGCATACGTGGCAGCTGCTCACTGATAGTCACCGATAATAAGTGCATGAGTAATGCCACCTCGCTCGGTGGTCGCTGCCAATTTTCACTAGAAAAAGCAAATACCGTCAGTACTTCAATGCCTACTTCGCGGCAGTACTCCACGACAGGATCTAGCGCGTCTTTACCTTTTATATGGCCTTCGCCTTTGCCTAATTCGTGTTGTTTGCCATAACGATTGTTGCCATCCATAATAATAGCAATATGTCTGGGCTTTAGGTCTATGTCAGTTTCTGTAAGCATTCTTTAGCCATCTTAGTAGTAATAAATTCTTAGCCATAAAAGCTAACTAATAAAAAACTGGCGTCTCGACAATACCACTTGCAAGAGGCCAGTTCTTCATTGACATTCAGGTTTTGACTTTGCGTTGAATCTAGCAAGCCACTTATACTTCCATCAAATCGCTTTCTTTTGTGCTTAAACGCTTATCGATGGTGTCGATATATTTGTCAGTGATTTTTTGAATATCATCATTAGCGCGGCGCTCATCGTCCTCTGAGATCTCTTTTTCTTTGGCTAGATCTTTGATGTCATTCATCATATCACGGCGAATATTACGAATAGAGACGCGGCTGCTTTCCGCTTCACTACGAGCCAGTTTTTGCATATCGCGGCGAGTCTCTTCGGTCAGTGCCGGCATAGGCACACGAATCACATCGGCGCTCATTGGGTTAAGACCCAAATCAGCTTCGCGAATGGCTTTATCTACTGCTTGTACCATAGTGCGATCAAACGGCTGCACCAGTAAGGTGCGTGAGTCTTCAACGTTAACGCTAGCGACTTGGTTCAATGGCGTGTCGGCACCGTAGTAGCTGACCATGATCCCTGATAGCATGCCAGGATGGGCACGGCCAGTACGCACTTTACTAAAAGTATTATCAAGCGCCTCTAGCGTTTTTTTCATGCGCTCTTCGCCGTCTTGTTTGATTTCTTTAATCATCATATTTCCTTAATTTATCTATACGACAATAGTCATAGTTGCTTATTTTGAAGAGATACGGTTATAAATCGTGGACTGCCGATTTATGACTAGTGATAAACACGAGTGCCTTCATTTTCGCCCATAACGACATTCAATAACGCGTTAGGCTTAGTCATATCGAATACTTGTAGCGGTACATTGTGCTCACGGCACAGGGCAATAGCGGTCAGATCCATGACGCCAAGCTTTTGCTCGAGCACCTCATCAAAAGTGAGGCCATCGTACTTGGTCGCATCGCTATGCAGACTTGGGTCTTTATCATAAACTCCATCAACCTTAGTCGCTTTTAAGATCAGACCAGCTTCAATCTCAATACCGCGCAGGCAAGCAGCGGTATCTGTGGTGAAGAAAGGATTACCGGTACCGGCAACAAAGATACAAACCTCGCCGTTTTTGAGATAACGAATGGCATTACGGCTGCTATAGCTCTCAGTGACTTCGCCAATAGGTAAGGCTGACATCAAGCGCGTTTTGATATTGCGGCGCTCAAGTGCATCACGCATCGCAAGGCCATTCATAACAGTCGCCAGCATCCCCATCTGATCGCCTGTGACTCGGCCTACCAGACCCTCTTGTTGTAATTGGGCGCCGCGATATAAGTTACCACCGCCGACGACGATACCGACTTGCACCCCAAGGCCACGTAGATGAGCGATAGACAGACTCATCTTGTCGAGTACCTCAGTATCAATACCCATGTCTTTGCCGCCCGCTAAGGCCTCGCCTGATAGTTTAAGCAAGATACGCGAAAAACGGGGATTTTTATCAGACATAAGAGCACCTTTTTATCATTAAATATTATCGTTAAATTACTATCAAAACTGTCATCAAGTCGCTGATAGCTTGATCAGCACAGCAAATCAGGCTAAATTGCGCTAATTGTAGCAAAAACTATCCCTTATTGGGCAATTTTCATTCATTGCCTTTGTCATTATGTCTGACGGATATACGCTTTTATTGAGACTTAGCCCTAGCCTTAACCTCAATCTTAACCTTGAAAGCTTGCAAACAAATCGTATTCGCTAGCGTCATCGATAGTCACTGTTAAAAACTGGCCAACTTTTACCGTAGCGTCAATATTGTCGACATAGACATGACCGTCAATCTCTGGCGCGTCCGCGTAACTGCGGCAGATAGCGATATCCTCTTCCACATCAATCTCATCAACTAATACTTGTAGCGTCTTACCGATTCTCTCTTGTAGCTTTTGCGCAGAGATTTCTTGTTGGAGCGCCATAAAACGCTCATAACGCTCCTGCTTCACCGCTTCGGGAACGGGATTTGGCAAGTCATTGGCAACAGCGCCTTCGACTTCTGAATAAGTAAACGCTCCGACTCGGTCTAGACGGGCTTCTACTAGCCAGTCGAGTAGACACTGAAAGTCCTCTTCGGTCTCACCGGGGAAGCCGACCACAAAGGTTGAGCGAATGACAATCTCAGGGCAAATCTCACGCCACGCTTTGATCCGCGCCAAGGTGTTTTCGCTATGCGCGGGGCGTTTCATGGCTTTGAGGATTTTATGACTGGCATGCTGGAACGGAATATCGAGATACGGCAGCAGCTTACCCTCGCCCATCAGCTCAACCACTTTATCGACATGCGGATACGGATAGACATAATGCAGGCGCACCCAAATGCCTAATTGATTAAGCGCTTGGCACATATCATAAAATTTGGATTTGAGCGGCATACCGTTCCAAAAGCTGGTCTTATATTTAAGATCTAAGCCATAAGCTGAGGTATCTTGCGAGATGATAAGTAGCTCTTTGACGCCAGCATTTTTTAGCGCTACCGCTTCATTCATCACCTGATCTATGGAGCGCGAGACTAAATCGCCGCGCAGGCTTGGAATAATACAAAAGGTGCAGCGGTGGTTGCAGCCTTCAGATATCTTTAGATAAGCATAATGGCTTGGCGTCAGCTTGATGCCTGCCTCGTCGATCAGATCGATTTTGGGATTGTAGTCTTTATCTTGCTCTTTAGTAGGGCGCGGCACATGCTGGGCAACAGCAGTAATGACCTCGTCATAAGCATGCGCGCCGGTCACCGACAATACGGCTGGGTGCATAGTACGGATTTTATCCGCTTCTTTGCCCAAGCAGCCGGTGACGATCACTTTGCCATTTTTACTGATGGCTTCACCGATAGCGTCGAGCGACTCTTGTACTGCCGACTCGATAAAACCGCAGGTATTGACGACGACTAAATCTGCGCCGTCGTAATCACCGGCTACTTGATAGCCATCGCGGCTCAGCTCAGTGATAATGCGCTCGCTGTCTACCAAAGCTTTTGGGCAGCCAAGCGACACAAAACCGATTTTGGGCGCAGTGACAGGCGAGCTTGCATGAGCCTGAGCGCTGCTGCTACTTTGTTCGATACTACGGTTTTGGTTATGATTGGCTTTATGATGATACGCTTGAGTAGTGCTGGAGGCTTGCTCAGGACTCTCGCTACTCGGTACTTGCGCAGGATTGAATACTGTCGCGGTGTTTTTTAGCGCGGCATTAGCTGGCGATGGCGCTACCGAATCGGCTAAAATAGTATCATCTGATGGCATAGAATTTTTGGACATAGCTGACCTTGCTTGAGATAAAATGGCTGAGCGCATTGTACGTTTTTTTTGTGATAACTGCTAGTTTTGCCATGCTATGCTGTTGATTTATGGTTAAATGTTATTGATTTAATACATCATCTCTATGAACCATGCCCCCTTTTACTCTATAGGCTTTTTTATGAGCAGCCATTCGCTAGCCTCTGCTACTACGCCCGACTTAGCTTTTATCTCCCAGCAACTATTCACCGCCATCTTATGGGTTGATGATTCCTTAGTTATCGAGTGGATAAATGCGCAAGTAGAGCAGCTACTGGCTATTAGCCGCGGTAGACTGTTAGGGCAATCTATACTCAAATTACTCGCACCCGAAGAGTTAGAGCATATAGCGACAAACCTGTCTATAACGACAGATGATGCTCCAACCGGCCTACTGACTGAGCGTTTTTATCAAGCGCAGCAGTATCAGCAGCCCTTTGTCACTCATGATCATATAATAGATTTTTCTTCTGATAGCCGTGATGTCCTACTCATAGACTATAGCGTAACGCCGGTTGTATATCAGGAAAGACCCTATTTCATCGTTGAGATGTGGGGTAAAGATCGGCAAAGCCGCATCACGGAAGACCAGCGCCAACAGCAGCAATACGAAGTCGCTCGGCAAATGCTGCGCTCGGTGGCTCACGAAGTCAAAAACCCACTTGCCGGTATTCGCGGAGCCGCGCAGCTACTCGTGCGCCAGTTCAATAAAATCCAAAAGCTAGACGGCGACCCCAATGCTTTCTCGCTAAGCTCAAACGACAAAGCCACCACCGCTACGTCTAATATACTATTAGATAAAAGTATGCTTAAAGACAAGCTTCATGGGTATACTGATATCATCATCTCCGAGACCGATCGCTTAACGCAGCTCATCGGTCAGCTGCTAGGGTCCAACCAGCCTGCGCATTGGCAACTCATTAACATCCATCAGCCACTAGAGCATGTCTTGGCCTTAGTCCTTAGTCAGTATCCTAAAGTGACTATAAAGCGTGATTATGACTTATCTCTGCCAGAGCTTACAGCTGACAAAGACCAGCTGATTCAGGTATTTTTAAACTTACTTAATAATGCTTGTGAGTCGATGACCGAATTTGCGCAGTTGCAAGTCGATGCAAACTATCAGCCGCAGTTAGCCATTCAAACACGTATTGCATTTCAGCACACTATCGGTCAGCAGCAGCACAAACAAGTACTACAGCTCTCTATCACTGATAACGGCGGCGGTATAGAATCAAGCTTGCTCGGACAAATATTCTTCCCGATGGTGACGAGCCGCGCGGCGGGTACGGGGCTTGGCTTGTCGATTGTACAAGATATTCTCAGCCGGCATCATGGTATGATTGAAGTGCACTCTAAACAACATAAGAGTGGCAATTCAACTTGCTTTACACTGTACTTGCCGTTTACTCAGCCACTGCACTCACTTAATGCTGTCAGTTATAAATAATCCCTACTGCTAATAATGATAATAACGATGAGTTAATAACACTATGACCACTCTTGCTACTCTATGGCTTATCGATGACGATGCCGCACTACGCTTGGTATTGGCCGACACTTTTACCGAAGCTGATCTGACGGTGATTAGCTTTACACAAGCGCAAGCGGCCTGGACGCGCCTCAATGATATTTTACAAAAGCGCGAGCCTGCATCGCAGCTCCCTGATGTTATCTTGACTGACATTCGTATGCCTATGATGGATGGCCTGTCATTCAGCGATTGGGTGCATAAGCACTTCCCTGAACTGCCTATCGTCATTATGACTGCACATTCCGATCTGACGTCAGCCATCAATAGCTATCAGGCAGGTGCGTTTGATTATCTAGCCAAGCCCTTCGATTTGGATGATGCTGTCGCGATCATTTATAAAGCGCTCAATCATCAGCCAGATAGTGATACTCATCAAGACCGCTTAATGGATCAAAGCCGCACGGCGATAAATAAAGAACCTATAGAATCACACTCTACTCAGAATGCAGACAACCAGCAAAATACTAAAACTGCTAGCGAGGTTAAGAAGCCTGCCTCTACACCAAGCGATAACACCAATCCGAGTGGTATTATCGGGCAGTCGCAAGCCATGCAGACCGTGTTTCGCGCGATTGGCCGTTTGGCTCATTCGCCGATTACTGTACTGATCACCGGTGAGTCAGGTACAGGTAAAGAGCTAGTGGCAAGCGCCCTACATCAGCACTCGCCGCGCGCCAAGCATTCCTTTATCGCGCTAAATATGGCAGCGATTCCGCATGACTTAATTGAATCTGAGTTATTTGGCCATGAAAAAGGCGCTTTTACTGGCGCGACGACGCAGCGTCAAGGCCGCTTTGAGCAAGCTGATGGCGGTACGCTGTTCTTAGATGAAATCGGTGATATGCCGTTTAGTACGCAAACGCGGCTACTGCGTGTGCTCGCGAATGGCGAGTTTTATCGGGTCGGTGGTCAGCAGCCTGTTAAAGTTGATGTGCGTATCATCGCTGCCACCCATCAAAACCTAGAGCAGCTCGTCCAGCAAGGCAAATTTCGCGAAGACTTATTTTATCGCCTCAACGTCATCCGTCTACCGCTGCCGCCTTTGCGAGCCCGCCGAGAAGACATTCCAGCCTTAGCCAGTCATTTTATGCAGCAAGCAGGCAAGCAGATGAACACCGCCGTCAAACAGTTAAGTCCTGATGCTCTGCGTAGTATGCAATCCTTTGACTGGCGCGGTAATGTACGCCAGTTAGAGAACGTTTGTCTTTGGCTGACAGTGATGGCGGCTGGGGATACGGTGCTTACCCAAGATCTGCCTCCTGAACTGCTTGCCGATAATGCTGCGGACTCATTAAGTAATAATAACGCTCAGGCCGCTCTTGCTACTCAAGCAATTCCATCCGCGCAAACCTCGAATAGTACCTCGCCTATCCATTCGCATACTTCTACAGCGATTACTGAAACTTCGATAAGTTGGCAGCAAGCGCTAGCAGACTGGGCTAAACAGTCTTTGCAAGCGGGTGAAACGGACATCCTACAGTTAGCGACCCCAGAGTTTGAGCGTGTACTGTTGAGAGAAGCGCTTAGCCATAGCGGCGGGCGCAAGCTAGCTGCGGCTCAGCTATTGGGTTGGGGCCGTAATACGTTGACACGCAAGCTAACATTGCTTGATGTATCGTCGAGCAAGCCTACTACAGAGGAGTAGCCAAGTCTTTGATTAGCTTGCTTTTCCTATAAAAGGAGTACAGATTTTCATTTAATCTGCAAAAAAATTAAATTAATTTGCAAAAAAGGGTTGCCAAAACTGCGAAACTCTATATAATAGCCAACCACTGAGACGCACTACCGAATCAGTTATCTGTCTGTTAGACGTTTGAATTTAAGCGCTGACGATGATAGAGTGACGATAATGGGGCTGTGGCGGAATTGGTAGACGCACCAGATTTAGGTTCTGGCGCCGCAAGGTGTGAGAGTTCGAGTCTCTCCAGCCCCACCATTTTCGGATAGTACATCTTAGACCAAATATCAAAGCCTGCTTTTTAGCAGGCTTTTTTGTGTTTGTACGTTTATTTTATAATTGTAAGTCCTTCAAAACTGCTTTCATGCTTAGATATCTCTCACTGGTTCGTTTCGCCAAAGCCTTATCCAAAATATCTTGATAATGACTATATTGAAAAGGCAAATTAGGTATCGGCTGCTGACAATGCTGAATCGCCCAGTCTCGCCATGGCTGCGTAGTTGACGACTCAATAGCATAAGGCCTATCGCCTGCCAAAACCTCATACATCATAATCCCAAACGCATAGATATCACTTTGCACCGTACTGCTCTGCCCTTGCCATAGCTCTGGCGCAAGATAAGCTGGCGTACCCGCGCTGTTTTTAACTTGTAGCTTGTTTTTAGAACTGTTTGCAATTGGCCTCGCTAAAGCAAAGTCCGTTAATATTAAGTTCTGCTCTTTATCCATTAAAATATTAGTAGGCTTAATATCGTTATGCAGCCACTCTTTATCATGTAGAGACTTTATAAGCGCTGCCAATTTAACAATAATTAAGTGCTTTTGTGCAAGGGTTAGCGATTGCTTGAGATGTTGCGCCAAACTGCCTTGCGTGTAATAAGGTATAGCAAGCCAAGTGAGTGACTGCTCTTGTCCAAGTATGTTTAAGCGCAAGGTGCCGTAAGCAAGAACGGGCGGCGCGGTAGTGTTTTTTTGAGCGGCTCCATTGCTACTTTGCAAACGGTTTACTACTTTCAGCACCTTTATTTCATGATTCAAGGATGCTGCATCTAAAGAGATATCAGGGCTCAGTTGCCACTTTATCATCACTTGACCAAACTGAGCGTGAATAGCGCAGCTTAAGCCTTGATAGGTTATTGCAGTGTCGTTTTGTTGGCTCAGCCGTTGATGCAAGATATTAAGATAGCCTAGTTGCATGAGCGTATGAGTTATCGTAGGTAAGAGCTTATCAGCTTGCAGTTGCAGCTCTTGTTTTTTTGACCCATGACTTTCTTCATCTTTCATAGTAAAGTAAAGCCCTTATGTGGCTATAGTAGACCTGATTAAAAGTGTTATGCGTTTGATTGACCAGCAAGACTGATAAAATTTTCTGGCGTGCCGTGCCTACGCAGACAAGGCTGCAATAATTCATAGCAGCCTTGCATAACATTTTCATAGTGAACTGACTATATTATCTGCATTAAATTTAACCCAAACGATTAGAATAGATATGTCCGAATCCAAGCCGAACGATCACTACGCCCTACCCGCCCCTTTATTAGCATTGCTTAGCCAGTATCTACAAGAGCACGTCACACCAACCATTGAGATTGACCCAAGCCAGCTTGCGTATCGCTGGGTCGGTGGTCGCAGTGGTCATCTTGAACCCTTAGCAGTAAATCTGTTTTTAAGCTTAGATGACTTACAAGGTATTGAGACCCAAAAAACAAAACTGGTTCAAAACACGCGTCAATTCTTAAAAGGCTTTCCGGCCAATCACGTACTGATGACCGGAACTCGCGGCGCCGGTAAATCATCGCTAATACGCGCTCTACTGCAAGAATATCACAGCGAAGGTTTACGTATTATCGAGATTGCCCGTGATGATCTACAAGTGCTCGATAAAATTCGCGCTGCTATCAAGGCACTGCCTGCTGACACTCAGTGCCGCTATGTCGTGTACTGTGATGATTTGGCCTTTAACGGTCAAGATGAGAGTTATCGGGCGCTAAAAAGCGTGCTTGATGGCGCGCTTGACTCTGAGCAGGACAAGCTTTTAGTATATGCAACCAGTAACCGCCGCCATCTATTACCGCAATTGATGAAGGATAATATTAGTATTTATGATGGACAGACCGATGAGGTTAACCCTTATGAGACTATAGATGAGACCGTGTCTTTATCGGATCGTTTTGGTCTTTGGTTATCCTTTCATCCGATGGATCAACATACTTATCTTCAAATTGTGCAGCATTATCTGAGCTTAGAGCAAGCGAAAATATCGGGTGCTTTAGAAACCCATAACGAGGCTAAAACGACTACGATTGGCGAAGAAGAGCCGCCTCTAGCTGACGATATCAGAGCTGCGGCTTTACGCTGGGCATCAGAGCGCGGCGGACGCTCAGGTCGGGTGGCTTATCAATTCAGTCGTTATTGGAGTGGCAAAACACAATTGGCTGCGACTGATAGTGACTCTTAATAGAGTAAAATAATTTTAATCTTAGCTAAAGTTAACATGGAATGGAAAAGTTACAATGCTGGGCTAAAGCCACAGCCTGCACTACCTCGTTCTGAATAAAGATTAGTCTCTATCAAGCACTGAACCTAAATACTGAACGCTGGATTTGGCAGTGTGCTCACTACCTTTGTTAGTAGTAATTGGTTCGCCTTCGACCGTATATTGCGCAAAGTCCTCAGCTAACCATAACTGATTTTGATAATACCTTTGCGCTTCTAAACGAATATGACTCATATTAGCAGTAGTGCTATTAGGCTTATCAAAGTTTTGATAACGGGCGCTAAAATGGGTCAAGATTAAATGTTGTAGACCGCTATCCTTTGCAAATTGTGCCACTTGCTGAGCGCTACTGTGCATGGGATCAAAGCCTGCGTTGCCCATATTGCCAGAGTTTTTGGCTAAAATACGTGCTTTTACCGCATTAGTATAAGTCGCTTCGTGGACGAGTAGATCCGTATTTTTGATCGATGTGCTTAATAGCTCTGGACTGTCGTTATCCCCTGCCACCACTATCCGTGTGCGCCGCTGATTATTATGGACATAATCAGCTGATGCCAACTGTCGTCCGTCCTCTAAAGTGACATCATGACCTTGTTGTAACTGACCCCATAAAGGGCTAGCGGGAATACCTGCTGCTTTGAGCTTATCTGTATTTAGCACCCGCTGATGAATCGTTTGCGTCACCCCAAAAGCATGCGAAGCCACCCGGTGCGACAGTTTTGTGATATCAATCTCGAGCTGTTGCTGATTGTCTAAAGCTAGAGAGATTTTAGCTCCATTATCAGACAGAACCTCTTCTATCGCTATAAAGTCGATCGCAAAAGGAAAGTGTAGCTCAGTAGTTGATTTTACCGCGTCAAGAAAGTCGTGAATGGCTTTTGGCGCAATAATGGTTAAGGGCGCAGTGCGTCCTGACATTGCGGCACTTGCAAGCAAACCTGGCAGGCCATAACAGTGGTCGCCATGCACGTGCGTGATACAGATAACCGTCAGCTGATGCAAAGACAGCTTAGTCTGAAGCAGTTGCTGCTGCGTGCCCTCGCCGCAATCGATAAGTAGCCAAGGTCGTGATTTTTTGCGAGATTGGTTTTGACTAGATAAATAAGGATTTAGGCATTCGATAGCGAGCGCGGTGACATTACGCTGTTTAGTTGGTACGCCTGCCGAAGTGCCCAAAAAGGTCAGTTGTAGCATAGCTCGCTGCTTACTCCTTAGAGTCCAAAAAACTAGGGAAGCTCACAGATAAAGGTGCGCTTTCCTTCAATTATTTGTCCGCCACTAGCATAACACTCGTTTGCCATATTAGACTCATATGACTTCCAGCCACCATAAAAACTAGCAATACAAAGCAGCGCGACAAGGAGCTTTTGGCCCCAAGACTTGAGCGATATCGGCTGTTGCTCGATGATTTCTTCCTCAAAAGGCTCGTCAGTTACTTTATTTGGCTCTTTCATTATCCTACCTTTTTGAAGCGTTTAATTGTATTCGCTAGCCATTATAACCAAAAAGCGCATCATCAACGAATTGAATGACACGCTTTTGGCTTCTACCTAAAAATCTATTTTACGAGTTTAACCGCTTAGAAGTTAAGACGACCGCCTTTCTCTTCACTACGTTTAAAGGCTGGACGCTCTTCACTGCGTTTAAGCCAGTTTAAGATGTTGGCATATTTTTTTCTATTTAAACCTTCACCCGCATTGGCCCCTAACACTGCTAGATGCATCTGAATATCTGCCGCACTGAATTCAGCACCCGCAAACCACTGATTGTCTTCTAAGTGCTTCTCCATCATCGCAAATATCGGATCTAAGCTTGATTTGACCATGTTATTTTCGATTTGTGCTTGAATCTTTTTGCTGACCGGTTTGATGAGCATCGGCGATTGCTGCACTACTTTGGTAAATACCAAACGCATCACTAACGGCGGCATGACTGACGCTTCTGCAAAGTGTAGCCAAAAGGTATAATTCTCCCAAGCCGCTTCGTTATCGTCACTAGGCTTAAACTGCTGCTCCTTGTCATAGTGCTTGAGTAGATATTCGATAATAAAGCCTGACTCTATCAGCGTCCGTCCATCCGCTTCTAATATAGGCGCATGACCTAGCGGGTGCACCTCTTTTAGACTATCAGGGGCACGGTAGGCTTTGGTACGATTATAACAAGTCAGCTGATAATCAGCCCCCAACTCCTCTAATAACCATAAAATACGAAAAGAGCGCGAGTTTTCTAAATGATGAAGATGCAACATAAATTCTCCTAATAATATTTTGATAAATTGGGCTAGCTGATAAATAGTGAGTGATAAATATAAAAATCAATAATTTAAGATTTTGCTACTTTAATATCATCATATCTCAGTCAAACCGCCATTAATACCAGCAAAGCCCATTACAGTTACCAAAAATAATATCTAACCGGTCAAAATTTTGCCGCATTAGGGTCTATCTATAAATACAGAGTGCGCTCGAAAGCGTTGGCTTATTTTGTATTTAACTTCTCAATCTTACGCGACATTTTCGCTATTTTTCGTTGATAGCGGTTAATTTTACGAAAACGCCTAGCCGCTAATATTCCCTCGATACGGCGATTTTTGAGACGTTGACGCGAAGGAAAACTATGCACCAATGGCTCATTATAGCCATGCAAGCGATCCTCGCGGCGACGATATAGATAACCTCTAGCGCTGTCTATAATCATAATCGTTAAAGCCACTATAATCATACTATACATAAATAATGAGCCGCCCTCATGAAGCCCTTGACTCAAAATCGTAATAGAAAATATAAATAAGAAAATCGGCTCTAAATAGCTCAGCGTTCCAAACAGTGACACCGGCAACTTACTACTCGCCACCATCGTTAGCGACATCGCAAGCGCGCTAAATATTCCTAATAATGGCAGTAAATACCAAAACTTGTTATCGCTGAGCGCTGTACCAAAACCGCCACTGCTATACAACGCAAAAAGCACCACCGGTAATAGTAAAGTTAGATCTGATAATAGACCAGTAATCGGTGGCACAGCTAGCTTGCGGCGCATCAAAAAGTAAGGCGGGTATCCTAAACAGACAAATAAAGTCGCCCAAGATATCGTACCGTATTGATAAACATCATACGCAACGCCGAGCGCCGCTATTAGCGCAGCTAGCCACTGTAGAGCGCTCATATATTCTTTATAAAAAAATCGTCCTACCATAATCATCACTAATGGCAGTAAAAAATAGCCCAAAGTGACATCGAGCCCTAAGCCATTGACCGGCCCCCACATAAATAGCCAAATCTGGCCGCCCAAAATCGGCGTCGGTAAAATAAATATCAACCACTCTTTTGGGGTTTTTATGGTTTTTAGATAATCAAAAACATGCTGCCACTGCTTCGTTAAGCTGACCAATATTGTTAGGCTGATCAGCATCATGATGACCCGCCATGACGCTACTTGCGTGCCCGTTAAAGGCTGCATCAATAAACCAAATAAGAATAATAGCGAGAATAAAAAACTCGCAGACGCGCCAGCTACCGTTCCTTGAAAAGTTTGATTGTTAGTTAGCATAACAACAGCCTTTTAGATTTACCGTCCTTATTAAAGCGATGACTTAACGCTTTAGAACATCGAATTAAAGAGTATTAAAAATACAAATAAGAAAGTTAAAAACCTCTAACGATAACGTTAGAGGTTCTATGTGAAATGTGAAAACCAGAATGACCCTGTTTAGATTGGCGACTTAACTCTCGCCCTTAACTTAGCTATCTCCATCGACACCAGTTTTTAAGTCATAGTCATTAGCGATATCGACCGTATCACTGATATCATCGTTTGCGCCGCTTGCGGTAGTGGCATCGATATCTATCTGCTCCTGAGCTTCAGCGCCAAAGGTACCATCCTCACGCATGGCTTCAATCAGCTCATTATCGTCCTCTTCGTGCTCGACCCTTGCCATAGCGACTAGCGTCTCATCTTTAGACAGACGAATCAAGGTTACGCCCTGCGTGTTACGACCAGCACTTGCGACGTGCTCGACTGGCGTACGCACTAAAGTACCTTTATCAGATATTAAGATAATATCATCTTCTGGATCGACCTTAGTTGCGCGTACCAAAGCGCCATTACGCTCACTGGTTTTGATAGCGATAACCCCGCCGCCGCCGCGATTTTGGGTATTAAACTCTTCAATGAAAGTACGCTTACCAAAGCCGTTTTCACAAGCAATCAAAATCTCGCGGACGTCATCTTCGATAACGACTAAAGATTTAATAAACTCATCATCTTTTAGACGCATACCGCGCACACCTTTAGCGGTACGGCCCATAGCGCGAGCATCGTTTTCATCAAAACGGATAGCTTTACCGCTTGAAGCAAATAGCATCACCTCTTGACTACCGCTAGTGATACGCGCGCTCACAAGCTTATCACCTTCTTCTAAGCTTACAGCAATCAAGCCATTAGAGCGAATATTGGCAAACTGCTTGAGCTCTACCCGCTTCACCGTACCATTCGCCGTTGCAAAGAACACAAAAGGCGGCTCGGCAGTCGTGCTGCCTTCTAACGAGTCATCGTCTGTCTCGTTTACAGTCAGCTCACTTGTAGCGGAGGACTCTTCTACCATCTTTGGAATAGGCAGTATCGTCGTCACTGACTCATCAGCACTGAGTCCAATTAAGTTCACCAAAGGACGACCGCGCGAACCGCGACTGGCAATCGGGACTTCAAAGCCACGTAAGCTAAAGACGCGGCCAGTATCTGTGAAGCACAATACGGTCGCATGAGTAGACGTGACAAGCAGATGATCGATAACATCGTCTTCTTTCATCGCCGTCGCTGACTTACCTTTACCGCCGCGTTTTTGTGCGACATAATCATCGATAGGCTGAGTCTTGGCATAGCCGGTGCGCGAAACGGTCATCACCACCGTCTGCTCTGGGATTAAGTCTTCGCGGCTAAAGTCACTGCGCGAATCGATAATATCAGTACGGCGCTCATCACCGAAGTTGTCTCGAATCTCAATCATCTCATTAGAGATAATAGTCATCAGCTTATCAAAATCCCCTAAGATAGCTTCTAGGTTAGCAATCTCACGTAACAAGTCTTGGTATTCTTCAGTCAGTTTGTCTTGCTCAAGGCCAGTCAAGCGATGCAACTGCATCTCTAAAATCGCATTGACCTGCTCAAGTGATAAGCGATAACTTTGCTCGCCTTTAGTCGTATCATCGATAAGCCCGAATGGCGCTTTAGGGTCTTCGCCTTCGATATACTCAGGACGTACCGATTGGCTACCGGCGGCCTTTAGCATAGCGACGACACTACCTGAGCCCCAAGTATTACCAAGTAAGCTCTCACGCGCTTCACCGCGGCTAGCAGATGCTTTTATCGTGGCGATAATATCATCGATATTAGCGAGCGCTACCGTCAAACCTTCGAGTAGATGCCCACGAACCCGGGCTTTGTTAAGCTCATATATAGTACGGCGCGTCACCACTTCTTGACGATGGCGCACAAAGGCAGCAATCAGTTGACGCAAGGTTAATAGCTTGGGCTGACCGTTATCAAGCGCCACCATATTGATACTAAAGCTGGTCTCAAGCGGCGTCTGCAAAAATAAATTATTAACGATGACTTCAGCGGTCTCACCGCGGCGCAAGTCGATAGCGATACGCATACCGTCTTTATCAGACTCATCGCGTATTTCAGTGATACCGTCGATCTTTTTATCACGAACCAGCTCTGCGATACGCTCAATCAGCTTGGCTTTATTGGCCTGATATGGCACTTCAGTGAACACAATGCGCTCGCGATCACGGTTGACACCGGTAGTACTCATTGGCTCAATATGATAGCGACCACGTACGTGTAAGCGGCCTTTGCCCGTGCGATAAGCGTCTTGAATACCCGCGCGGCCATAGATGATACCGCCCGTCGGGAAATCAGGACCTGATATATGCGTCATCAGCTCCTCACCCGAGATTTGCGGGTTCTCAGCGTAAGCCAAGCAAGCATTGATCACTTCGGTTAAGTTATGCGGTGCCATATTGGTCGCCATACCGACCGCAATACCGGTTGTGCCATTGACCAAAAGGTTGGGCACGCGCGCAGGCAATACGCTTGGCATACGCTCAGAGCCATCGTAGTTATCTTCCCAATCGACGGTATCTTTATCCAAGTCGCCAAGCATCTGATGGGTCAGCTTGGTCATGCGTACTTCGGTATAACGCATCGCCGCCGGTGGATCATCATCGATTGAGCCAAAGTTACCTTGACCATCTACCATTGGGTAACGCAAACTAAAGTCCTGCGCCATACGTACGATCGCATCATAGACCGCGCTGTCGCCATGCGGATGGTATTTACCAATGACGTCACCGACGACACGCGCTGACTTCTTATAAGGCTTGTTGTAGTCGTTAGAGAGCACATGCATAGCATACATAACGCGGCGATGCACCGGCTTGAAGCCATCACGGACATCAGGTAGTGCACGCGAGACAATCACACTCATCGCATAATCTAAGTAGGACTGTTTTAATTCATCTACAATGCCAATAGGACTGACCGACTCGCTCATATACACTCCTTCACTCATATCCACTTTATTAATTTTGCAGGCTTTATAGATCGCTCACCACACTAAGCTGACTTTGATAACCATCAAAGAATTAGCCAGTAAAGCAACACCATAAAGCATGAAAAATCTTGGGAAAATGATGATCGTTTTAGTAGTAAATAAAGAGGACTATTTTAGCACAAATCTGCAAGCTTAGGGGTATCTATATACCAATAAAATCAAGCAAAACAGCTGATTAGCGGGCTTTATTTTTACTTGACAAAACGCTAGTAATATTACTCTGATAACCTGTCTGTTTTTCTATATTTATAGCTGCTTTATCAACAAAAAAACTGCACCTTTTCGGATGCAGTTTTTTTTGTCTACGCTATTTAATAATTACCAACCACTATCTTTTTTAGCTTAAGAGCGCTCAAAGTCTTGCTTAAAGAATTCACGAGCCGCTTGCGTACAAGCAGTGCTAACTAGTTCACCGTGATAATTACTCAGGAATGCAGCTCCCGCTGCACGAGTTGCTGACTCAACCGCCAATGCATTAGCTTGAGCCTGGTCATTGCCAGCTTGAATTGCTGTGGCATAGGCTGCTTTATAAGCATTAGTGTAAGCAGTAGTCTGAACTGACTGCACTTTAGTAGCGAATCTACTTTGAATATTATCAATAATATCGGTACTCATCCAAGCGTTACTCATAGCACTACCGATTGCTGTCACTGTATTTTGATCGCGGTCATCATCATTGGTTGTATCTACATCTAAGACTGTGATATTTAAATTAACTGATGGCGAGGCGTTTGCCTGTTGCAATATGGCAGACATAGACCCTGTATTTACATCATAAAACACGGTTGGATCGTTATTACCGCCACACAGGAGCGTTGGCATTTTTGGTATATATCCACGCAAGTCGTTATCCTTTAACGCCTTACGAAGGTTGTTTTGCGGGTTTTGTGCTGGTAGAGCATTGGTAATTGTCGGAACTAAACCATCAGGATTCTGAATCGCGTCTGCGACAAAGGCCGCTCTAAAATCAGTTTTGATAAGATAGTCGGTATTATCGAAACCTAGTGCGGCGAATGGTAGTTCAGATGGCGGTAAAGCAACTAAAAGCGGGTTGCTAGGACTTCTTTCAAACAAGGCAAATTCAGGAAGTTTATCGGCTTTTACTAATTGATCAAAGCTCAATAAATTTGGTAATTTAGTACTAGCATATTGGGCAGTAAATATCTCTGAGGTATCATTATATATATTGTATTTCTCTTGCAACCCTATCGCTAATAATGGTGCAAAGCGCGTAGCACCAAGGTTAACATTGCCAGCAAAGATAGCATCACCAAAAGCTGCTAGAGCATAAGGCCCTGATAGCGGCGCGATTGCCGTTACTGTTTTGTTTTGCGACTCTAGTAATCTCGCAGTTGCCATAGCGACATGACCGCCTTGTGAGTAGCCTGAGAGGTATAATTTACCTGAATCATCGATGTTGGTGTAATTGTCATTGTTCGCCAGCTTTTGCTTGTCAATCACTGAGCGAGCACTCTCTAGCGCATCGACCATGTCATTCGACTGCTGTTCAGCGACTAGATACGGATGATAATCAAGCTCAGAATCATCGTAGCCAGCATAGTTTGGCGCGACAACGATATAACCTTGGGCGGCAAAGTTAGCGGCTATGAGTGTTGACTCGCCGACTGCTGGATTATTGACATTACCGACTTGGGTAAAGTCATAGCCTCTATCGGTAGTCGTACCATGAGCGTACAGCAGCACCGGACGCTCGCCTTGACATTCATCGCTATCGCCAGTGGGTAACATTAACGCTGCCGTCGCGTTAGTCGCCTCACCTGCAGCGCCAACAGTCGGATAGCTGACCTTTTCAATGGTGACGCCGCACTCAGCATCAGGAGTGTCAGCAGTATCGCCAATAAGAGTATCTATTTGATCTTGGCTAAAGGCATTTATAAACTCTGAAGTAGTTGGAGATTCTGTTGATATTGACGCATTAAAATCATTATCATCATCGCCGCAAGCCGTTAGTAGTAAGCTACTAGCGACAGCTACCGATAATAGACAGCGCGACATCGTTGGGATTTTAGACAGATTGGCATGGGGAATGGTCATATTCGCTATCCTTAGCATTGAGTGACAGGGTTTTAATGTTAATTTTAGAATATTAATACAGCGCAATAGCCACTTTATCAAAAACAGCTTTAGTGATTAATAATCTATAATGCATACACCTTACTGTTTATACCGTAAAAGAGCATAAAAAGATACTTCAAATCGATAATTCCGGCTCTTGTATAAGCTCTTGAGCTCTAAGCACTCTAATATCATTCATTCTAATATAATCATAGACAAAATATTCTTAATCGCTAAACTGACTACGGGTTTTGCCTAGGGTCTATTAAAGCTCAACCCTTAAACTATTATTTTATAGGTCAATATTTTATGGATATCGTTTTAGCTATTGTTTGGATTTTGGCAATGGTGCTCTATAGCTTCTCTAGTGATTATGCCCAGTACTTTCCTGATCATAATAATCGCGCACTGCCTTTTGTGCGTTGGGGTTCGCTATTAGTCGCGATGGGCTTATCTGCATACCTTGCTCAAGCCTATCAACAACACTTACAAGGCACTGGTATTTGGGTCTTTGTCATTGTCGTCTTCGTTATTATCATATTATCTAAACTCGTCTTTAAATGGGTGCTCAAACGCCGCCGCTAAAGTACAAAATAAAGCTCTAATAAAAGTAAACTAAACATAACTACGCAGCGGTAGTAAATTTAATAATAAAGAAAATCAATTTATGACAGACAACAAAAAAGATAACTCACAAAACCAGCAGAGAGCGACACGTACCGATCGTAGCTTTGAGCCGATTGCTGATCATTTTGAAAAAAAGGTCTACGGCGGTTTAAAAGGAGAGATTCGGCTTGCGGTATTGCGCCGCGATATTTTTGCTCATGTCAATGAGCACAGTCGACGCTTAGGACGTCCGCTGCGCATATTAGATGTCGGAGCCGGCTTAGCGCAAATCGCTATAGAGCTGGCAGCGCAAGGTCACACGCTTGTCATCAATGATATCTCTGCCGCTATGTTAGACAAAGCGCAAACTCATGCTGCCGCCCTTGAGACAGGCACCAAAACCAAGCTAAATATCAGTTGGCTGGTTTGCCCTTATCAGGAGCTTGCATCCAAGCTTGCTGCAGACAGTGCTGCAGAAAACAGCGATACTAAGTTTGATCTCATCCTTTGTCACGCGCTGCTCGAATGGCTGGCCAAGCCGGCTGAGGTAATGAGATTTTTTGATACTCAGCTACGCCCTCAAGGCGCATTATCACTCTGCTTTTATAATCCAGCGAGCTTCGATTATCGCAACCTAATTATGGGTAATTTTAATCTGCTAGATAGACAGCTTGAAGGCAACTATGCCGCCGACAATAAAAAAAGCCTAACGCCCAATCATCCAGTCGCCAGACAAGAGGTAGAGGCGTGGCTACAACAACATCATTATAAAGTAGTGCTTGAGAGCGGGCTACGTGTCTTTCATGATTACGCGCCGCTTAAGCGCGGCGGTCATAACGACCCTGAAGCAGTGATAAAAATGGAGCTACGCTATTCTCAGTTAGAACCGTACAAATGGCTAGGACGCTACTTGCATATCTTAGCGACTGCGAACGGCTGATATTGACTGATATGTTTACTCCTGTTTAAGCGCGCTCAATGTAATCTATCGTACTCTGACCACGTGGTGGCATTGACGTCTTTTTCATCGAACACCACCACATGCTCAAGTAACGGCAAGATACCGATATGGCTACCAACTGCGTGGTTATGGTGGCTCGCGACTAACGACAATACCGTCTGACCACTGTCTAATTGCAGCCGATACAGATAGTTAGCACCGCGAAACACTCGTCCAACGACTAATGCAGTTTGCGGGCTATCATCATCATGAATGATATCATCAGGACGTACGAGTACTTTGATGGGCGTGCCATTAGGATAGTCATACTCGCAGTATTGCGGCTGCCCTGAGGCATCGTACACCTCCATGCGCCGATAAATATCGCCAAGTGCCGTCTCGACATGACCTTCTTTGATAATGCCATCTATCATCGCGCCCTCGCCGACGAACTCAGCGACAAAAGGACTAACCGGCTCATGATACAGCTCGCTTGGCGTTGCCCACTGTACCAGCTTGCCTTGATGCATAACCCCGACTTTATCTGCGAGAGCAAACGCTTCGTTTTGGTCATGAGTCACTAAAATAGCAGTAGTATTGGTGCGTTTTAGAATATCACGCACGCTCATCGCTAATGATTCGCGCAGCACCACATCAAGGTTAGAAAAAGGCTCATCAAGTAATAGTAACTTTGGCTTAGGAGCCAGTGCTCGAGCTAACGCCACGCGCTGCTGCTGACCACCCGATAGCTCAGCGGGACGTTTATCAGCGTGCTCGCTCAGTCCCACCAGCTCTAACATCTGCGCCACGCGCGCTTTTTTATCAGCGCTAGACCATTTATTAAGACCAAATCCAATGTTTTTGGCAACGCTGAGATGACCAAATAGCGCATAGTCTTGAAACACCATACCCATACCGCGCTTGGCAGGAGCCACCGCAAAGGAATGGCGGTTATCTTGTTCGGTTAGACGCTGATGATTGAGCTCAATTTTGCCCTGGCGGATAGGCTCAAGCCCAGCAATAGCTCGCAGCGCTGTGGTTTTTCCGCAGCCGCTATACCCCAAAAAACAACCGATCTCACCTTGTTGCAGGCTCAATGACAAGCCATTGACAATAGTCACATCATCGTAGCCCACGATTAAGTTTTCTACTTTTAAAAAAGGCTCAGTATCGCTCTTTGAGGCGCGCGGGTCACGGTAGTTACGTTGCTCGTCGCTCTGCTCACTGCTGCTATCGCTACCCGTATCCGCTTCACCAAGCGTTTGCGTATTTTGCATAGTTTGGCCTTTTTGCGGTAACGCTGATACCGGGAGCACAGATGATTTTTTGCTCACTTCTAGCCTAGCTTTGGCTTTGATAAGCTTTGGATCTAGACCTTTTGTAAGGGATTGACGGTCTTTAGAAGAAGGCTGTTTTGCATAGCTCTCCTCGGTATCTAAAGTATCATTAGTCAAGTTGGTATACATAGAAGGTTCTCGTAAGCGATAAATAAATGAGACGGGCGATAATAAATATTAGGGATACTCAATATTAGAGGTGCTCGCTGCTATTTAAAGGTGACAAAATTAAAGGAGAAATCTAAAAGTGCTCATACTAACATGTTAATCATGAACGATTACCATTTATGCAGATTAGCTATGCTTTTCACTTTGGCGTAGTAATATCCATACAGGTATTAGCCCCACCAACACAATCAGCAAACTCGGTAGCGCCGCTCTCGCCCACATGCCTTCGCTTGTCATCTCAAACACTCGTACCGCCAGCGTATCCCAGCCTTGCCGACGCGTCATTAGGGTGATTGGCATCTCTTTCATCACCTCCACAAAGCCCATTAGCAAAGCCGTCAGCACTCCCGGACTAAGTACCGGCAATACCACTTGTCGCCAGCGCTGGAACGGACTACTGCTTAACAGTTCAGCGGCGGCTTCTTGATTGACCGTCAGTCGCTGTAATTGACGATCGATCGGCTGAAAGCTCACCGTCATAAAACGCGTTGAGAGTGCTAATAGCATCACAATGACGCTACCTGATAATACTTGCTTAGTGGTAATACCAAAAGCGATCAGCTGATTGTCTAGCCAAGCAATAGGAATAAACACGCCAACAGCAAGCACGGTGCCTGGTACCACATAGCCCAAATTAGCAAGCGTGGTCATCAGTTTCGTGCTCTTATCGGCATACTGACGCTTAATCCAAGCAATGATAATAGCGAGAAAGGCAATCAGCACTGTGGTCATGCTCGCAATAAGCAGACTGTTAGTGACAAAATCGATATAGCGCGCATCAAAGTCTTGGCGGTAGTTCATCGCCGTCCAATACAGTAGCTGCAAAAACGGTACTAAAAATGCCAATAAAAATACCAGACTACAAAGCAGCGTCATGCCCCATTTAGCTGCTGCGTTACTCGTCAGGCGCTTATTACTGCTTTGCGCGGTTATCGAGCCGCGACGTGCCTGCCAATACTGCTCAAATATCACCACGATAAACACTACGCCAATAAGTAAAGCCGCCAGTTGCGCGGCAGTAGTCAGGCTAAAAAAGCCAAACCAAGCCTTATAGATAGCAGTGGTAAAGGTATCGACATTAAATACCGATACCGCACCAAAATCCGCTAGCGTCTCCATGCTGGCAAGTAAAAGTCCACCAATAATCCAAGGCAGTGCTTGCGGCAGCGCCAAACGAAAAAACACGCGGCTACGACTGAGCCCAAGCATCTGCCCCGCTTCGATCGCGCGGTGACCTTGCGACAAAAAAGCTTGCCGCGCTAATAAGTAAACATAAGGATAAAAAGCAAGCGACAAAATAAAGCCTGCGCCCCAAACGTTGCGCACTGAGGGAATAGCAGTGGTCACGCCCAGCTCTCGCAAGCTCGTCTGCAAAGGCCCACTAAAATCAACCATACCGACAGTGACAAAGGCGAAAACATAGGCGGGTATTGCAAGCGGCAACATCAGAGCCCAAGAAAAAAACCGCTGACCTGGGAAGCGGTACATACTCGTAACCCAAGCCAGCGAAGTACCCACGCTACCCGAGATGACCGTCACCATCGCTAATAAGATAGCGGTATTTTTTAGTACTTGCGGCAGCACATACTCGCCCATATGTGGCCAGATATCAGCCATCGGCTGTGTCCAAGACAGTAGGACGATCAAAATCGGTATCAGCATAAACAACGAAATCAGTCCTAAGACTGATTTCGATAAAACACGTTTAAGAAGGGTGCGATCCTTAACGACGATAAGGTCTGGAGCCCCTATATCGTCTGCATGTTCGCACGCTTTTGGTATCGTTACCATATTACTACCATCTTCTACCCTCTATAGCGACGCTAATGAACAAGCCTTACTTATAGCCTGCTTTGTCCATCATTTGAATCGCTTGAGTTTGTAGCGAGCCAAATTTTTGAACATTGATATCATCTTGTTTAAAGCTGCCCCAAGATCTGAGCATCTCTGACTCATCAACGCCCTGTTTTACTGGATACTCTTTATCGGAGCTGGCATAGATACCTTGCGCTTCATCAGACGACAACCACTCCATCAATTTAAGCGCGCCATCTGGGTTGTCTGCTGCCGCAACTACGCCCGCGCCAGAGATGTTGACATGGGTGCCAGTTGTGTCTTGATTGGCCCAAAATATCTCTACTGGAAAATCAGGGTTTTCATCAAGGATGCGGCCATAGTAGTAGCTGTTAGCGATACCCACTTCACACTGACCAGCCGCAATAGCTTCTAGCATACTCGTATCATCGCTGAACACATCAGTGGCTAGATTATCTACCCAGCCGCGAATCACTTCTTCAGTTCTTTCAGCGCCCAAGTGCTCAATCATACTAGCGACTAATGACTGGTTATAGACCTTTTTTGAAGTGCGCAGGCATAGCTTGCCTTTCCACTTTGGATCAGCCAGATCAGCATACGTCGATAGCTCCTCAGCATCGACTTTGCTAGGGTCATAAAAGATAGTACGAGCGCGTAGCGACAGACCTGTCCAATTACCCGCTGGATCACGGTACTTCGCCGGAACGTTAGTATTTAGAGTTTCTGATGCTATCGGCTGCAATAAGCCCTGCTCTCCTGCTTGCCATAAGTTACCGGCATCAACGGTTAATAGCATATCAGCTGGGGTGTTATCACCTTCTGCTTGTAGACGCGCCATCAGTGGGCCTGTTTTATCAGTTACCAGCTCAATCTCAACGCCAGTCTCTTCGGTATAGCGATCTAATAACGGCTTAATCAGCTGCTCATTACGCGATGAATAAATCGTCACCGACTGATCGCTATTGGCCGTTGCCGCTTCAGTTGTTGATGCCTCGTCTTCAGCCGTCTGTTCAGGTGTCTGGCTTTGATTACAACCGACCAAACCTAACATCATACTAAACATAGCCACAGATAACGTGGTCTTTATGGGCTGACTTACCGCAACTGAATCATTAAGCGCTTGTAACGACATGGCTTTCTCCAAAGCTGGATTATAAACAAAAGAACATCGATAGGGGGTTATAAATAACGAGATAAACGGCTTAAAACGAGCAAATACATACTAATAGAGATGATATTAATTATCAATAACTTTATGCGACTCGCTCATAAGAGCAGAAGCTATAATGTGCTTGATGTTGCAAGGTTTGTTAATGAGGTAACAGCCACTGCCCGACAATGACGTTGACTGCCGCTTCAGTACGCAATATTCTTGAGCCTATAGTAAGCGCTTGACAGCCTTGCGTAGCTAGTAGCTCAATCTCATAGTCGATCCAGCCGCCCTCGCTACCGATAAAAACTATCTTAGGTAAGCTATCAGTAGACGCTCGCTGTAAGTAAGCTGATAGCGATAACGCACCGTAAGGATGAGCAACGATCGCCTGTCCATCTATGTCTGTGAGCAAACGCGGTAGCTTGTCTTCCACAAAAGGTTTAAAGCGTTTTTCTAAGGTGATAGTCGGCGCAATAGTATCAACGGATTGTTGTAGTCCTTCGAGTACAAACTCGTCAAGACGGCCAAGCATCGGGCTTTGCCAGTAGCTTTTTTGGCTGCGATAGCTGTTTATTAAGATGATGTGTGCCACCCCAAGCGCTGTCATATCCATAATTAATCGGCGCAGCACTTTTGGGCGTGGCAGTGCTAAAACAACGGTGAGGTCTAACTTATTAGGCGGTGCAAGAGTAAGCTGCACCTCGCGTAGCTGAATGACAGTTGGTGTCATATCATCGATAATCGCGCTGCCCAGCTTGCCGCCTAATTGTCCAATCTTTAAGCTATCGCCTACCTGCAAGCCTAATACCTTATGGATATGATCGATTTGTTTAGGGTCGCTGATATAAGCTTGAGCGCTTGTAGCGTCAGCATTTGAGAAATTATCGATGGGTAATAGTAGACAGTTCACAGCACTTCTCTACCCGTTACTCCTTGTAATGACTGACTAATGACCGTCTCAATCATCTCAAGTTGCTGCGTAAGCACCGCTTGTTGCTCACTTGTCAATTGCGCGCCTGCCTGCCCTGCGCGCTTAGCGGCTGATAAATCACTCAGCCAAAGCTGTAACTGGCTATACATCTTAGCCTGATCTGATGAGTTTGCGCTCTTACTAGTGTTTGATGATTGGCTTTTACTAGTCTTTTGCAGAGCATCATTCTTTGAATTTTGAGAGAGCAATTGCTGATGGTCTTGATAAAACTCATTATTAGGCTGATAAAGCGCCCCTACCTCTACCAGTTTATCCACCACACTCTGACAAGACTGCGTATATTGGCCCATTAGCACAGGCGTCGCTACGCTCGCAGGCTCAACAGGATTATGACCGCCGATATCTACCAACGAGCCGCCGACCAAAGCCACATCCGCTTGCTCATACCAGTGCATCAGCTCGCCCATCGTATCCGCAAGATACACTTGGGTCTGTGCAGTGATAGGCTCATCCAAACTACGCCTTGCCATAGTCAGATTAGTGGCTTTGATAAGCTCAGCGACCTCAGCGAAACGTTCAGGATGTCTAGGTACGATAATCAGTAGCGTATTGGCAAGCTTAGGATCTGACAGCAACTGCTGCTGCCATGCCAGCGCAATACTCTCTTCGCCTGCATGGGTACTTGCTGCTATCCATATCGGCCGATTGAGACCCTTTAGCGTCATACTATTTGTAGACTCTTGCTCTACTTGCATATTTGTGGCTACTGGTTTTGGCGTGTTAATCACCCATTTTAATGAGCCGGCTACTCGTATCTGTGAGCTTAATGCGCCAAGTTGGCGAAAGCGTTTCGCCGACTCATCGTCCTGCGCGATAATCAGCGTTAGATTTTGCATCATGCTCGCGCTGACCGATTCGATCTTTTGGTAGCTTTTGAATGAAGAGGCGGATAAGCGTCCATTGACCAAAATACTAGGGATTTGCTGAATCGAGAGTTTGGTTAAAATATTGGCCCAAAGCTCAGTTTCGATAAACAAAGCGGCCATCGGCTGTACGTGACTTAAAAACTTATCAATGACAGCCGGACTATCTACCGGCACGTAGCTATGAGTCAGCCGTCCTTGCGCGATATCGTCAGCAAAACGCTGAGCGGCACGCGCAAAGCCCGTCTGCGTGGTATTGGTCAACCAAATCTGGTAGCCCTTCGCTAGTAAAGCGTCTAATAAAGGCGCGGCGGTGTTGGTCTCGCCTAAAGACACCGCATGACACCAAATTATTTTTTGAGTCGAGATATCTGCCGTTGATGGAGCTGCGAGCGCCGGATACTGCTTACCAAAGCGCTGAGCCACTTCTTGCTGATAGTTGTCGCGCTTATGCGAGCGGCGCCAGACTTGCAGACGATATAAGGGTTTGAGAATACCAATCACCACCCGATAATACCAAGGCGGGCTTTGCGGAGTACGCATAGCAAGCTTCATCGGCTCAGCGTAAACTTCGACTAAATCGACGCTAGGCTCCTGTGTCTCTATATCTGTTGAAGACGGCGGGGTATAAGAGGACGGCATGACATGAGACCCGTTCAATAAGGGATAAGACGGCAGCAAACACAGCCGACACGTTAACTTAAGCAGACAAGACGAAAAACTAAAAATGAGCGTGACAATTTTACCGTAAACTTTAGTCAATGAGAATTAGCCATTAGACAAATATAATTAATAAAAGCGCCGCTACCACTATCGCGCCAATAAGCCACTGATATCGCTTTAAGCTGTGCTGCTCTTGCGCTTTAGTCGTCATCAAGAGCTGTGCTTGCTGCCACTCTTGATTGATAGTTAGCGCTTCAGGATGACCGTTGTCCGCCGCCTGCTCGAGCCAATATTTGCCCATGTCTATATCTTGCGTCAGCCCAAACCCTTGATAGTACAGCTTACTTAACAAGCGCTGGGCGCGGCTATCATTGGCGTTAGCGGCTTGTTTGACTAAGCTTATACCCTTCTCCTTACTCGCCTGATCTATGCTAGCCCGATCTGTACTAGCTTTGTCCTTATCAGACTCGCTATCCATATTTAACTTAGCGGTGCCTTCGCCTAATAGCTCATACATCGCGAGTCGGAGCATAGCGGCAGTATGGCCGGCGTTAGCTGATTTTTGTAGTAAGCCTAATGCCTGCAGACGAGCGGCTTGATGAGTATCAGAGAATTTAACTTGCGCGCGTGGTTTGTTTTGTTTTGCGATATGACGCTCGAACTGATCGAGTATATGACAAGCTTGCTCATATTCCTTGTTTCCAGCATTTTGCGGTACTTTAATCTCATTGAGCTCGTTTAACAAACGAGTAAAGATCTCAGGCGTCGGTTGGGCGTTTTTATTAGCAACTTTATTATTTGCGGTCTGGCTATTAGGGCTTTTATGAGCAGGGTTATTAACTTCATTATTGGTTGCAATTTTAGGATGGTTATCGCTATCCGTTGGCTTTAACTGCGCTGTGGTTGACGATAAGACAGGCTGAATAGGCGGCTTAGCGTTTATCTGCACTGATTCATCTTGTCCTAAGTGTTGCTGATATTCTGAGTTATTTTCCGTATTCGCTGGCAGCCTTTGAGTCTCTACTGTGGTATTCGCCGACTGAGATGTTTGAGATATTTGCGAAGACACTTGAGGCAAGCGCTCTTTGACCGCTTGATATAGACCGCTAGCAATCTGTCCTCCTTGAGCGGCGACAAACTGCCTATCAATATGACCAAATAGGCGCAAACCGATTGGCTCTAAAGCAAAAAATAACGCCGCTGCATGAGCGCTTACCTCATTTAAATCATCGTTTACCTGAGCACTGTCTTCTCGATAAGCTACTGCCATGTCTTGATAAAAATCATCGGCAGATAGGCTCAGCTGAGGATATCGGCGGCGTAGATCAGACTGACTGTACCAATGCGGCAAGCTTTGCCACTCACCGGCTAAAATGCGGCCGGCATAAAACGCAAGGAACCATAATAGATGGCGAAAGCGATCATCTGCCAATAAGTGCTGCTCTGTTACTGCGTTTTTAGCATTATCTCGGCGTATCTGTAATAGTAGCGTGTCCACGCGCTGCAAACTCGCTAGCGTCTCATCTAACTTACAAGCCTGCAGCTCAGCCTCATAAGCGACACCGCCTGCGATAGGACGCTGAGCCAAAAAGTCCTGCCAGTACCCTTCAGCGATATAATCCAGTGAAGTCTTGGCTACAAATGAATCAGAGCTGACAGACATAGCGAAACGTATCCTATGGGTGAATAAACATGCAAATTATAATAAGGGACTAAACAAGCGTATCACATTATCGAACAAGCTTTTAGAACGAGGGCGCTGCTGCCAATAATGCAGCTCCAAAAAATCACAATTCTCCAAATAAGCGTTTTGGCAGCTCAGAACTTGCGCCACCATCTCTGGGGTATAAATCGCCAAAGTCACCTCCATATTCAAATAAAAGCTACGCATATCGATATTCACTGTACCAAACAGGCAGTAATCATCGTCAATGACCACGGTTTTGGTATGTAGCAAGCCGCCTTCAAAGCGTGCAATCTTCACGCCCGCCTCTAACAGCTCTTGATAATAAGCCTGCGAGGCATGCTGTACCAGAAATGAATCTACTTTCTTTGGCACAATCAACGTCACATCGACGCCGCGCCTTGCAGCTGTAGTTAGCGCCCCAGATAAGGCTTCGTCTGGCACGAAATAAGGCGTAGTAATCTGAATGCGCGTATTAGCACGGTGGATAACCGTGACTAGCGTATTATAAATGACATGCCCGGTCAGCTGCGGCGCTGATGGGATCAGTTGAGCGATAACGTTATTGACTATTGGCATAGGCGCAATATCTATCAAGTTTGTCCCCGCTAATGGCTGCACGGCACTCTCTTGCGTATGCCCCTGCTCATCAAGCAATTGCACCCGACTGTTCAGATCGTTGATAGTAGGATGCATCACACAGAGCTTACGCGTGTAATTATTTACCCGCTTATCAAGCTCATAGAGATTATCTTGACTCTCAGCGCCGATATCGGTGACCACCACTTTACTCATAGCCGTCGCGATACTAATCGGTTGCACGCTTGTGCTCCGAATCATCACATCGATCCACTGGCCGACGTTTTTATCTTGTTTAAAATAGTTAGGATCAACCAGATTGAAGCTACCGGTATAGCCTATATACTCATCGATGACGATAATCTTGCGATGATTACGCAAGTCTGAGCGCTTAAACAAGGTCTTAAGTAGACCTACTGGCAGTGACTGATAAACAAAGACACCGGCATTTTCTAAAGCTTCTTGGTGCTTACGATTAAAAAACCCTAGACTACCAACACTATCCGCTAGGATGTGACACTCTACCCCGCGCCTCGCGGCACTCATTAAAGCCTGCAGTACTTCAAGCACCTGGCCTCTCGGGTAGATAATATAAAACTCCATATAAATAGTGTGAGCAGCATTATGAATATCAGCAATAAGCTGATCAAAAATAGCGCTTGGACTCGTCAGCAGCTGCATTTGATGACCAGCAAATACGCCAAAGCCGGTCTTTCGCGTCCCGATAGAGCTCACCCCGCGATAATGATCGGACAATAGATCTTGGCCTTGATCAAATACCAAACGCTCGCGCGCTGCCATATCGTTGGTCAATAGCTGCGCTTGGTCAACGCGCTGCCGATAGCGCCGCCCAATCATCGGCTCACCTAATAATAGATAAGCGATAAAGCCGACTAAAGGCAGCGTGTAGAGCATAGCAATCCAAGCAATAGACACGCCAATATTGCGCTGCACTGTGACGATACGCAGCGTCATAACGACCATCAAAGTAATATGCAATACTAAACCAAGACCGGCCAAGTCGATCCAGGACCAAGGCGCAAGTGTCTGTTGTGTCGCTAAAGGGTCTATAATACTCTCCAATGATTAAGGTGTTCTAAGCTTGCAGCATCTATTAGCGTTTATGCAGCTTATATAGCACGTCTATCTATAGGTATGAAAAACAAACTGCTATGGTAAGCCTCCTTCCTATAATGTATCAAATGTAATTTATCATCCAACGCCGTAAAACCACATCCTTCTAGGGCGTGGATATCAGGCGTCAATCGTTGTCGCCCAGTATAGCGAACCCCTTGATAACCAAATACATTGAGATCATAATTATCCCATGAAAACGCTCAAGCTACGCATCAAAGACAAACATGCCACTCAGCTTAATATCTTGGCTGGGTCAGTTAACTTTGTCTGGAATTACGTCAATGAGCTTAGTTTTAAACATTTACAGCGCACAGGCAAATTCTTTTCAGCCTATGACTTGGCCGCTTATACCAAAGGTAGTGGCGAGTATTTAAACTTGCACAGCCAAACCTTGCAAGCGATTAGTGAGGTTCACGCTAAATCCCGTAAACAGTTTAAAAAAGCCAAACTCAACTGGCGCACCAACAACCCAAAGGCCAAACGTAGATCTCTTGGCTGGATTCCTTTTAAAAAGACCGCCATTAAGCATATCAGTACGCGCCAAAGCGGTAAAAAGTCTTTAAAAAGCACCCTGCAATTTAGCTTAGCTAACCGTCAAAAGCTCACAATAGACCTATGGGATAGCCATAACCTCTCGCTCTACAGCATCAATACTTGCGAATTGGTGCAGGACAATCGTGGTCACTGGTATGCCTGTATCACCGTTAAAGAATTTCCAAAGATTAAGTGCGGCACTGGCCAAGTCGGTATTGATTTAGGCTGTAAGGATTCAGCGGTCAGTAGTAATGGCGATGTTCTAACCACTAAGCTGACCCATCAATACGCCGAAAAACTGGCAATTGCCCAAAGAGCCAAGAATAAAAAACGGGTCCGTGCCATTCACGCCAAGATTAAAAATACCCGCCAGGATTTAATTCATAAATTCACATCAAAGCTTGTCAAAGCCAACAGCCTAATCGTTGTTGGAAAGATTAAATCAACATCATTCACTTCATCCAAACTGGCCAAATCCGTCTATGATGCTGGTTGGTTTGAGATTAAGCGGCAACTGGATTATAAATGCGCGAACGCAGGTTGCCACTATATCGAAGTCAATGAAGCGTACAGCACCCAAACCTGCTCGTGTTGCGGCTCTCGCCAAGACAGTCCGAAAGGTAGATCAGGTCTTGGTATAAGAGAGTGGTTTTGTCGTTCTTGTAAAATGACCCATAACAGAGATGTTAATGGAGCAAAAAACATTCTCGCGGTCGGGCTTGGCCGTCTTTAGTAGGAATCCCCGTTCCTTTAGGTCGGGGAGGAAGTCAACAAATAATATTGCCTACAAACCACTATTATAATTCGCTTTTAGCCAGTTACATTATTTATTTGTCGAATTTATAAAATAGTATTTGACAGGCATCACCAAATCTATATAATACACACCCACAGCAAGGGGCTTTATTGGTTCTGAGTTGTTAGAGGTTTTATAGTTTAAAGCGGTGACAGCTTTAAACGAGTTAGAAATTCTAATTTAAGGATTTCAGTACCTAGTTTAGGTACATAACTTCTAGAAAATTCCCTTTAAGGAATTTTCTCTTGCGAAGCTAAAATTGCAGTGCAATTTTTTAACGCTTCTCAGGGTGATTAGCTCAGTTGGTAGAGCGTCTGCCTTACACGCAGAATGTCGGCGGTTCGAATCCGTCATCACCCACCACTTATTAGCAAGTGAGCCTTTTATAAAGGCAAGATGCTAAGACGACCTAAGCAGCGGTAGTTCAGTTGGTTAGAATACCGGCCTGTCACGCCGGGGGTCGCGGGTTCGAGTCCCGTCCGCTGCGCCATATTTGAAAAATACATTTAACCACAAGGTTTAAACGATTTTCGCCTCAAGTATTCATTTACTTGGGGTTTTTTTGTTTTTAGGCTTTGACGCATTATAAATAAGGCGTACTCATCGTCATAGAGTCGTCTTCTGCTTCGATAAATATTATCGCTATTATTCCATCACTACCCCTCTAAAGCTTTGCTATTAGCACTTAATCGTCTGGTCAAAGCACCCCTTCTAGTCAATCGTGACCCATCTATTATGAGTATTCAGTAGTGCCCAAAAAACTACTCATAACAACTACTCATATGGCCACCACTGATTGCTCTTTTTCATAATTATCAAACCCTGCGGTAGCTATTATCGCAAGTCAAGGAAACGCTATGGCTTTTCGCCCTCCGTTAAAACATCTGCATATAAAGACTCAGGACTCAGGATTTTTTGAGGGTCTTAATCGCTTTGTGGCCCTGAGCGCTCTACTACTAATATCTTTAGTTGTAATTTGGATATTAAGTGATATCGAGCGCTCCGGTATCGTCCTCAGTGCTATAAAAAACTGGTCTTATGCTAATCTTAATGGCTATTATATTTATGCCGTTTCCTTCTACATCATTGTCTGCCTGACCGTCATATTATGGCCCTCGTTTGGGCGCACTAAGCTTGGAAATGATCCCAATGCAAAACCTGAATTTTCAAACTTCTCATGGTTTTCAATGATCTTTGGAGCCGGCATCGGTATCGGGGTATTGACCTATAGCGCCGCCGAGCCGCTTTGGCATCTGTCCAGTAACCCCGAGACTATCATGTCAAAAGACTTGATTATGGCAACGCTAAGTAATAACGGTATTAGGCTGCCTGAAGGGGCGGATGTCTTTGCTGTTTATCAAGAGCAAATTGCGGCCAACACGATAGCCCCTATTGATGGTGTAGTGCTACCCAGAAGCGAGGAGGCATTATCTGCCGCTTACCGTTACTCTTTTTTGCATTGGGGTATTAGTGTCTGGGCGACTTATAGTTTAGTCGGTATCTGCTTGGCGTTTTTTAGTTACGCACGCGGCTTGCCACTAACGATGCGCTCTGCTCTCACGCCACTGTTTGGTAAGCACTTAGAGGGCAAGCTTGGAGATATCATCGATATCTCAGCGGTGATTGCCACTATCTTTGGTATTTCGCAAACTATTGGAGTGGGGCTAAGCACCTTTGCCTCAGGCTTATACAGCATTACCGGAGCTGAGTGGCTAGTGACTAACACGGCGAGTCCTGAACCGACCACTGGCGCGCTGCTGTTATCGTTATTTATCGTGATGTGTCTATCGACTGCTTCTGCGCTATCGGGAGTGGGACGCGGGGTGAAATGGCTCAGTAATATTAATATGGTATTGTCGATCTTATTACTGGCTTTCTTCTTGATCTTTGGCGCAACGATGTTTGCCTTAGAGATGCTCGGTAAAGGTATTTTTAACTATATCGTCAATCTACCGGCGATGATGTTTACGGTTTGGGATCCAAATACAGAGCTTGGCAGTTGGCAGACCAGCTGGTCTATTTTTTATTGGGCGTGGTGGATCGCATTTGCGCCATTTGTCGGTATGTTCTTAGCGCGCATCTCTAAAAACCGTACTATTCGTGAGTTTGGCCTGATAGGTATCGTCGCGCCTAGTCTGACGCTATTTATTTGGTTCACTTTAATCGGTGGTACGGGTATCGATTTGGAGCTCAGCGGCGTCGCAGGAGGTCAGATATTCGACTCAGGCTTAACCGCTCAGCTGTTTGAGATTATAGGCTTTATGCTGCAGCCAGCGATGGCTATCGGCGTCTCCGCGATGGTTGTGGTCCTCTTGCTTACTTATTTGGTCACCTCAGCCGATTCAGCGATATTAGTGATTAATCTCATCAATGCGGCAGGTAAGATCAACATTAAGAATAGAGCCAAGCATATTCTTATTTGGATTGTCGCTTTGACCGCGGTGATTGCTGCATTACTTCTCGCAGGTGGACTAGATGCCATTACTTCTGCCATGATTATCGCGGCGGTGCCCTTCTCGTTTATTATTATCTTAATGGCGATCAGCTTATTAAAGGCGCTTATTGTCGATCTAGTACAAGCGCGTAAGTCTTAAAGTTTTAGCGTTAACGGTGTAAAGTTTAAGTATTTTCAACCTCAAACAGTGATCTGTTTGGGGTTTCTACTTTGGTTAGATGGATTATCTTTCACATCCGTACAGCGAACTATTTATTATCGTTAATGATCAAAAAGATCCAAATACCCCTTCTCTTCCTAAATGCTCTGTTTCATTTACAAAAAAGCAAAGCTGACCATTTGGTCAGTTATTCTTTATAAATCATAAACTTAGTGAACCCTTTTCTTAAACACTGCCTATATAGCTGATTTTGTTCGCTAATTTTCCATTGTCAGCGCCTTTAGAACGTGCTTAACTGTTTCAGATTGTTAATAAATATTGTAATAAGTAACCACGTGACGCCTCAATCAACTGTGATTTACGTGATTACCTTACTAGGCATTTCCCTTTATAAACGGCTACAGCGAAAGTAAAAAACTTTGCATTTAGAGATCAGCTTTTAATGAATGCCGTTATTATAAGTTAAGCCTGTTTTCGATAGTTAACTATGTTTCGCCAACGACTGTACATAAAGGAGTATTACTGTGCGTCATCCTCTCTCAATTGCATCAACCTCTGTGACCGAGATCAAAAAACCTTGCCTAAATATTAAGCGCTCTGTTGCCAAACCATTAGCCACGGCTGTTATCGCTACACTAGCACTAGGAGCGTTTAGCAATGCGCAGGCTAAAGTGCTGTTTTCAGATACTAGCGTCTCACTGCTATACGGTGAGGATTATGAGCTAGCAAAAGATGGCGAGCTGACTACGCTCACGCTTGAGCATGCCTCTGCGCATACTTGGGGCGGCGTGTTTTTCTTCGTTGATCGCTTGCAAGGCGCGAGCGATAATGAGAAAAGCCGAGCCAAAGACATCTATGGCGAGCTTGCGCCTAAATTTAAAGTCGCAACCTTTAATGATAGCTTTATCAAACAAGTCAATTTTGCCGCTCAATACGAGTTTGGCTCCAACTCTAGCGGCTTTAGCCAAGACAACTATCTGGTTGGAGTCGGTGCGGATCTCGATGTGCCTATCGGAGGTATGAAATACGCTTCCGCGTCCTTGTATCATGTATTCAATAACAACTCAGGCCCTAATGACGCTGATGATCAGCAAATTACTTTGACTTATGGTTGGGAGAAAAACAACTTCGTCGTTGATGGCTATATTGATTACTCATTTAACAATGATGATTTAGAAGATCAGCTACATATTAATCCGCAAATTAAGTACAATTTGCAAGAGGCGCTAGGCATCGATAACCGTATTGAAGTGGGTTTGGAATACAGTTACTGGCGTAATAAATTTGGTTTGGATGGCGTCAATCAAAGCGTACCTAGTGCCTTAGTAAAAGTGCATTTCTAAATCTCAGTAGCCTCATTATAATAGCGTTAGACAATATCCAACCCTCATTCAAGCTTAATGTTGAATGAGGGTTTTTTATGAGTACAGTTTGATAAAATAAGTAAACTTATGAATCTCGATGCTTATCATTGTAGAATAACAAGTGTGACGAGCAGCTCATATTTCACGCTAATACTAAATGTTTGTTTCGCTTGAAGTGACTATAAATCACTCTTAAAAATGGACTTTTTATGACTCATAACCTCCCTAAAGCGTCGCTAGGCTACTTCCCTACGCCCTTGATTGAATTGACACGTTTAAGCAAAACGCTTGGCGGCCCCAATATCTATATGAAGCGCGATGACAATACGGGACTCGCCCTCGGCGGTAATAAAACGCGTAAGCTTAAATACATTATCGGTGATGCGTTAGCCAAAGGCGCGGATACGGTGATTACTGCAGGTGCTATTCAGTCCAATCATTGCCGGCAAACGGCAGGGGCTGCGGCAAGCCTCGGGCTTGAGTGTCATCTCGTCTTAGGCGGCGAAGAGCCCGAGCAGCCGCAAGGTAATCTACTACTCGATAAAGTCTACGGCTGCCATATCCATTGGGCAGGCGAGAACCGTAAGGGGGAAGATATTCCAGCCCTCGTGGCACAGTTAAAAGCTGAGGGCAAAAAACCTTATGTCATTCCTTACGGCGGCTCTAATGAATTAGGTGCGGTGGCCTTTATCGAGGCGTACAAAGAGCTTAACGCGCAGCGTGAAGCGTTAAAGGTAGATTTTAGCCATATTATCTTCGCTTCTAGCTCTGGCGCGACTCATGCCGGCTTAATGCTTGGCAATAAAATACTGCAGACTCATAGTCAAATAGTCGGCATCAATATTGATAAAGGTGAGATGGATAAAGTGCCTTTTGATGAGCATATCGTGAGCCTAGCCAACAGCACAGCGCAGTTGATTGCAGCCGATTATCAGTTCACTGCGGACGATCTGATACTCAACTCTGATTATGTTGGCGACGGTTATGGGGTGATCGGCGAGCTTGAAAAAGAAGCGATTGCATTGACTGCGCAAAACGAAGGTATTTTGCTGGACCCTGTTTATACGGGACGCGCGATGGGCGGACTCATCGATATGATACGCACCGGGCAAATCAAAGCAACCGATAACGTCTTATTTTGGCATACCGGAGGCGCGCCGGCACTATTTGCCTACGCTGATGATTTAGATATACGTTAACGAAACTTGCACAGCGCGTAAAACCTTCTAAATTGAAAAACCAGTGATGAGCTAGTATCTTTTGCCTAAATATTCGGCTTAGCAGCAGTATTGTTCATTCTATTTTAAAGGTTTTTTATGGGTCAAATCAGTGACTGGGTACTCTCTATCACGGCGAAGTTTGGCTACTTTGGCATTATCTTTGCCATGTTTGCCGAAAACGTCTTTCCGCCTATTCCCTCTGAGGTCATTATGCCTGCTGCTGGGTTTGCCGCCTCAAATGGTGAGCTTAATCTCATACTTGCCATACTAGCAGGGACGCTTGGCGCGGTACTTGGTGCGTTACCACTGTACTATTTAGGCCGCGTGTTTAATGAAGAGCGCTTGATAGCCTTAACCAAAAAATATGGCAAATTTGTTTTTGTAAAACCTGACGATATCAAAGCTACCAATGAATGGTTCGATAAGCACGGTAAAAAAGCGGTATTCTTTGGTCGTATGGTGCCTGGTATCCGCTCGTTTATCTCGATTCCTGCCGGTATGAATAATATGCCGATGCTACCGTTTTTGGGGCTCTCCGCACTTGGTGCAAGCATTTGGACGACAGGTCTGACGCTCGCGGGTTACTATATGGGCCAAAACTACGAGGTTATTGAATCGACGCTCGCCCCTTACTCGACAGGTATTGGCATCCTTATCGTTGTCATTATTATTGGCTGGTTTGTAAAGCGGCGTTTATCTGATAAACACTAACAAACGCGCAGGCCGATAATCACTAAGTGCTAACGCCTTGATTTACTTGTCGATAGCGTCCAACCCTAAGCGCATCCAAGTAATCGCCTGCTCTTGATGCTCTGTCATCGCATTCCAAATACCGTCTTCGCTAAAGATAGAATGAGCCTCACCAGAGTGCTTAATCGTGACATCAGCCTTGCGATCTTGCATCCACTGCGGACTTAAATAGTATTCTTGTACCTCAGACAGTAGCGCTTCTGCCTCTCTCCAATCTTGCTGCGCCTGTAATAACTTTGACTGTAGAGCAGACCAACGCTCAAATTTGTGTTGTATGTCTTGTGGATCGACTCTATCAGTCATTTTTAGCTCCTAACCATTTATCAAAAGTTCAATTTCAAAGTATCACTTGTGCGAGTGTATAAAATCCACTAGCTTTTAGATAGTGGGTTTCTGCAAAAATGAATAAGCTAATATATCGGTTTTAAAGCCGCTATTTATGCGCTCATCTGCTCACGGTTATGCGGCTCGTTAAAGTCAATAACTGGGCCAAGTGGTATGATCTCAGTCGGATTGATAGTGTCATGACTGGTATAATAGTGCGCCTTAATGTGTTCCATGTTGACAGTCTCGCTGATACCGGGCACTTGATATAGCTCTTTGAGATAGTTCCAAAGGTTAGGATAATCAATAATACGGCGAATATTACATTTAAAATGACCGACATAAACCGCATCGAATCTTACCAAAGTGGTAAATAGTCGCCAATCGGCCTCAGTAAGTCTATCGCCTACTAAATAACGGCTCGTTGCCAGACGCGCCTCTAATTTATCAAGGCCGTCAAACAACTCGGTTACCGCCTCTTCATAAGCCTCTTGCGTTGTCGCAAAGCCTGTTTTATAGACGCCATTATTGACTGATGAATAGACCTGCTCATTAATCTCATCAATCTCGTTTTTTAGATCATCTGGTAGTAAATTAAGCGGTGTTGCCCCGACTTCATCAAAGGCGGAGTTGAACATACGGATGATCTCAGAGGACTCATTACTGACGATAGTATGGTTTTTTTTGTCCCACAATACAGGGACTGTCACGCGGCCGGTATAGTCAGATTTTGCTGCGGTATACACCTCATACATATAATTGGCATGGTTGATCGGATCTTGAATGACACCGTCGCTGTCTTTAAAGGTCCAGCCGTAATCGCGCATAAACGGATGCACTACCGATAGCGATATCATATCCTCAAGCCCTTTGAGCTTACGATAGATAGTCGTGCGATGCGCCCAAGGACAAGCTAAAGACACATATAAATGATAACGGTTTGGCTCAGCCTTAAAGCCGCCCTTTCCTGTTGGGCCTGCGCCACCATCTTTGGTTACCCAATTGCGAAAGCCCGACTCTTCGCGTTTAAAGCGGCCGCCAGTAGCATCCGTGTCATACCACTGGTCTTGCCACTGTCCTTCTACTAATAATCCCATCATCTTATCCTTATCAAAACATTATGCTTTTTAACGAACTCTATAAAATTCTGCTTATGCTCATTTAGGCAAAGCACTAAGTGAATATACGTTCATGTTAGCTTGGTCCGACTATAACACTTTACTCGCCAGCTATACATTAGAGTAAACAAATATGACTCTGAATCATAAAACCTGTCTGCTGACTAAATGCAGGTGCTAGAAATCAGTAGAAGACGATACAGCAACTAATCTGGACGCTAACCACCTAATAACTAACACTTTCTTACCTAAATTACTCACCGTTACACTTAGGCTATTTTTACGACAATTCTTGTCTAATTTGAGCTATTAAACCATATTATTATGACTTTATAACTGAGTATAGCTTTACTATTAATAGCTCTGTTCTTACATGACTGACGCCTAAAATTATAAAAATAACTTTAAAATTATAATTATCAATACTTAACCCTATTAGCCATAAGTTACGTGGATGCTCAAGGATAGATCATGACCGTTAATGAAGTGACTGCTTTTACGCCTAATTTCACTACTTATCATTCAAGCCGCAGCTCTTATGCTGAAGGTTTGGATAATGAGGATACGGTTAGTTTAAGTTTTCAGATTATGACTCGTGCTGAACCGTTTGAGGTTGTCACAGCGACTATTGAGTCTTTGCTAGCCATTAAGTCCGCTAATGACGAGATTCTCATTATCGATAACAACCATACAGATAAAGCCTTGTACGAGCCTTTGGCCGCTTATTGCGCCAGTTTGGCAAGTGAGCTTAAAGTACGTTTTTATCATGTGGATAAAGTCGCTAACTTTAAATCAGGAGCGCTGAACTTAGCGCTAGAGTTGATGGACGCAAGCTGTAGTCATATTGTGGTAGTCGATAGTGATTATCAAGCGCTCCCTTATGCTAGAGAAGCTATCGCTCAAGCAATAGTAGACTATCCTACTCATGCTTTGTTGCAGTTTCCGCAGTTTTATCGCGATAAAGGCCTAATAGATGTGCATAGCGAATTAAACCATTATTTTAATTATCATCTGTACCGCCCTTTCAACCGTCAGCGCGCGTTATCAACGGGTACTTTTGCAGTTATTCGCAGGCAAGCCCTTACCCAACTAGGCGGCTGGTCTGGCGCGTCTATTACTGAAGATGCGCAAATGGGTGTCTTGATGCACCGGCAAGGGCTGAAGAGTCAGTTTATCCCTAAAGTGATAGCGACAGGCCTGTTGCCCAACACTTTGCCGGATCTTATCTGTCAAAGACAGCGCTGGATTTATGGCAATATGCAAGTGCTGAGCTCTTATTTTGCTACTGATAAGCAAGCGTCGGTAGCAGAGAAAACACCTTTTAAAGCTCAACAAAACTCTGAGCGCCTATCTTATATCAGAGCGCATCTCTCGCAGCTTAGCGCTTGGGTCAACTTCACTGGCTTATTTATTTTGCTGCAGCTAGCGTGTGTCCTGATGGTTACTGGCGCTTTATTACTTAATTTTGCAGCAAATTTTCAGTTATTACTCGCGCCTTTGTATGCCGTTTTTGCCAGCTACGCGCTGTTTTTAGGCAGACGCTTTTGGGCTTATAGTCATGATAGCGCCCCTCTTAACCAGCAAATACATAGCGCTAAACAAACTAGCCATAAGCCTGCCTCTCTTCTACAAAAATATAAACCGTTAAAAAAACAAACGCGAGCTTGGCTGCTGCACCTGAATTTTTGGGAGTTTGGCGCTTTATCGTGGATGCCAGTACTTTGGGGCCGTGACAAACCTTTTATTTGTACGCCTAAACAAGCTAATAGTAGTACCTCTCGCTCGACCTTTATAGCCAATATCAGGGCGCTACCTAAACTGCTATTGATGCTTAACTTGGCTACTTTGCTACTAGTTGCGCCTTTTTCTCCGCTTTATTCGCCGGTGTTGTTTATTGCTGCTTTAGTGATTTGTTTGATAAAAGTGTTTGCTGCCAGTGTGGCGCTAGACAACTATCGTTATCAGCGAACAGAGGGACAAATTATTAACTTTAAAACGCATAGCCAGTATAAAGCTGGGCGTAAGCCAAGCAAAACGGCTACCTCACTAGCAAAAGCTAAATCTATTCCATCAACAGCTATGAGCCGTCACTCTATTAATAAAGCTTGCGCGGACAAAGAAGCCGCAAGCTCATAGCTGTTTTTATTCAGCTTGTGCGGCTATTGATAATAAAAGCTATAACGAACGTTTAAACCGATATAAATATAATACCGGTATAAATACAATACTTACATTCTCCTTATCGCCCCTTACTGGACACATTATGTCACTGACAAATCCTAAAGCTTCGATGCAGATTCGCTCTGCGCCGCTCATGCATGCGCCTCTAAAGATCGCTATCATCGCTCATTCGCTCTATCCGATTGCACAGCCTTATGCTGGCGGTTTGGAGATGATTACTCAGCTACTATGTGATGAGCTAGTCGCGCGCGGTCATGACGTACTGCTCTATGCTCATGAGGACAGCCAAACGCAGGCTAACCTACAGCCGCTCATGACTCGCGAACAGTTTGATGCTTTAGTTTATGACAATGAGCACGACTCTGTCGGCATGAGCCGTGAGGATATGTATCAGTATCTTGTATATCAGCAGGCGCTTAGCGATATCATTGCTAGGGACAAACGCGGCGAGATTGATATCATCCATAACCATAGTCTGTATCACGTACCTATGCTAACGGGTCAGGCATTTGGTAAGCGTTTTTTTACTACCTTTCATACGCCTATTTTTCCACATATACGCTTAGCTTTATTAACCCTGCAGCAAGGCACTGCCACGCAATTTACTTCAATCAGCGCTCACCAGCAGCAGCTGTTTGACGAGTTTGTGCCATCACATGTGGTCTATAACGGTATCGATGTCGACTCTTTTACAGCCAATATTGAGCCTATTAACGAGGAGGTTTATTTTTGGTATGGGCGTATTTGCCCCGAAAAAGGCACACACTTAGCGATGCAATACTGTCAGACAGCGGGTAAACACTTGATTATCGCAGGTCCCAAAAGTAATCAAGAGTATTTTGATAGCAAAGTTGCGCCACTACTGGCAGCGGATGCCGATAAGGCAGATGGCGAGGCGCTATTCACTTACGTGGGTCACTTAACCAAAGATCAAATCAACGACTATTTGTGTCAAGCAACCGCCATGCTATTTACGAGTACTTGGGATGAGCCGTATGGCCTCACTTTGGCTGAGAGCTTAGCCTGCGGTACGCCAGTGATAGGCTTCGACGTAGGCGCTGCGGCAGAGATTATCAACGATGAGACAGGTATTATCGTCCCTAAGTGTAATGAACAGGCCTTTGTAGCAGCTTTTGATACTATTAAGACTCGCTCAAGAGCGGCTTGTCGTGCGCGTGCTGAGCAGTTTTGTTCGGTTACGGCTATGGTCGATGGCTATGTCGATTTATACAGACAAGCGTTATCGCTAGAACCTTTAGTATCAGATAGCGCTAATTGTAAAGCTAGCAATACTGTTTCAAATATAAATCGTCAAAATAGTGTTAATAATCCAAGTGAAACGACTACTCAAAATAAAGACGAAACTAGGAAGCAAAAAGTTGAAAGAGTCGTTTAATTTTTACTCTAAACCTTTATATAATTTTTGGAATTTTTATGCGCATTGGCTATTATGCTCATCACCACGGCTCAGGTCATTGCCGACAAGCGGATAAACTAGCCGCGCTTATGCCTATCAGCTTACGTAACAACTTTATCGTTTTTACCAGCCTTACCATAGACGCTTATACTTTTACGACTGTCAAAAATGACCAAATTATTCGTCTTAATGCAGAGGATGAGCGAGAGGATGATATTTTGGCTGGCCGTGCAGGCAAGTACTGGCAGCCGGCAAGTCTGCATTACTCTCCTGTAGGTAATCACGATATCCAAACTCGTAGCCTACAACTCTTAAATGCTATTCAGCAGCATAGCATCGATCTAATGATTATCGATGTCAGCGTAGAAGTCGCTATGCTCTGCCGCGCTGCTAGCGTGCCTTATCTTTACGTTAGGCTTGCAGGTATTCGCGATGACGATCCGCATCTCAATGCTTTTGCCGGGGCCCTAGGCTTACTTGCGCCCTACCCGAAAGCCTTAGAGACGTCTGAGACCGACGACTGGCTTCAACAAAAAACCTTATACTTAGATTTTTTGCCTGAAAAGAGCGCCAAGTCCATCTCTTATGATGCATTTATAGTATCGCTAGCCGATCTAATCAAAGACGATAATAATGGCTCAAACCCTGCTACAAAGTTTAATCTAACCGATGAAGCTGAACAAAACCCAAAGATTATTACAGTGATTAAAGGCTATGGTGGCCATGAAGCGATTGACGCTAAGCTGCCGAAACTGCGAGAGATGCACCCTGATGCCTTGATTATATCGCTTGGGCTAATCGCTGATAACAAACGTAGCTATGTTGATATCGCCGCGCAAGTAACCGATGTCTCGCCTTTTCTTATGCATAGCGATCTGTTGATAATGGCGTGCGGACTCAATGCTATCGCCCAAGCTTATCATCACAAGACGCCATTAGTAGTGCTACCAGATGAGCGGCCACATCGTGAGCAAGAAGTAATGGCAGAGGCGCTTATCGCACAAGGGCGGGCGATGAGTTGGCAACAATTTGTAGACGTGTCAAAAAACCCTCCTAGTCTCGGCAGTTTACTCACTTCATCTGCTAAGCCAGACAGCAACCGAGTGAGTAACAATACGGTAGATGAAACAAACACTAAAACCGCGGCCCAAGCCTTGATGGACAGCTTTGTTGATTATCCGGCTACTAAATCCTGGTTTCAGGACTGGTTATTACCAAAGCTAGATATGACTCCTAAATGATTAATACGATAAAAATAAACTATGAATCAAGCAAACCACCCTCGACCCAAAACTATCGATGTCAGCGTCATTACCACTTGCTATGGTCGTAATCGCCACCTTTATAATCTCCTTAGTAGTTTAGCTAACGGTAGCGTGCAGCCTGCTGAGGTCATTATCGTCAACGATGATACTGAACCTAAGCGCTTAGCTGAGTATCCGCTCAATATCGTGCAAATCCCTACTTTGGACAGTAAAGAGACTGATTTAGCAGCAGCTAGTCAAGAAGATCTGCTGTCGGACAACGAAAACGACGCTATAGAAAAAACAGGGTTCGATATTGGCCGAAACCGCAATCTTGGCGCAGCTAAAGCCAGTTATGAGCAGCTGATATTTTTGGATGTCGATTGTATCGCGTCGACGACTTTTGTTGAGCAATTAAGCGCGAAGCTAGCCGCGCATCCCAGTGCCCTGCTGATGGGTCAGCCGCTCTATCTGACGCGTCCGCTAACCGATAATGAGTCTGGTAAATTACAACAAGGTGATTGGGGCAATGGTGAACTAAATGCTCTCGCGGTGACTAATCCTTATCGTCATAACCTTGTTGAACAAGCGGTTGAACAAGCGGTTGGGCAGGCGGTTGAACAAGCTGCCGAATCCACTGACAGTATAGAATTAGAGTCCGCGAAGATAACTAACAGAGCGAAAAGAACAATTGAGCGTACGCAAGACTATGGTGCGTTTTGGAGTTTATGCTTTGCCATTAGCCGTACTCAATTTGAAAATATCGGCGGTTTTGATACTCATTATGTCGGTTATGGCGCAGAAGACACGGACTTTGCTTTTATGGCACGCGAACTAAATATTGAGTTTTATTTGACTGGTGATATTATCTATCATCAGCAGCACAGTGTCTATCGTCCGCCGCTCAATCACCTCTCGAGTATCGTTGTCAATGCCAATCGCTTTTATGAGAAGTGGCAACACTGGCCCATGGGCGGCTGGCTTGAGAGCTTCGCCGATATGCAACTTATCAACTGGCAGCCTGAGCAGCAAAGCGCCATCACTATCACTCGTCAGCCTACAGATAATGAAATTAAGGCTGCACATTGCCCTGACGCGCCCTACGTTTAGACTATCACCTAACCAAAAGCACCTAACCAAAATCACTTAACCCAAATCATTTAGACTTTACAAAAAAAGCACCCTAACTCGGATGCTTTTTAGCTTTTGCTTCATTTTAGAAAAAACATTTAATCGTTAAGCTTTGATCTATGCCACTTTAATTTATGCCACTTTAATTTATGCCACTTCAATTTATGCCAATAGTCACTTTTAAAAAAAGGCATAATCAGATCCGCTCACCAGCCAGTTAAAGATATCGCGCTACGCTGGGTGATAAAACCATCTGGCGTTTGTCCATTAGCCGCTTGCCAGCGCTGAAAAGCCTTGCGCGTATTGGTACCGATGATACCATCAGCGCCCTTGGTATCGTAGCCTGCGCTAGTCAAACGGCGCTGCAAATTTTTGACTTGTACGGTCGATAGCGGACGCTCGTATCGCGGCCATGATGTGCGTAGGCCACTTTGACCCGTTATCGCTTTGCCAAGTAGACTTACGCCCAATGCATAATTTGAGGAGTTGTTATAGACTTTAATCACATCAAAGTTTGGGCTTAGCAGCAAGATTGGACCATCTTTACCGGCTGGTAACCACAGCTCCATCATCGTATTGGCATCTAGATTGACATCTTCTATAGTGTCTAGACCCATCGACGCCCATCTTGCCGCTGTTTGCTTCGTGCCGACTAAAGAGTAATCGAACGAGGCAGGAAGCGTCGCTTCATAAAACGGCGCCAGACCGCGTACCCACCCTGAAGCATTTAGATAATTGGCCGTGGAGGCGAGCGCATCTTTGGTAGACCAAGGGTTACGATGACCGTTATAATCGCCATCCACACCATAATCGAGCCAAGTCTTTGGGATGAACTGCGTCTCACCCATGCCGCCAGCCCATGAGCCATCGAGCTGCGACCAATACACATCACCGCGCTGCAATAAGTCAGCCAATGCTAAGAGCTGCTCTTCGGCAAACGCTTGGCGGCGGCCATCATAGGCAAGGCTGGCAAGCGAGCTTGGTATATAGCTGTTACCTGTCACTGCGCCAAAAGACGACTCCATACCCCAAATCGCCGCTATTATCTCAGCCGGAACACCATAACGCGACTCAAGGCTAGATAAATAAGAACGCTGCTCATTAAACTTGCGCTGGCCAGTACTGACTCTACCACTTGATACGGCGGAGTCGGCATAGTCCCATGGCATTTTAGAAAATTCTGGTTGGCTCGAGTCTAGCGAGATGACTTGTTGATTGAGATTAGCTGAGGCTAATAAACGCTGAATATCGGCAGGGTTTTTGCCGGCAGATATCGCGCGCATACTGAAGTCTGACTTCCAGTCTGAGAAACTAGTATAGCTTGGTTTTGGTGCAGGCGTTACCACTTGCGGTCTGACAACTGGCTTTGGCTTAACCGTGATGGTTTGCGTTTGGGTGACTTGCACATTACCTTGGCGTACCGGCTTAGTCGGCTGAGTGGCAGGCTTTTGGCTAGCACAGCCTACAACCATAAGCGTAGGTAGCAAGATTGCGATGTGATGTTTTTTGAAAATCATGAGCGTCTCGAGTATTAATAACAGGTGAAATAAGGCAAATATAGGACAATATAAAACGAAGGCAGCAGTAGCACAATCCGTTGCTCGCTAAAAATCACTTTAGCAACAAATAATAATAAAGTCGATGATATCAATAAATATTATAAATGATAAAAAAGGTCGCTATCTGTGGATATCGACCTTTATACCATTACGTTTATGGCTATACTTTTTGACGAGAAACTACCTTGCCAAATAAGCGGTCATATCCTCTACCCCATGCAAAGTCATCGGATACATGTGGTTGTCAAAGATCTGTTTTATCTCAGTGATGGTTTGCGTATAGGACCAAAATGCGGCTTCTTCTGGGTTAAGCCAAGCGACTTTATCGAAGTGCGCGAGCACACGCTTTAGCCAGACTACTCCCGCTTCGTTGTTCATATACTCAACGCTGCCGCCAACTGAAAACAGCTCATACGGTGACATAGATGCGTCCCCTACAAATATCACTCGGTACTCGCGCCCGTACTTATTAAGCAGCTCGTAAGTCGGCATAGGATTACTATGTCGGCGATTATTATCCTCCCACACATAGTCATACAGACAGTTATGGAAGTAGAAAAACTCTAAGGTTTTAAACTCGTTTTTCGCCGCTGAAAACAGCTTCTCTAAGGCTTCAACATGGATATCCATACTGCCGCCGACATCGAATAGCATGAGTACTTTGACGCGGTTACGGCGCTCAGGCTGCATATGAATATCGAGCACGCCTTTTTTGGCGGTACGCTTAATGGTCTCATGAATATCTAGCTCATCCTCGCTACCAGTACGTGCAAACTGACGCAAGTTGCGTAGCGCCATTTGGATCTGGCGCGTGCCAAGCTGTTTATCATCATCAAGGTTACGATACTTACGCTGCTCCCAGACTTTGACTGCACTGCCCTTACGCGACTCACCGCCGACGCGTACGCCTTCGGGATGATCGCCATAAGCGCCAAAAGGAGAGCTGCCGCCAGTGCCGACCCATTTACTGCCGCCTTGATGACGCTCTTTTTGCTCTTTAAGACGCTCCTCTAGCGCTTTCAGCAGCTCCTCTAGCGAGCCATACTTATCTAACAAACGGCGCTGCTCATCGGTTAGGTTTTTGGGATCGAGCTTGAGATCGAGCCACTCTTTGGGGATATCGGTCAGCTTATTCATCAGCTCATCGATATCTAAGCTATCCACGCCTTCGAAGTAATCTGCCATCGCCCGATCGAACTTATCAAAGTGACGCTCGTCTTTAACCATGCAAAGCCTTATCAGCCGATACATATCCTCGCGACTGGCAAAAGTCTGCAGCTCTGGATACTCTGAGTCTGCTGAGCTCTCAGGATGCGGCTGCATCATTAGCCCTTTGTCGAGCGCGGCATTGAGATCGAGCAGCTCGCGAGTCGTGACGGGTACGCCGTAAGTTCGCAGCGTATAAAAGAGTTTTATAAACATGATTGTCTCTCACTTATTGACAGGCCTAGCTAGCAAAATGGCTCATACGAGCTTATCGTAAACGCCCTACAAAGCTCATGATTAACGGCGCATCATATTGGCAAAGCGCTGTAATAAATTGACGTCAGCTTCGTTCTTGAGTAGCGCGCCATATAACGGCGGAATGGATTTTTCGCCGCGCAAGTTTTCTTCGAGCTCTTCTTGTGCCATATCGTCAGCTAACAATAGCGTTAACCAATCGACCAACTCAGAGGTCGAAGGCGGCTTTTTAAGACCTTGCAAATTGCGCAGTTTATAAAAAAGATCGAGCGCATCATTGACCAACTTTTCTTGGATATTAGGGAAATGCACCTCGATAATTTGACGCATGGTTTGCTCATCAGGAAAGTCGATGTAGTGAAAGAAGCAGCGACGCAAAAACGCATCAGGTAGCTCTTTTTCGTTATTAGAGGTAATGATGACCACTGGGCGCTGCTCAGCTGAGATGGTCTCGCCTGTCTCATAGACATAAAATGACATTTTATCGAGCTCATGCAATAAGTCATTAGGGAATTCGATATCGGCTTTATCGACTTCATCAATAAGCAGCACACTACGCTCCTCACTAGTAAACGCCTCCCACAGCTTACCGGGCTTGATATAGTTGCCGATATCATAGACTTTATCATCGCCAAGTTGCGAGTCGCGCAGACGTGATACTGCATCATACTCATACAAGCCTTGCTCAGCTTTGGTCGTGGACTTGATATGCCAAGTAATCAGCGGCATACCTAGACTCTCGGCTACCTCTTCAGCGAGCAAGGTCTTACCTGTGCCCGGCTCGCCTTTTATCAACAGCGGCTTTTGTAGCGTCATCGCCGCATTAACGGCGAGCTGGAGATCGTCAGTGGCGATATAAGTATTGGTACCGGTAAAGTTCTTTTGGTTATTGTCTGCCATAAAGTTAAATCTCAATATTAGTGGTTAGGATGTGTTGAAAATAAAGGCGTTTGATAGATGCTAAATTTAGACACTAACATGCAATAAAAGCCATGCAATATAAATAATTTAAGATTAGCATAACCGGTGTTAATGCCAAAATACTGATGGGTTTGCAATTTTTAGTTACGATAGTCTATGCCTTATAAAAAACAAACAATGAAACGGATATAAAACCGTATATTTGAGCAAGCTAATTTGGATGTAAAAAGTTATAGAAAGAAAAAAAGACACTAATAAATAGTGTCTTTTCTTTAATGCTAATACCATCCAAAATAATGTTTACTGAGTATTGCCATTAGTCTTTTTTATCTACGTGCGACGCCGCTTCATTACTTGGTTTTTTACTATAAAATCCTTTCACAGGCTTTTTGGTAGGGCTATCAGACGCTTTAGGCTCAGCTGCAAGGTCGTTTGTTTGTGCGGTTTGTGCTGTTGGTACTGGCTCGCTATGTTTTTTTTCTAAGTAGTTGCCTGATGCCAGTTGCATATTGGCTTCGGTGTCTTCAGCACTATTGCGCCGCGCCTTATCGAGACTGGACTCAAAAGCGCCGCGGATCAGTTGCCAAACAAAACCGATAAACAAACCAACCACTAGCACCACCAAGATAGGCAGGGAGTTGCTCACCGCTGAGGCAGTATCCTTCATCAATAGTGCATAAATCACGCCGATACTAGCAGGCGCGATCTCGCCTTGTTCGCCAAGCGCGGTACCGGGCGCTAATAGTACGGCAAAGATAACCATCCAAATCATACCACCAAGTGGCTTTGGCAAAACGCGTGCAACCAAAATCCATAATAGCAAGACGATGACCGTCCCGCCTAGATAAGCGTACATAGGTAAGTCGGCAGGTGGTACGTTTTTGACCATCTGACTCCACCAAATCACAATCTCACCAAGAATATCGCTGAGCTGCTCAAGTGGCAAAAAATTTAAAATACCTTTCAACCAATCCATGCTTATTCAATCACCTACGTTTAGTGATGCCGATGTCAAACGACGTCTAAGTTAAAAACTCTGTTAAAAAACTATATTAAAGAACTATGTTAAAGAACTATGTTAAGAAGTTATGCTAAAAGCCGGTGTCAAAAACCTTTGCTAAAAACCTTCATTAAAAATATTCTTTGAACACTGCACTAAAGCACTATGTTAAAAAGCACTATAGTCGAACCACTATTAAAGTGTTACAGCGTTAGACTCGTTTAGCCTACTACTGTAGTACTTGCACTCGTCTGCCTTGTACCACTTTTAATATTGATTGACTATATGTTAAAAGGCTATTTTATCACGACTTGTGAAGGTACGACATGTTCTAATCATACTTATTGTCTTGCGCTTCTTTTGCGCGCATCTCGGCCTGCCGGCGCATCACGTCCGCAGGCGGCATCTGTACAAAATATCCTTTCTCTTGTAGCTTAGCCAGCACTTCCTCTTTATCGACTCGTGCAAGCTTCTTGGTATTACTAAGGTCTAAATGCATCACAAACTTGCTCGTGCCTAGCCCTGCCCGAAAGTCTTTGGGTAGTACACTGAGCCAATCTTTGATCTCGTCGGTGTCATCTGGGTAATCAGGGCGCGCTATGTAAACGTACATATCTGGATGTTTAGGGAATTTATAAATGTCACAATGCATAACCATTACCTATCTGTAAAATATTTATCAAAGTTATGGCTGTAGCCTAGCATAATTTGACTAATTATCTGTAGTGGCTTTACGTTTTATTGCGCGAAACGCTGAGCTGATAGCAGCTCAACCGCACTGCTAACCCTAAAACAATATCTGTAAAGGACAACCAGCCTCTTAACGTCTCAAAAAAAGACGGTTAAATGATTCATTTTGATTAAACGCTTAATTAAACACCAAGATGCCTTGTAAAACAGCGGGGAACCTTTCATAATAAAAGGGTTTTTCAGGAGAGAGTTTTATCATTATGGCAATAGCCTGTAGCTATGACCAATGACAAGACCACCGAAGGCGCATCCACCCTGCCAATCGCTCAGGTAAAAGGACTGAAAAACTCATGCCTATTATTACGACTTGATAATAGCTTAAATATCCAAACTATTATCACAGCACACAACTGGGCATAACAAATCTGGAGAGCGGTGAAGACTTATAGAGCTTCATCCACCGAAGGGGAGAAAATACGCTGTTGCCTTTTCACTATAAAAGTGAGGACTCAATAGCGTATTGAAAATCTCAGGTCACAGGACAGATAGGGCTTATATGCAATTGACACTGCTAGTGTTTTTGCGTAGCTTTATTTTGTGCCACCCTTTTTATTGCCAACGGTGTCGTTGGTATGGTTACCTCTCATTATGGTTTACTTGCTTCCTTTATACTATTAATCAATAAATTGTCATTATTGGATCGCTCACCCTAAGATCCACTAGTAATGACTTTGATAACTCTGTAATCGTCATTAGCTTGATTATTATTGACTTACGATTTGACTGATAAATAGTAGAGGCGGCGTAACTACAAGGATTTGTTATGACTGACTCTAATACTCAAAACACTGACTCTGCAACACCTTCAGCCCCTAAGCGCACCCCTCTGTATCAGTCGCACGTCGATAGCGACGGCAAGTTGGTGGACTTTTCAGGTTGGGAGCTACCTATTCATTACGGCTCACAAATAGAAGAACATGAAGCGGTGCGTACCGATGCTGGGATGTTTGACGTCTCGCATATGGTCGTCGTCGATATCAGCGGCGCTGATGCTAAAGCTTGGCTACAAAAGCTGCTAGCGAATGATGTTGCTAAACTCAAAACCGTGGGTAAAGCGCTGTACTCGCCGATGCTAAATGAGCAAGGCGGTATTATCGATGATTTAATCGTCTATCTAATGAATGAGGCCGAAACTGAGTACCGCATCGTCTCTAACGCCGCCACTCGCGACAAAGATATCGCTCAGTTCCATAACGTTGCTGAAGGGTTTGAGGTCACTTTAACAGAACGCCCAGAGCTTGCCATGATTGCGGTACAAGGTCCAAAAGCGGTTGAAAAACTAGCCAAAGCCAAGCCAAGCTGGTCAGAGACACTATCAGGTCTTAAGCCTTTTGTTGGTGCGGATTTGAGCCATATCGAAGGCCAAGATTGGTTCGTTGCGCGCACCGGCTACACCGGTGAAGATGGCGTTGAGGTCATTATGCACGGTGATGACGCGCCGGCCTTTTTTGACTTATTAAAAGATAATGGCATTAAGCCTGCTGGCCTCGGCGCTCGCGATACCCTACGTATGGAAGCGGGTATGAACCTTTATGGTCATGATATGGATGATAATATCAGTCCTTACGAGTGCAATATGGGCTGGACGCTGGCGCTAAAAGACGAGCGTGAGTTTGTCGGCCGCGACGCTTTGGTCAGTAAGCGTAAGCAGGCAAAAAAGAATAATACCGCGATGAAGCAAGTTGGCCTGCTTATGACTAGCCGCGGGGTGCTGCGCGAAGGTATGGAAGTGACCATTAACCAAGGCACTGACAATGAGCAGACCGGCGTCATCACTAGTGGCACCTTTTCCCCTAGTCTCAAAAACTCTATTGCCATCGCTCGCGTACCCGCTAGCCTCTCAGAGGAAGATACGGTACAGATCGACTTGCGCGGTAAAGGCAAGTTTGTCGATGTACGCGTATTAAAGCTACCTTTTGTGCGTAACGGTCAGCAGCAATTCGACTAATACTATTTGTTTTGCCAGTCCCATCACTGATAATATTACAGTCAGCTTTGGCTATCCGCTTTATCTGATGATAAAGTTTGCATTCATTATAAACCACCCGCTACTCTTTAGGAGAGAACTATGAGTAATGTCCCAGCAGAACTAAAATATATCGCCAGCCACGAATGGCTACGTTTAGAAGACGACGGCACGGTTACTGTCGGTATCACTGACCACGCCCAAGACTTGTTAGGTGATGTGGTATTCGTTGAGCTACCTGATGTTGGCGATACTATCGCTGTTGATGATGAGATCTCAGTCGTTGAATCTGTCAAAGCTGCCTCGGATGTCTACGCTCCTATCTCAGGCGAAGTCGTCGCTATCAACGAAGCCTTAGAAGACGATCCGGAAATCATTAACTCAGACCCGTATGGCGAAGGTTGGTTCTTTAGAATGAAGCCGGACAATATGGACGACTATGAAGCGCTACTAAGTGCTGAAGAGTATGAGAACGAGCTGTAAGTCTTAAGCCCTCATAGCTTATATAAAAGGTTTTGCAGGTATTGGTGTCAGTAGGTTCTATACCAGTAGACTCTGAGGTCAATATCTGCCCTTATTTTTAAACCTTTTGTACATTTGTACGTTTGAGCTTATAAGTCTGCTGCGTAATACCTACCTACTAGATAAATAGTATACGCAAGCACTATCTAAATATTACGTGTTATCACGTTTTATCATAATACAGCTTAGGTTTTGAACGCCTACCCCTATCTTATCTATACATGCCGGACTTAGGCATTTTGCCCACTTTAACGACACTTGCACGGACTTTGACATGAGTACTGATAATAAAAGCGCCAACTCTACTAAAGACACCTTAGCCATGCCGGAGCATACTCCTCAACTACAAGCTTTTACTCAAGTAGTCGAGTCGCGCCGTTCAGTGCGCCGCTTCACTGACACGCCTATTCCTGATGAGGTTATGGCTGACTGCTTACGTTTGGCGATGCTAGCGCCGAACTCAAGTAACTTACAGCCGTGGGAGTTTTATGTCATTGACAGCCCAGACAAGCGTAAACGCGCCGTTAAGAATTGCATGAATCAAAACGCGGCGAAAACTTCCGCGCGCTTGATAGCCGTCGTGGCACGTACCGATATTTGGCACGATCATGCCAAACAAATCCTCGATGAATATCCAGATAAGCCAGTGCCAAAAAAGGTCAAAGACTACTATACCAAAGTGGTTGCACTAGACTTCTTACGTGGTCCTGCCAATGTCATCTCTGCTGCCAAATGGAGCGCGACCAAAGTCTTTAGACAAGTCAAAGGCCCTATCAAGACGCCTTATTATACCTTTGACGATGTCAAAAACTGGGCGACGAACAATACTGCCCTCGCCGCCGAAAACCTCATGCTAGCTCTCAGGGCGCATGGATTTGATAGCTGCCCGATGGGCGGTTTCGATGAGCCGGCGATGAAGCGACTACTTAAGCTGACCGACGATCATCACATCATTATGATGATAGGCGCCGGTGAGCGCGCTGATAACGGCATCTACAGTTCGCAGTTTCGCTTCGAGCAAGAGCAATTTGTACATTACGTTTAATAAAATGAAGTCGCATTATTGATCATAGCGATATTGCGACGCTGAGCTCGCTTTTACTACTAAATTACTAACAACAAGTCGCGTAATAAATGACTTTATCTTTCTACCCTTACTTTAAACGCTAATAAGGACTGTCATGACCACTTCTCAAAAACCGACGTTCGATACCTTTAAAGGTTTATTTAATGAGTCTGAATTTGTCTATCGCCACTTAGGCTCAAACGAAACCAAGCAAGCTGATCTGTTGAGCGCCATTGGCTATCAAGACATGGCAAGCTTTATTAACGATACGGTACCAGAGCCAGTACGTTTGCATAAAGATCTTGATCTACCACTGGCGATGAGTGAGCATGCGGCGCTTGCCAAACTGCGCAAGATGGCAGATAACGTCACTGTGAATAAGAGCTATATCGGTCAAGGTTACTCGCCAGTACGTATGCCAGCGGTCATTCAGCGTAACGTGCTCGAAAACCCAGGTTGGTACACCGCTTACACGCCGTATCAAGCCGAAATTGCTCAGGGCCGCCTAGAAGCTTTATTAAACTTTCAGCAAGTGTGTATTGATCTGACGGGTCTTGAGATGGCGGGCGCCTCCCTACTTGATGAAGCGACGGCAGCTGCTGAAGCGATGGCGATGTCTAAACGCATGAGTAAAAGCAAGTCAACGCAGTTCTTTGTTGATGAACGTATTTATCCGCAGACACTAGACGTTATCCAGACTCGCGCTAAGTACTTTGGTTGGGACGTAGTCGTTGGCGACTTTGAACTGGCAAAATCAGGCGATTACTTCGGTGCGATCTTCCAATATGTCGGCAAAGAAGGCGATGTTCAGGATTTAACCGACGTTATCAGTGCCATTAAAGAAAAGAAAACCTATGTCAGCGTCGTCAGCGATATCATGAGCCTTGTGCTGCTAAAGTCGCCTGCCGATATGGGCGCAGATGTCGCTTTAGGTAGTACGCAGCGTTTCGGTATTCCGATGGGTTATGGTGGTCCACACGCCGCTTACTTTGCTTTTTCTGACAAAGCCAAACGCTCAGCGCCGGGCCGTATCATTGGTGTCTCAAAAGATGCGCAAGGTAACACGGCGCTACGTATGGCACTACAGACTCGTGAGCAGCATATCCGCCGCGAAAAAGCCAACTCAAACATCTGTACCTCACAAGTCCTACTCGCCAACCTCGCTGGCATGTACGCTGTCTATCATGGTCCAAGCGGTGTCAAACGTATTGCAACGCGTATTCATGCTTTTGCCACTGCCTTTGCAGAAGTCATCAGACAGGCTAATGGCGAAAATAAACTTAGCGTTGTACATGATCAGTTCTTCGATACTGTTGTCGTTGATTGTGGTTCAGAAAAGCTAGCGACCCAAATTTTTGAGAACGCTGATAATATTGGTTATAACCTATGGCGTTTTGACGATACTAAAATCAGCGTCGCCTTTAGTGAAACCAGCGATGAAGAAGACTTCAAAGTATTGACTCAGTTGTTTGTTAATACCTCTCATCAGCTACCAGAAACCGCTAGCGTATCACTAGATCAGACGTATCTGCGTAACGATGATATCTTAAGCCATCCGGTGTTTAACTCGCACCACACTGAGCACGAAATGCTACGCTATCTAAAATCTTTAGAGGATAGAGATTTGGCGATGAACCGCAGCATGATTGCGCTAGGTAGCTGTACGATGAAGCTGAACGCCACAAGCGAGATGCTGCCAATTACTTGGCCTGAATTCGCCAATGTGCATCCTTTTGCGCCGCTAGATCAAGTCTCAGGTTACATCGAGATGATCGATAGCTTACAAGAGCAGCTAAAAGCCATCACCGGCTTCGATGATATCTCTATGCAGCCAAACTCCGGTGCCTCTGGTGAATACGCCGGTCTGTTAGCTATCCGCCGCTACCATGAGTCTTTAGGCGAGACCAATCGTAATATCTGCCTAATTCCTATGTCAGCACACGGAACCAACCCAGCAACCGCTATCATGATGGGCATGCAAGTCGTCGTAGTCAAAACCGATGACAACGGCAACGTCGATATCGATGACTTAACGGCAAAATGTGAAGAGCACAGTGCCAATCTAGGCGCGTTAATGATTACCTATCCATCGACCCATGGCGTCTTTGAAGAAGGTATCCGTGACATCTGTGACCTCATTCATAAGCATGGTGGTCAGGTCTACATGGATGGCGCCAACATGAACGCGCAGGTAGCTATTATGCAGCCTGCTGATGTCGGCGCAGATGTGCTGCACATGAACTTGCATAAGACTTTTTGTATTCCGCATGGCGGCGGTGGCCCTGGTATGGGTCCTATCGGTATGCAGGCGCATTTGGCACCGTTCAAAGCCAACCATGCCGTGGTTCCAGTACATAATGCACTAAACGCCTGCTCAGCGGTATCCGCAGCACCGTATGGCTCAGCTAGCATCCTACCGATTTCATGGATGTATATTACGATGATGGGCCGCGATGGTTTGCTTGAGGCGACCAATCTGGCTCTGCTCAATGCCAACTATGTCGCTGATCAGCTCAAGTCTGACTATCCGGTCTTATATGCCGGTAAAAACGGCCGAGTGGCGCATGAATGTATCATTGATATCCGTCCGCTAAAAGAAGACACCGGCATCACTGAGAGCGATATCGCTAAGCGCTTGATGGATTATGGCTTCCACGCGCCAACGATGAGCTTCCCTGTCGCCGGAACGCTGATGATTGAGCCGACTGAGTCTGAGTCTAAAGAGGAGCTAGATCGTTTCATCAATGCGCTCAAATCTATCAAAGCTGAGATCATGAAAGCCAAAGCTGGTGAAGATGGTTGGACATTAGAGAACAACCCAGTCGTTAACGCGCCGCATACCGCCTCTGTGATCACTGATGAAGAGTGGTCCTATCCGTATAGCCGTGATGTTGCGGCATTCCCGCTATCGTACGTGCGCGCGCACAAATTCTGGCCAAGCGTCGGCCGTATCGATGATGTTTATGGCGATAAGAATCTTATGTGCTCATGCCCAAGTATCGAAAACTATATGTAGTTTTTGATATGTTGACATACTCCCACCACTTTCGCCAAGCTCAAGTGGGGGATTCTAAAAGCAGATGCTCTTAGGCGACTTTCTCACGAAGGTCGCTTGTTTTCTGTTTCAACGGGCGACCTTTACTGCATCCTCCCTCCGCAGACAAAACGGCATGTCCTGCCGCTAATATGTTACGAGCTGCATTAATATCAGCGTTCGCAACATACCTACATTTGACGCACTCAAATTTTGCCTGAGTTTGTCTGTTTTCCTTGGCGATATGATTGCATTCAGAGCAGGTTTGGCTAGTGTAGCGTGGGTTTACCTTAACCAGCAACCCACCGCGCCACTGCTGTTTATACTCAAGCATATTGACCATCATGCCCCAACCTTGATCTAGAATGGATTTATTTAATCCTGACTTGGCTTTGACATGACGACCTTTGTTCTCCACCGTGCCACTGGCTGATTTCGACATATTGGCGACTTTCAAGTCCTCACAAGCGATCATGGCGTGGCTTTTGCTGATGCTGGTGGTGATTTTATGCAAGTAGTCGTGTCTGATATTAGCAATGTGGCTGTGGAGTTTTTGAATCTTGCGGTTTTGCTTTTTCCAGTTTTGGCTAAACAGAACCTTTCTGCTTAATTGACGCTGTAATTTGGCCAGTTTTACTTGATTGGCTTTAAAGCTGTTCTTAGGTTTAATGTACTGACCGTTTGAGGTGGTGAGTAGTTTGCTGATACCCATATCCAAGCCAATAGCGCTTGTGGCAGGGTGGCGAGGGTTTTCAGTCAGTTCGCGCTCTGTGCCAAACGACACGTACCAGTGCCCTGACTTCTTGCTGATGGTGATGTTTTTAATCGTGCCAATGATGTCTTGCGATTTTCTAAACTTCACCAGACCAATGCCATTAGGCAGTTTTACTCGATTGCCCTCAACACGGCAGTATTTGTCAAACTGAACCAAGCGAATTGAGTCATACCCATCTGATTTGCGCTTAAATTGTGGCATCAACGGTCGTCGTTGAATCTCTGTGCCATCAGCCAGTTTAAAGAACTTGGGTTTGCGAGGTTTCTTTTTATTTTCTTTCAATCTGGCATGTGCTTTAGGATCAAAGAAACGTGACCAAGCTGATGCCAGATCACGTACCTTTTGTTGTAAAGATACAGCGTTTGAGCTGGTTTTTAAGAACGCGAAATCAGGGTTGCTCTTTAGATCCATGATTTTATTAACAAGGTTCGTGGCATTGATAAACTCATCTTTAGCAAACATCTCAAATGAGATTGCCAGCATTTGATTCCAAACAAAACGTGCAGAGCCGACAAGATTATTTAAAATAATCTCTTGCTCCGCATTAGGCTCAAGCCTAAATTTATACGCTTTGTTGATTTTCATAAATGCGTTCTTTGTTAATGAGTGTGTGTTTGGTATTATGCTTGTAATACTAGCATTTGAGGATATTTATTGCAATGAGTGAGATACATAAAAACCGCCATGCTGCCTTTAACCTCCACGTTCATTTGGTTTTTATCACTAAGTACCGAAAAAAAGTTTTAGGTGAGCTGCATCACGAGTATTTCAGTGAGTGTGCCGCTGAGGTGTGCAAGAGTTTTGATGCTGAGTTAAAAGAATGTAACGGTGAGGCAGATCATATCCACATGCTTATCCAGTATCCGCCAACGGTGCAATTAAGCAAATTGGTTAATAACTTGAAGTCAGTCACAAGTAGACGAATGAGGGGTGATTTTATTGATTTAAGAGCAGCTTATTCCAAGCCTGTGCTTTGGTCACGCTCCTACTTTGCAAGCTCTTGTGGCGGTGCGCCATTAGATATTATTAAGCAATACATTCAGAACCAGCGAGGTTAGCCAGTGATGCGAAATTCACCTCCACCCTAATGTCGGGTGGAGTCCTCTTTCGCTTTTTTGATAGATGGCATCGAAAACTATATGTAGCTTTCACGATTTAGAATAAAATAAACCTTCAAGTCAGTAGCTGGCTTGGAGGTTTTTCTTATTAAGCTGCTTTTGTTACAGTCAGTTCGAAATAAAAGTGTTATGAATTTAGAGACGCTACTGGTATAAATTTTACTTGCGTGCTGCGTTCCTTCGATGCTGCGCAAAATTCATCCCAGCAGCGCTATACCATTTTTAGAGCGAATCGACTATAGCGCTGCTATAACTAGCGTTGCCATAAGATAAAATAAGTGCTCTAAGTTAAAGCTTGCACTACTCCATTAGCTTAAAAAAGTGCTGACGATAGTGCTTCAGCTCGCGAATAGAGTCGCGGATGTCATCTAACGCTAAATGGCTACCGCCCTTCTCAAAATTCTTTAAGATGTCTGGCCGCCAGCGAAAGCACAGCTCTTTTACCGACGACACATCTAAATTGCGATAGTGAAAGAAGCGCTCAAGCTCCGGCATCTGGCGCGCCAAAAAACGTCTATCTTGGCAGATAGAATTACCACACATCGGCGACTTACCACTATCAACCCATTTATTCAAAAACTTAATCGTTTCCGCTTCAGCTTCTGCTAGTGTTACTTTGCTACGGCGCACCCGATCGACTAAGCCTGATTGGCCATGCTGCTTAGTATTCCACTCGTCCATCTGATTGAGCCTTTGATCCGATATTTTGATCGCAAATACCGGCCCCTCAGCCAACACATTGAGATCCTCATCAGTGACCACAGTTGCAATCTCGATAATCTCATCATTGAGCGTATCGAGTCCAGTCATCTCAAGGTCTATCCAGACCAGCCCCTTTTTGCCTTGATTCTTAATTTTTATCTTATTGGGATGGTCATCGCTACTCATAAGGCGTCCTATTATTAAGGTTTAAAATATCTCGTTATTTCTTTCGCTTCAACGGTGTTTACAATGTTACAAAACCCCTGTTAAGCTTAAGCTGTATGGTAGCAAATTTTCGCGCTACACTGAGCAATATTTTCGTTATAGGCAGCACTCATGGCATTGATTCGGCAACGCAAACTCACCAAACAACAGATTCGGCGCATAGACAAGCAGCAACTAGAGAGTCAAGATAGTATTGATGATAGCTTGATGGATGGTGTGGTCATGGCGCACTACGGTAAGCAGCTAGAGGTGCAAGTCACCAGCTTACCGGCCGTTATTGCTGAGCCGCCAGAGATTGGTCCCGACGACCCTGAGCCTTTTTGGCAAGAGCTTGCACTTGGAGACATTTGGCGCTGTCATGTACGCACCAACCTGCCGATGCTCGCCGCTGGCGACCAAGTACGCTGGACGGCTGACTCTAATACCGGCTTTGGACGTATTGAGTCCGTCAAGCCGCGCACCTCTTTAGTCTCGCGCCCAGATCGTTACCATAAGCTCAAACCTGTCGCCGCTAATGTCGATATTTTGGCGATTGTTTTTGCGCCGCTGCCAGCTGCTGCGCCTTCATTGATTGACCGTTATTTAGTCGTTTGTCATCACGCTGGTGTGAAGCCGCTACTGGTCTTAAATAAAGCAGACTTATTGGCGCAAGATGACTACGCTGACACCCGTGAGCTACTCACTCAATATGCCGCATTGGGCTATGAGAGTGTGCTGACCTCTGTTGATTGCCCTGAAAATATCGCTGAGAGCGCCGAGCAAATAGGCCTCAGTGAGCTCAAAAGCTATATCGATCATAAGCTTGTTATTTTCGCCGGTCAGTCTGGTGTTGGTAAGAGTAGTCTTATCAACGCGCTGCTGCCGGAGTCCGCGCAAAGCGTCAATGTCATCTCTGAGAACTCACAATTGGGTCAGCACACCACGACGACCAGTCGGCTATTACCCTTCAACCCTGATGATTTGACTGCTGGCGGCATCGTTGATACGCCCGGTATTCGCGAATACGGCATCTGGCATCTGACCCCTGAAGATATTATTTCAGGCTTTATTGAGCTGGCTCCCCTAGCAGGCTATTGTCAATTTCGCGACTGTCGGCACACTTATAACTCCAAAGGCTGCGCGCTATGGCAAGCGGTAGCAGATGGGGAAGTCTTGCAGCGCCGCGTTGAGAATCTGGTCACTTTGCGAGAAGAGGCGGACACTAAGCCATACTAGCGCCGGTTTGCTCTGATCGGCCGTTTACTATAACGAGTCTTATCGGTATAATAGCGCCTGGTTCGATATGGTTGGGCTGTATTCGCAGTCTGCTAGAGCCCTAATTTTTTGGAGGTCTGTTGTGGATCGTGCGCTTGAATTTGTAGGCAATCACCCTTTTTTATTTGGTATTTTGGCGGTATTAGCTATATTGTTTTTTACCATTGAAAATAAACGTAGTGGCAAAAAAATATCTCCTAACACGCTTGGGATGCTGGTCAACTCGCAAAATGCGCAATTGATCGATATTCGTACCAAAAAGAAATTTGAGACCGGCTATATTCAAGGTAGCCGCAATATTCCTTTTACTGAAATAAAAGATCGTATAGAAGAAATCCGCGCAATCGAGCAGCCTGTGATTATCATTTGTGATATGGGCGTGCAAGCGGGTGCGGCGATACAGATGATCGGCAAAGACAACGTTTATCGTCTAGAAGGCGGCGTTGGCGGTTGGCAAGGCGCTGGTATGCCATTAGTGAGCCCAAAAGATGCGCAAGCCAAAAAAGGCAAAGCTAAGCCGAAGCTCAGTAAATAGTAGATCCCAATCTTACAAATTTGTGGTTTAGCAAGCTTTGTATTTACCAATTATGTATTCGCCAAATATCAAGACATCATAGCTATCGTAAAAAGCTATGATGTCTTTTTTTACAAAAGTAGCAATCGCAGTTATTGTGAACTTTTATTACATTTATCGCTATCCGCTTGAATTTATACCCGAGAGCCCCACTTCATAACTGAAGACAATGAAAACGACACTGCTCAATAATGGCAGCTGATATTCATCATAACGACTCATTTATTATAAATAAGGATTTATTATGACGGTTCCTGTAAAAGTATATACCACGCCAATCTGCCCCTATTGCACAAACGCCAAACAATTATTACAATCTAAAGGCGTCGACTATGAAGAGATTGGTATGCATGATATCAGCAGCGATGACCGCCGTGCTTTGATGCAAAAAACCAATAATTACCGCACCGTGCCACAGATCTTTGTGGGTGATACTTTTATTGGCGGCTTTGATGAGCTTAATCAACTTAATCAGCAAGGCAAGCTTGATGAGCTATTAGTAGGTTAAACGGCATAACTTCGCATTATTTTGAACGACTAATTTATTAATTTTTAGAGGAAATACCATGGCTGAAGAACAAGCACAACCCCAACTGGCGTTAGAGCGCATTTATGTCAAAGATATGTCGCTTGAAGTACCTGGCGCTGATGTATTCACCAAAGAGTGGAACCCAGAGCTAGATATCAACCTATCAAGCAATGCTGAGAAGTTAGACGACGACCATTATCAAGTGACTCTAACCGTTAGTGTCAATGCTAAAAACGCAGAAGCACCAGCGTTTATCGCCGAAGTACACCAAGCCGGTATTTTCTTATTAAAAGATATTCCAGAAGACCAAATCGGACAAATCTTAGGCGCGTACTGCCCTAACGTCTTGTTCCCTTATGCGCGTGAAGTGATCAGCGACATCGTCACTCGTGGTAGCTTCCCGCAGTTGCTACTAGCGCCGGTCAACTTTGACCAAGCTTATGCCCAAAGCCAAGAGCAAGCTCAAGTAGACGCACAAGGTAAAGCGTAAGCCTATATTAAATAGACTCGTTTAAACCGATTAATCGGTAAAATAAAAACCGCCTAACTCATGAGTTAGGCGGTTTTTTATGCATTGATATAAGCAAGTATGAGCTTATTGCTAGCTGTTTAGTCTTTTAATGCGGCTAAGATTTGCTCTCTGACTTCATCAATCGCTTGGGTACCGTCAAACTTATCGTAATCAGGAGTATCCGCGCCTTCTTTGGCTTTGTCTTGATAAAAACCGACCAAAGCAGAGGTTTGCTCATGATAAGTGGCTAGACGCTCACGAATGGTCTCTTCTTTATCATCTGGACGCTGAATAAGCGGCTCACCTGTTACGTCATCGATGCCTTCAACTTTTGGCGGATTATGGTCAATATGATAGATACGGCCTGAGTCAGCATGCTGACGACGACCAGAGAGACGCTTGACGATTTCGTCATCAGGAACGCTAATCTCAATCACATGATCGATAGCGACATTTGCTTCAGCTAACGCTTGCGCCTGTGGAATGGTGCGCGGGAACCCATCTAATATGCAACCATTGGCACAATCAGGCTTAGCGAGACGTTCTTGCACTAAGTTGATGATAAGATCATCAGAAACAAGACCACCTGCATTCATCACGCCTTGGGCTTGTTTACCAAGCTCAGTGCCTTCTTTGATCGCAGCGCGTAGCATATCACCTGTGGAGATTTGCGGGATATCATACTCTTTAGAGATGAACTGGGCTTGGGTGCCTTTACCAGCGCCAGGGGGACCTAGCAAAATAATACGCATCATTATACGTTTCTCCTCAATAGATGGGTTTTCGAAATTCTAAAAAATTACAAAACATAGGGATTGGTGAATTGCAAGCCATACCTTACCTTGTGGGTTTATAAAGCTCAAGTTTTTTTATCTTATATTGCCAAAGTTGCTATGACTTTACTGTTCATGTAAAGCAATTGCGTGCCAATATGACTCGTCAAATAATGAGCTTTGACACGCTGTTTGTAATAACCATAAATATTAACCGTAAGACCATTTAGCTTAAGGTACTTGCTGATTAATCTCGACATTGACTTGGTTTTGGTCGGTGCTGATCACCACCGGATTACCGGATAAATCTCCAGATTCAGCAACTGCATTACCACTATGACTAATACGAGCAATTACTACCAGCTGCGTTTTTTGCTCGCGAGCTGAGGCTAAAGTGCGCTCAGGCATCATAGCGTCCAGATCGCTCAAGCTGATATTGGCTTCGCCTTGCTTAATCACCGATATGGGTAGACGCTTGGCAGCGAAAGGTGGTCCGCCATTGACATCACGTATCGCCACAAAGAGCACATCGTCCCCTTTTACTAGCGGCAATAAGCTTGAGTTGACCACAACCGTAACATCGACACCTTGCGCCGCTTGCGCTTTTTGCGCGTTAATATTGGCGCTGAGCTCATCTAGGCTGGCAAGCGCTCGGCTATGATCGCCAGGCTTAGCAGCAATGCTGTTTCGCAAACGGCTAATCCAGCCTTGCGCTTCATCGAAGTTACTACTACGCGCCTCGCCCATGGCCATTAGCATCTGCGCGCCTTCGTGCTGCGGGTTATCGACAAGCACGTCTTGCAGTACTCTACGGATATTGGCATCAAGCCGGCCTTCATTGGCAAAGAAACTAATCTGCGCGTAACTCGTTGCAATCTCTTCGTTTTCAGGCGACAAGCGATAAGCTCGAGACAGCGCTTCTATCGCAGAAGGCGTCGCTTCTAGCGATAAGAACAGCTCTGATAAGCGCATCCAGCGATCTGGGTCATCAGCGTGGCGATAGACATTGGTCTGCATCGCGCTGATAAGCTGTCTGCCATCTTCAATCGCCCAAGCAGGCGGCTGATCGATTTTACCGGTCAACAGATCATCAGCGACTTGACCGACTTTGTCCTCGCTTGCCCATAGCTCAAATACTGGGGTACGATTGCCGATCAACAGATACGCCATAGCGGCTAATACTGGCACCCAAACCATCACAATCAGACGGCTTTTGATACCTGGCGCAACCATAGGCGTGACTTCTCGCTGCGCATCTAACAACTGACGCTCAAGCTCAAGCTTTTGGTTTTGATAATGAGTGTCGTCAATCGTTCCACTGTCTTTATCGCTTTTTAGCTCAGCCAAACGCTCACGGAATACCGCGACGTTGATATCGAGCAGCTGATTGTCTACTGGGTTCGATTTGATACGCGCGGCGCGTAGCCACGGAGTAATAGCGATAACCGCCAAAATCAGCGCCATAAATAAGCTTAGAGCAATAAATAAGCCGATAGTAGAAAATAGGGTCATTTTTTGTCCTCTGGGCTTGAGATATCATGGTCGGTGCTATCAGTACTGGTACTATTACTATCACTGGCACGTGATAATAGACGATCTAGTTCTGCTTTTTCTGCTGGAGTAAGCGCCGCAGCGGTACTCTCGACCTTCACTCGGCTTTGACCGCGAGCAGCAGCCTGTCGGCGTTTACTTTGCCAAAACCAACCGCCGATAAGCACGATTAGCAATAATGGCGGAAAGAACCATAGAATCCAAGTCGATGGACGCACTGGCGGCTTATAACTGATAAAGTCGCCATAGCGCTCTTGCATGTAACTGCGAATCTCACCATCGCTGCGCCCTTCTTTAACCAAGTCAAAGGTCTTTTGCTTGAGGTCTTGGGCAATAGGGGCGTCAGAGCCTGCCAAGTTTTGGTTCTGGCACTTTGGACAACGCAGCTCTTCGATAAGGCCGCGATACTGCGCTTCTTGCTGCGTGGATTCAAAATCATAGACATCAATGGCCGCATAGCTTGATAGGCTAAACAGACAAGCGAGCATTAGGCCGGCGGCTTTCAGAATTATATGAGTCATTATTGACAGGCCTCCGTAACTTGACTGGCCTCAGGGACCGCATTGGTCTTATTGGCTTCATTGAGTACCATCAAGCAAGGAGTGATACGGTCTTGCCAGTTGGCTTCATTAATCTCGCCAATAATATGCTGACGAATAATGCCATTACCATCGACTATAAAGGTCTCAGGCGCGCCCGTTAAACCCAAATCTAAAGCAAACTGACCCGTTAAGTCCTGAATAGACATCGAAAAAGGATCGCCGCCGCGGTTTAGATAACTCAGCGCGTCACCAATTTCATCTTTATAATTGACGCCGACCAGATTAACACCGCGCTCCTCAAGTTCCATCAAGAAAGGATGCTCAACGACGCAAGTGGGGCACCAAGAGCCCCAAACATTCATCAAAAAAGGCTCATCAGGCAGATTATCGTTCGTCACAATACGGCTAGTATCTGATAATAAAGGCAGCTCAAAGGCAGGTACTGGGCGCTCAAGCGCAGTATTCATCACCACTTCAGTCGGCTTACCTAGCTGATTGCCTAGCAGATAAAGCACCCCAATAAATACCAGCAGCGGAATCAAAAACCATATTTTTAACTGTTTTTTCTTCATCTTACTTCTCCTTCGCACTTGCTGCTAGCGTTGCCGTATCTACCGTACGCGCGGTGTCGGTACTACTGGTTTCTAATAAAGCACCTTTGGATTTTTTGATACGGTAGCGCTTATCGAGCATACTCAGCAGCCCGCCTAAAGCCATAATAATCGCGCCAAGCCAAATCCAGCGAATCAGCGGCTTAACATAGATACGTAACGCCCATTCGTTACTGCCCTCAGCGATAGGCTCGCCAAGCGCTACATAGACATCACGCATTAAGCTGGGATCAATCGCCGCCTCGGTGGTCGGCATGGTACTGATAATATACGTACGCTTTTCTGGCGTCAGTGTCGCCACTGCTCGGCCGTCTTTGCTGACAGCCGCTGTTGCTTGTGTGGCATCAAAGTTACTCGCTTTGATCTCTTGAAAGTCCACTAAATTAAAGTCGTAGCCTTGGACATTAACAGTATCACCTTCAGCCATCGCGACATCGCGCTCGATGCTCAGACTGGTCGTAAACGCCACCCCAATTACCGCTATCAGCACACCAATATGGGCGACTTGCTGTCCCCAATAGCTCAGGCGCAGCTGACGCAGACCTTTAAAGAGACTAGGTGCGTTTTTAGTTTTATCTCTAAAATCAATCACCATCCATAAAAGCACCCAAAAGCTCACTGCTAACGTCACACCGATATTGAGCATAGAGGACGGATGAGCAAAGTAGGCAATGATCGCTGCGAGCACTAAACTACTGACCGCGATGACCATCCCCACGCCTAATAAAGGCCGCTTGTCTTTTTTCCAGCGGATATTAGAGCCCATGCCCATCGCTATCAGCAGCAGCCAAGTTAACGGAACAAACAAAGCGTTAAAGTAAGGAGGGCCTACAGAGACTTGGCCTAAATTGAAAGCGTCAGCGATGATAGGATATAGCGTGCCTAAAAGCACTACTAAGGTTGAGATCAAGATAATGACGTTATTAATCACCAAAAACGATTCGCGCGATATCAGCTGATATTGGCTCTCAACCGTCAAGCGCCAACCGCGTACCGCAAACATCAATAGGCCGCCACCGATGATAATACCTAAAATCGCCAAAATCACTAAACCGCGAGTCGGGTCAGCGGCGAACGAATGCACGGAGGTGATAACCCCAGAGCGCACCAAAAACGTCCCTAATAAACTCAGCGCAAAGGAAAAAATAGCCAACATAATAGTCCAAGCTTTAAAGACCCCGCGCTTTTCGGTGACCGCCAGCGAGTGCAACAGCGCAAGCCCTGCCAACCACGGCATCAAAGATGCGTTTTCTACGGGATCCCAAAACCACCAGCCGCCCCAGCCAAGCTCGTAGTAAGCCCACCAAGAGCCAAGAGCGATACCAATCGTCAAAAAGCCCCAAGCTGCTAGCGCCCAAGGACGCGACCAACGCGTCCATACCGCATCGAGTCGCCCTTCCCATAATGCTGCCATACAAAACGCAAAAGGCACTACCATACCGACATAACCCATATAAAGCATAGGCGGATGGATAATCAGACCAAAGTCTTGTAGTACGGGATTGAGATCAGCGCCATCTACCGGCAGGTTAGGTAGAGTACGCTCGAACGGCGATGAGGTAAAGATCAGCATCGCCAGCATCATCAGCTGCACTGCTGCCAATATCACGAGTACCCGCGCGCGCATAGATAATGGCAGACCGCGGCTAAAGTAGGAAACTAAGGCGCACCAGCTGGCCATGATAGTCATCCACAGTAGCAGCGAGCCTTCATGCCCGCCCCATGTTGCGGATAGCTTATAGTACCAAGGCAGCAACGTATTGGAGTGCTGAGCCACATAGACCAAAGTGAAATCATTGTAATAAAAGCCTGCCATCAACGCGGCAAATGACACAATCATAGCGGCAAACTGTGCCCAAGCTAGACTTGGTGCCAAGCGCTGCCAAGCGACTTGATGACGCATAACGCCAATGGTCGGTAATACAACTTGCAATATTGCCAACACAAAAGCGGCAAGCAAGGCAAAATAACCCAATTCTGTGATCAACATACCGTCTAACCTTGTCTACTTTAGCGCAAAACCTCAAACCGCCATTAAGCGGTATAAGCATGCTACATTTAGCGGCTTATCTTTTAGGTTTTGCTTGATACCATCGTCGTTTATTTTGTCGCCGCGAGTATAGTACGGTTCAATAATTTATAACTACTTAATACATGCAGCGATTAAGTAGTTGTTGAGTAGTTATATTGTCTTTTGAGTAGGGCGTTATTTATCGCAGCTTTTAGCCTACTTTGGATATCGAGGTATTTGGCTATAAAAAACCTAACCCACAGCGGGGAAAAATACTAATACTAAGTGTAGCCAACCGGCTAAAAACCCAGTCAAACCGCCAAGTACAATCAGCGTCAGCTCATCCTCTCGAAAGGCAGGTCGCAGCAAGTTTTGAAACTCACGCGGGGTCAAAGCGCGGATGCGGTCACGAAATAAACCAAAAATTTTGCTAGCGCGGCTCTCGTTCAGCTCAGGATCGCGTATTGGTACCATCGTAGCGCTAATCGACTTATCGATGATAGTGTTTTTGAGCTTACCAAACTCGCGACGACCTAAGCTCATACGCAGCGACGTCCTAATGACAGGAGTCTCTAACAGCTCATAAAGGTGCGACTTCATCAATACACGCGTATCGTTTGCGCGCGTACCATACATCATCTCATTCATGATGTTCTCAAGTGTCACCAAGTCTTTGACCACAATCTCAGCAAATACCTCAGAGACCTCTTCTTGGCGCTTCATAAAACCGCCTTGAAAGCGAAACTGAGCAATATGCGGTAGCTGCGGCACTACAAACGGAAAGCGGCTACTGCGTCTAAAGAACTTTACATAAGGAATAAAGCGCGGCTCTACAGGATTAAACACCATCCAAATAGCAATCCAATTGGTCAAAAGCCCCCAAATAGCAGCAAAAAACGGTACTGTCCAATGCTGCGGTACAAACAAGAAGATAAACATCTGAATCAGGCCGAATACTAACCCAATGAGCGCGCTGATATGCCAAATGAAATTAATCTCTTTTTGCCCAACCCGTAAGAACATATTGACCATCAAGCGCCGATCGTTCTCCATCGTATTGACGATCATCTGGCGCATATCTACTAATTCTTCGACGTTATTGGTCAAATCCAGTACCAAAGCTTGCATAATCTCTGGCAGGGCTTTGTGCGCTTGATTATAAATACGGCGTTTGATGGCATAAGGCAAATTGCCCCACAACGTCTCTGAGCGCTCAAGCATAATCTCATCGATGAGCGCCTCGAGGTTTTCATCGACCTTTTCGGTAATAAAAACAGCCATCTGTTCAGGCTCCATCGCCTTAAAAAACTCATCTAATGAGCCAAGCTTTGAGAGCGTCTGATCAACGATAACCCCAGATATCTTACCCGCTTTACGCGGTACAATACCTTGCCACCCTATCCCTGGTAAACCAAAGAAGGGAAAGTTAGGAATGCGAATACCCCAAAACTTGATGGGATAAAATAGCATTTTTAATGCCATCCATACGTGTGCCCAAGTGACAAATGCAGTCACCGGCGGAATAGTCAGCATAGCAAGGAATTCTGGATGCTCAGCGATTGTCTGCCATATCGAGGTTACGTCCATGACTTTGCACGTCCCTTATATAAAGGTTATTGTCAGCCTATTGATTTTATACGGTTACGTTTTTACTGATAACTTTTTATTAGGCTTAATGATAAGCCGTCTTACTGCATTGATACCGTTTTGATACCGGACATAAAGCCGCCTGATTTTAACATACTTGCTATTTTTTAGCACCCATATAGGTTATGGAAGTTATGACCGTAGGCGACACTTTTAGTGAAGCTCAATTGGCTCTACTCATCTAAAATAGTGTTGTTAAGTAAGCGTCTAAGAGTAAGGCTAAAAGCAAGATTGTGGGCCTTTTACATCAGTCATTATTTAGCGTCACTGTGCATAATTTTTATTAGCCAATACTCATTAACATATCCTCATTATTGGACACTTATTAGTGAACTTATAGCCTGCTACGGTTATATCCTTTTATATTTAGTGAGTAGTCTCTGTTATAATCTGCGCCTTGCAGCTTGGCTGACATTATAACTTAGCGCAAAAAAATCGCTATGTGATTGAAATTATTATTGTTATTTTTGTCAGCATCCTATATATTTGCTGCACTCTTTATTGCTTAGTTATTGCTCAGCGCTGTATGTGTCGCCCCTCTCGTTTTAGGTCCCTGTCTGCTATGAATAAACCACTCACTCCAAATACTGAACAGGTCAATCGCATGTTTATGCGGCGGATTATTATCCTTGGAGTGCTGATATTTTTGGGTTTGAGCGGTTTGATAGTGCGTTATGGTTTTTTGCAGGTGTACGCTCACGATCGTTATAGTACGCAGGCGGACAATAACCGTATCAAACTGATATCTGCGCCGCCGAGTCGCGGTTATATCTACGATCGTAACGGTATCTTGCTTGCGGATAATCAGCCGGTATTCACCGCTATGATTAACCCAGATATTGTCGAAGACCCTGAGCGTGTGCTTGCGCTACTTGCACCTATTTTTGATTTGAGCGATAAAGATATTACCGATATTTTGTCCCGTCTGTCTCGCAGTAAGCGCGATCCTGTCACCGTCAAAATCGATTTAACAGAGACTCAATTGGCGCAGTTTAGCGAGCGTAAGCCTTTTTTTCAGGGGGTGACTATTCAAAGTAAGCTCACCCGCTCCTACCCTTACGATGAGCTGTTTGCCCATGTGATCGGTTATGTTGGCCGGATTAATGATAAAGAAACCAAGCGCATCGATAAGGATCGTTACGCAGGTACAGACTTGATTGGCAAAATCGGTATCGAGGATTATTACGAAGATATCTTGCTCGGCGAGCCAGGCTATCAGTCGGTGGAGACTGACGCTCATGGTAATATCATTCGCCAATTAGAAACCAAGCCGCCTATCGCAGGCAATGACATTACTTTGAGCTTAGATTATGGCCTACAAAAAATAGCGCAAGAGCAGCTAGATGGTAGACGCGGCGCTATCGTCGCTATCGACCCGCAAAATGGCGATGTACTCGCCTTTGTCAGTAACCCAAGCTACGATCCCAATCCGTTTATCTCTGGTATCTCATTCAAAGACTATGGCGCCCTGCGCGACGATATCGATCAGCCGCTATATAACCGTGCCCTGCAAGGAATGTATCCACCAGCATCTACAATTAAGCCTTTTGCAGGTTTAGGCGGTATTCATTACGGTCTACGCGACTGGGAAACCACTATCTATGACCCTGGTTACTTCAGCTTGCCTGGGGACTCGCACCGTTTTCGTGATTGGAAACGTGGCGGTCACGGTACCGTCGATCTCAAAAAATCGATCATGATGTCGGTCGATACTTATTATTATAAGCTTGCTTATGAGATGGGTATTCAGCGCCTACATGATTGGATGGTTAGATTTGGCTTTGGAGAGCGTACCGGTATCGATTTGCCTAATGAGAAATCTGGCATCATGCCTTCGCCCAAGTGGAAAAAAGATCGCTATGATAAAGACTGGCTGCCGGGCGAGACGATATCGGTGAGTATCGGTCAGGGTTATTTTTTAGCCACCCCGCTCCAAGTCGCTAACGCCACTGCGATGACGGCTAATAAAGGCAATCATATCACCCCACATCTACTAAAAAGCAGTGAAGGCGCGGCTCCTGTCAAGGTCATTAGCAAGCCTGATGGCAAAATCGACTATAATGGAAAGCCATCCGACTGGCTGCGTATGCACGATGCTATGGAAGATACCGTAAAGCGTGGAACCGCGCGCCGTATTTATACCAAAGACTATCGTATCGCTGGTAAAACCGGTACCGCACAGGTAAAGTCTATCGCGCAGGGTAAAAGCTATGACAAATCGGCTCTGGATAAACGGCACTGGGATCATGCTTGGTTTACCGGTTTTGCGCCAGTTGAGAACCCAACTATTGCGCTAGCAGTATTGGTCGAAAACGGCGGCGGCGGTAGTACCGTGGCCGCCCCTATCGGACGAGAGCTCTTTGACTATTGGGTCGTGCAGCGTGATAAAGACCCTATTATGCCGCCAACCCCAGATCAGCTAAAAATAATTAAGCGTCACAAAGCGTTAGAAAAGGCGCGCCTTGATGCTATCCGTGAAGCAGAAGCCGCCGCCGAAGCTGAGGCCGAAGCTTTAGAAGAAGAAGCGCTATCTACTACCGAGACATCTACTCCCTAAAACTATTAATATTCAACCGTTTTATTATGAAAAAGCCCTCAGCAATACGCCGCTCGCAAGCCCAAAAAGTAAAAACTCAAAGAACAAAAGCTTCAAAACCAAAGGGCGGTAAAGCAAAAGATAGTACATTAAGATCGCAACAAGCGGCCGGCCATGTCCGCATCATCGGTGGTCAGTTTAAGCGGCGTAACATCACCTTTATCGATGGTGAGGGCCTGCGTCCGACGCCAGATCGCCTGCGTGAAACGCTATTTAATTGGCTACTCGCTGACATTCATAGCGCGCGCGTATTAGATAGCTGTGCAGGTAGCGGCGTCTTAGGCTTTGAAGCTTTATCTCGCGGCGCTACGCATTGCACTTTTATTGAAGCCAACCCAGCACAAGCAAAACTGCTAGCACAAAGCGCTGAACAGCTACGTTTAGAGGCGGATAGCTTTATTATAAAGTCTGGTAAAGCTGAGCTATTATTGCAGCAAGATCAGAATATTAACCAACCGTTTGATATTGTCTTTATCGATCCACCATACGCAGACGATCTGTGGCAGCCTATCTTGAAGACACTTATAGAGCAAGAATTACTCACTCCGAGCACGCTCATCTATTTAGAAGCCGATAAAGACTTAACGACTCAATTGGCGCAATTGGCCGAAACCCTCAATGAGAATAGTAATTTGCAGCCAATAACTGGCTTTGAGTGTCTAAAACAAAACAAAGTAGGACAAGTTGTCGCTGGACTTTATCAGCTGTCAACGTCATAATTATCTCACTGCTTTTTACGATTAGACTTAACCCCTCATCATCAAATAATGATAAGGTATCGAGTGCTTTATCGCTGAAAAGTACAAAACCCGTAAAAACCTGCTAAATACGACTGTTTAATGTAATGCAGGAGAAAATAAACCCCATTGGCGCTTGCAAGCCGGAGCGCTACTGCTTATAATGTGCAGTCTGTTTTTTGAGAGCCCCGTTCCCAGCTAAACTCTCAACGAATTCTAAATTTAAGGTTTTATCATGAAAACACTTAGTGCAAAACCAGCTGAAGTGACCCATGACTGGTATGTTGTCGATGCTGACGGCAAAACCCTTGGTCGCTTAGCCACGCAAATCGCTACTCGCTTACGTGGCAAGCACAAAACGTCTTATACCCCGCACGTTGACACTGGTGACTTCATTGTCGTCATCAATGCAGATAAAGTCGCGGTAACGGGCAAAAAAGCACAAGATAAAAAGTACTATCGCCACAGTGGTTACCCAGGTGGTATTAAAGAAACCAACTTCAACAAGCTGATTGCACATAAGCCTGAAGATGTTCTACACAAAGCAGTTAAGGGTATGCTTCCTAAAGGCCCTCTTGGCTATGCGATGATCAAGAAGCTGAAACTATATGCGGGTACAGAGCATCCACATGAAGCTCAGCAACCTAAAGAACTAGACATCTAAGGATAATTTTATGGAACGCAATTACGGAACTGGTCGCCGCAAGACGTCTACCGCTCGTGTCTTTTTAGCGAAAGGTACTGGTAGCATCAATGTCAACGGTAAACCACTTGATGAATACTTCAGCCGTGAAACTTCACGTATGGTTGTTCGTCAGCCATTAGAGCTACTTGAATCACCTAATGATTACGACCTTTACATCACTGTAAAAGGTGGCGGTATCAGTGGTCAAGCAGGCGCGATTCGCCACGGTATCACTCGTGCCCTAATCGAGCTTGACGAAACTAATAAGCCTGCTCTAAAAGCAGCTGGTTTTGTAACTCGTGATTCACGTCAAGTTGAACGTAAGAAAGTTGGTCTACGTAAAGCACGTAAGCGCCCACAATTCTCAAAACGTTAATCGAAGCTATGGCTTATTGGCTTGCTACTCTATTTCTCGTCAGATATTGGTAAGAGTAGCTGCTAATTTAAGCTTAGTTTTGCAAAACCTTATAAGTGGCTCGCTGCTTATAAGGTTTTTTTATGCCTGACGATTTATATATTGTAATCAACGATGTAAATAAATTATTGGGCTCAAACACAGACTCATACTTGCTACAAGCAAAACTCATCTTGTAAAGCAAGCTTATCTACCCCATCATAGTAGCACCTTTTATTATAGTACCTTCTTATGAAAGCGCCCGAACAATACGATCCTAGCAAAGCCGATAACCAAAATTCTACCGCACCAAATAGCGTCTCTAATAAGCAAGCAAAATCACCTGCTCTGCCGGCAGGTACGCCTATGATTACTGAGACGCAAAAGAAAACTGCCCAAGCCGAGAAAAGGCCTTTTGAATGGCAGTTTTTATTGCCGAAGTACTGGGGTATTTGGCTAGTTTTAGCGCTAGTATTGCCGCTGATTTATTTGCCGCTACGTTATCAGTTTTGGCTCGGTCGTAAGCTCGGTGTTTTGATTTACAAGCTAGCAGGTTCGCGGCGTCGTGACACGCTGATTAACTTAAGTCTGGCTTTTCCAGAGAAGCCGGAAGCGGAGCGCGAGCTAATGGCAAAGCAAGTCTTTGTCAATCAAGGCGTCGGAGTGTTTGAAACCTTATGTGCTTGGTTCCGTCCTAATGTATTTACCCGTACGGTATCGGTATCGGGTTTGCAGCACTTAGTCAACGCCCAAAATGAAGGGCGTGCGGTAATTTTACTGGGCGCGCACTATACGATGCTCGATTTGGGCGGTCTACTTTGCACGCAGTTTTTTGCCGCCGATTGTATGTACCGCGCGCAAAATAACGCGCTGCTTGATTGGTTTATCTACAATGGTCGCACCAATATCTTTGGCAAGCAGATCTCTAGTCGTGATATGCGCAGCTTAGTCGATTCTATTAATAAAGGCCATGTCATTTGGTACTCACCCGATCAAGACTATGGCCTCAAGCAAGGAGTTATGGCGCCCTTTTTTGGTGTACCTGCGGCGACCATTACGATGGCACGGCGTTTGGCTAAGCTAGGTAGTAAAACCCATCCACCAGCAGTAATGGCGCTGCATACTTATCGGCAGACCCCAGATAATCTGCCGCGTGGTAAGCGCCCACATTATCATCTAACAATCACACCAAAGCTTGAGAACTATCCGAGTAAAGATGAAGTCGCTGATGCCACGCGAGTCAATGAAATACTAGAGAGCCTCATTCGTATTGACCCCACTCAGTGGATGTGGTTTCATCGGCGCTATAAGCATGGTCCTAACGGCCGCCGCGATATTTATAAGTAATAGGCTAAATAAACTGCTCTTCAGTTATTCGAGCATAAAAATCGCCGATAAATTTGTTATACTCTGCGGTTATGATTTAGCACCTAAACGCCTATACACCATAATTTAAAAACACTGTAATGGATATTTTATGAGCGATAACTCTAATTCGGACGCTTCCAATCAAAGCAAACGCATCCTTACCGGTATAAAACCCACCGGTATTCCTCACTTAGGTAACTATGTTGGTGCCATTCGTCCTGCGATTGAGTCCATTCAGAATAGTGACGATGAAGCGTTTTTTTTCTTAGCCGATTATCACGGTATTATTGGCTGTTATGATCCTGCTATCATTCATGAGTCAACTAAAACCATCGCCGCCACTTGGATCGCTTGCGGTCTTGATCCTGAGCGCGTAACCTTTTATCGTCAATCCGATGTGCCAGAGATTACCGAGCTGGCTTGGATCTTAAACTGCTCTTGCGCTAAAGGTCTGATGAACCGCGCACATGCTTATAAAGCTGCAGTCGATATTAATGCTGAGAAACCAGACGTCGATGCAGATTTTGGCATTACTATGGGTCTATTTGGCTATCCGGTGCTGATGGCGGCTGACATCTTGATGTTCAATGCCACTCACGTTCCTGTAGGCCGTGACCAGATCCAACATATTGAGATGGCACGCGATATCGCTGGTACTTTCAATCATAGATATAAGCCACTATTTACCTTACCAAGCGCAGTAGTCGATGATGACACTCCACTACTGACGGGCCTTGACGGCCGTAAAATGAGCAAGAGCTACAGTAATACTATTCCGCTGTTTGGTGAAACCAATCCGCAAGTGAGCTCAGAGAAGCAAATGCATAAAGCCATTATGAAGATTGTGACTAACTCACAGCTGCCTGATGAGCCAAAAGACGCGGACGATTCGGCTATCTTTGAGATATACAAAGCCTTTGCTACTCCTGCTGAGATCGCTGATATGCGCGCGCAATTTGCGACAGGTATTGGCTGGGGCGATGCCAAACAAGCGCTCTTTGATAAGATTAATAATGAGATTGCCCCGTTCCGCGCGCGTTACGAAGAGCTGATGGCCAATCCAAAAGAGTTAGAAGAAATCTTGCAAATGGGCGCAGACAAAGCTCGCCGTCATAGCCGTAAACAGCTTGATAAAACGCGCCGCGCCATCGGTATTCGCCCACTAGCTAAACTCAAATAACCAGTCAGCTAGTCAGATTAAGATGCCTTCAACGATTAGCCTAGCGCCTGATGCTGCCTCTGATTTAGCCGACCAGGCGTCAACTGATACGATTGATGCCGCTCTGCGCATTTATCAAACGCCAGTAGCAAACCTGCCCGAGGACTTATATGTACCGCCGGGCGCTTTTGCTATTTGGCTTGAGCAGTTCGCAGGGCCGTTAGACTTTTTGTTGTATCTCGTCAAAAAAAACAACGTCGATCTAACCCAGATGGATATTTTGCCGATCACTGAGCAGTATTTGGCTTATATTGGCGAGCTTGATAGTGATCATTTTGAGCTCGCTGGTGATTATCTACTGATGGCCTCAACTTTGATTGCCATCAAGACAGAGCTGCTGCTACCAAAACCGCAAACCCCAACTGATGAACGTGACCCAAAAGCGGAGCTGATTGAACGCTTAGAATCTTACGCGCAAATCAAAGAAGCAAGCCTGCGTTTAGATAGCTTAGTTCGTCTTGAGCGCGATGTGTTCTTAGCTATGGTCAGTTTGCCAAGTACGGATGTCATGCAAGCTGAGCTACCTTGCTACTCACCTACTCTACTGATCGATAGCTTATTTAAGATGCAACTGCAGCCTGATTATCAAATGCATAACATCAAAGTCGACGCGGTGCCCCTATCTGATCGAATCGCTAGCATTAGTCGGCAGTTAAGTACTGGTAGTGCTCGCTCCTTTTATCAGCTATTAGACAAGTCGCAAGGCAGAGTCGGCGCAGTAGTGAGCTTCGTAGCGGTGCTAGAGCTCATGAAAAGACAGTTAGTAGGCGTAGTTAGTAGCGATGTAGAAGCTGATAAAGAGGCTAGCCAGATAAACTCGTTAACTTTGCAATGGTTGCTGTAGTGTTCGCCGTTGGCGTTTAATTTACCGATAAATAGAACAGACATGATAAATAATAACGATATCTCTAATACTAAAGAGCATAGCCTACAAATAGAGGTGCTACTGCACGCCTCAGATGCACCGCTGACTGATAAAGCTCTACGCAAGCATCTGTCTGTGTCTGCCAAGGAATTAGAGCAAGCCCTAGCGGAATTACAACAGCGCTTAGCTTCTAGTGTGTTAAGACTTCATCAAACCGCTAGCGGCTACCGTTTGCAAATCGCTGACGACTATAGCGCGCTCATTCAGCGTGTGTTTCCACAGCGGCAACAGCGTCTTAGCCAGGCGCTACTTGAGACGCTAAGCGTCATTGCCTACAAGCAGCCGGTCACTCGTAGCGATATTGAGTATGTGCGCGGCGTGACGTTATCTAGTAGCCTATTAAGACAGCTGTTTGATAAAGGTTGGATTATGGAAGAGGGCTATAAAGACACTTTAGGACGTCCAGCGCTACTGCATACTACCCCACAATTTCTGGACGCTTTTGGATTGACAGCTTTGGACGAGCTGCCACCGATGCCGGATTTGTCCTCAACTGTTACGTCTACTTGATTCGCAATAAAAAAGAGCTTACTAATCAACTAGTAAGCTCTTTAAATTACAATAACTTAGTTTTAGTAAGTCGCAAGCTCAATACCGATACCAACACCGACATCGGTTGACTCTACATCTGAATCTACTGCCCATAATCTTGTGCTAACTTTGGTCAGCGGCTGTAGCTGATGCTCCCATGCAACATCGACAGCGGTGAGCTTATCCGTTGTTGGATAGGCTTGGTTATCCGCCTCCCCAGTGCGAGAGTCTAACTCTCCTGACTGATTGACTTTAGCGTGTTGTAGTTTGGCATTGATAAAGTTACGCTCATCAAGCCATAAGCGACCACCAAGCGCAATACTTTCCGCATCACCGCCTAGTGCATAGCCTAATGGAAAACCTTGCTGATAATAACCATCGGTATAGTTAATATGGTCATAGGAGATCCCTCTGACCTCACCACTTGTACGCGTATCGGTATATTCAGCATACAGCTGATAGGGCTTGCCGTAGGCAGATGAAGCATAGTCAGCGCCAGCTAGATACATGTTTTTAGCCGGTAAGCCGCCAGCTTCGTCTTCACCAATATACTGGCCGTAGACGCTAGCCGGAACATCAATCAGTGAGGCAAGCTTGAGTTTGGCATCAAAGCCGCCCAATTGATTGGCTGGATCGCCACCATCACGACCACCATTGTCTTTGGTACCTAATATGGCATCACCAAAGGAGCTTAAACTTTCAGGTCGACCCTCGCCGCCCCACATAAAGGTACGAGAAGCGCCGACTTCTAACCAAGGCAATGGACTAGCGGTTAGACGCGCGCCAAATAGCTTAGCGTCAGGAACCGCATCATAATCATCCAATTGCCCAGCAAATAGCTGATACTGCCAAGGTCCGACCCAGTTTAAATACTTATAATCAGGCGCAGTTTGCGTATCACGCTGCATAGTAAAGCCGGTCACCGGGATACTAGCATCACCGCGAATCAGGCTACCATCATGCCCAGGACCCCACCAAGTCGGAATCTTACCAGCGACTAGCCATTGGTTAGCAGCCATACCCGCTAGATAAGAGCCTTCAAAGCTGACGTCAGAATCATCATCTATGAGCTCATCATTCTTGACATTAGCCTGCAGATTAAACTCCCAATTGGCTTCGCTAAGTCCGACTGAACCGCTAAGTTGCTGCCCAGCGAGTTTATTATCGCCGAAGCTTTGTGGCAGCTGTTGACGATCGGTCTGTATAGAGAGCTCGCCAGTCGCTTTAACTAAGGACTCACGATCTTTATTAAGACGGGTTTGGATAGACTGCACGACTTGCTGCTGCACAGGCGTAGTTAACTGGGCGCCCAATAGTCCGCGCTCAATCTCATTAGCCGTCAACGGCCAAGTGCTCGTACTGATCTGAGTGACGCCTTGAGTGTTGAGCCAGTCGATATCAGCCTTTAAGCGCAAGTCATTCATATAGAGGTTTTGCGCAGTAGCGGTTGTGGCTAGCATAGAAGACATTGTTACGATACTGGCAGTTAATGCCGTCATTAACTTTTTATTCATAAGGGTCTGCTTTTATAACAAGGTTTGATAAATAATAGCTTAATAATACAGATTATACTTACACAGCATCAGCCATTTTGGTAAATACTTGTTCGATAGCTTGCACAGTTTGTTCAATCTCTGACTCAGTTAAAGTTGGATGTACCAAGAACATAAGACTCGTCTCACCCAATTGCTTGGCTATCGGTAATGGCAATGTTGGCCGCAGACCTGTATCATCAAAAGCTTTTTCTAAATACACTTCAGATGCTGAGCCTGAAAAGCACGGCACGCCTTGCTCATTAATGGCTGCAATAATACCGTCTCGTGTCCAGCCTTTGGGTAGGTTTTCAGGCTTTACATAGACATACAGCTTATAGTAGGCGTGCTTGGCATCAGCAAAGTCGGTGCGCTCTTCTAAGCGGGGTACAGACAAATAGCCTTTTTCTGCCCAGCGTGTGCACGCATCCAAAATTGCCTGCGCGTTTTGCGTGCGCTTTTGTGTCCAATCGCTCATTCGCGCCAGCTGGATACGCCCGATCACCGCTTGCATCTCAGTCATACGCCAATTGGTACCAAAGCTCTCATGCAGCCAGCGATAGCCTGGTGGATGCTCGGTTTCATAGACCGCGGCATAGCTTTTACCATGGTCTTTATACGCCCACATCTTGCGCCATAATTGCTCATCATTGGTGGTGACCATACCGCCTTCACCGCCTGTGGTCATTACTTTATCTTGGCAAAAGCTCCACGCACCGATATGGCCAATACTACCAACGCTACGACCTTTGTAGCGCGCACCATGTGCCTGCGCGCAGTCTTCGATGACATATAAATCATGCGCATCCGCCAATGCCATGATACCATCCATATCGCACGGCCAGCCAGCCAAATGTACACAAATGACCGCTTTGGTCTTATCCGTCAATACCGCTTTGATGGTCTCAGGCGAGATGTTGCCAGTCTCGGCATCCACATCCGCAAATACAGGCGTCGCACCTGCATTGACCACACAAGAGATACTGGCAATAAAGGTGCGCGGCGTGACAATCACTTCATCACCTGCGCCGATATCCAGCGCTTTTAATGCCACATCCAATGCCAGTGTGCCATTAGCAACGGCTACTGCATATTTGCTGTCTGCCCATGCTGCAAATTCTTTTTCAAACTCGCGCCCTTCTTGTCCGGTCCAGTAGTTAACTTTATTAGACAACAAAACAGCACTGACCTTGTCCGCCTCTTCTTGAGTAAAGCTCGGCCACGGTGAAAAAAATGAATTTAGCATAATATCCTCAATAAATAAGACGTTGGAACAATTAGGGCAATATATTAAGAAAAAATTGAGCGGGTATTAGCGCGCCAACGGTCTGGCGGGGTTGCCTATCATAATAGCACCTGCAGGCACGCTCTTGGTGACGACAGCGCCCATACCTATGACTGCGCCCGCACCGATGACTAAGGGCTTGTCAGGAGTACCCTGTTTAATCACGGCACCTGCACCGATATAGGCATGGTCATGGATATGAATGTTGCCGTTACAGCTGACACGCGGGGCAAAGGTCACATAGTCGCCAATGACGCAGTCATGCTCGACATAACTGTATAAATTGGCATGAAAGCATTTGCCAATACGCACATTTGCACCAATCGTCACAAAAGGGCTGAGCGCTGCACCGGCAGCGATACTGACTGCATCCATAATTAAAGTGGTGGTTCCCTTTACTGTCCACAATGAGATACCATCTTGAACCAATTTATCTGCAATTTTTTGACGAATGCTGCTATTAGCAATGGCAATCAAGACAAATTTATCATCACTATTTATACTCTTAAATTTTGCATAATTCATCGCTGTATAGCCGTTAACATTCGCATCTTTATCTAATGCGTCATCAATAAATACGATTTGGCTATCTGCTTGAGCATTTAAGCTCCGTAATTGATCAACGGCTACCGGCATTAAGCTACGACCACAGCCTGAGGCACCATAGACGGCAAATATTTTACTCATAGCTATTTTCTAAAGCTGATTGGTTTTGAGAACCAGTAAACTTACTCATGGTCGCTTCGCCGTCAGCGCTAATACCATCTTTGATAACTACTTTTTTTACCGTCTTAAACAATATCTTGATATCTAACCACAATGATTGGTTATCTACATACCACGTATCAAGCTCAAACTTCTTATCCCAACCGATGGCATTACGCCCATTCACTTGCGCATAACCCGTAATACCAGGGCGAACATTATGGCGACGCGCTTGTTCTTTACTATATAGCGGCAGGTATTCCATTAATAATGGGCGTGGTCCCACTAAACTCATATCACCTTTGAAGACATTCCACAGCTCAGGCAGTTCATCCAAACTACTATTACGTAGTGCTTTACCAAAGTCAGTTAAACGCTCACTATCAGGCAAAGGATTGCCATCACTATCTATGGCATCTTTCATGGTACGAAATTTAATCATCTCAAATGGCTTACCGTCTAGACCCGGACGTGTCTGACGAAATAGCACTGGTGAGCCTAAGTTCTTTTTGACTTTGTAAGCAGTGATCACATATACCGGAGATAAAGCAACTAAAGCGGTGGTAGCGGTGGTGATATCAAAAAGGCGTTTTATCATTCTTCTTCCTGTGACTCTACTATATAAATTATAAACCCATCGCTTCTAGCATTGATTGATTGACAGCATCCACATCAAACTTTTCTTCTACCAATTGGCGTGATGCCTTACCCATTTCAATAATAAGCGCTGGATTAACAATAAAATATTCCATCGCAGCCGCTAATTCTTCTACCGCTTTAACAGGAACGAGATAACCATTATAACCATCAATCACTGTTTCACGACAACCTGGTGCGTCCGTCGTAATGATTGGGCGACCCATTGCCATCGCTTCTAGTACCGTGCGCGGTGTGCCTTCTCGATAAGAAGGCAATACATAAATAGAACTCGCTGCAATGGCTGGCTTCACATCATCAAGCTTACCCCAAAAGTTAAATAACCCTTCATTAATCCAATTATCTAACTCTTTTTGCTCGATAGCATCAGGGTTATCGTCGATCCAGCCTACTAAGTCAAATTGAGCTTGCGGATATTTCTCTTTTACAATACGAGCTGCCTGTGCATATTCGCGTACTCCTTTATCGCCCAGCAAGCGAGCTATCAATAGAAACCTAGGGATCAATATATCATCTATAGTGGCAAATGGCTGGACACTATATTCTGATATATCAACACCTGAGCCATTAACAACGGTAGTTGAGGCATTGGGCGTTAAGATACCCATAGATTTAAATAATGCTTCATCATCAGGATTTTGAAAAAATACTTTATGAGTTGATGCTAATGCTACTGAATACAGCTTATGCATTATTTTTTGTAGATTAGACTTTTTATAGTCTTGTTCATCTGCTCCTTGAAAGGCGTAACCAAGACCTGTAATCAGAGCAAAACGATGCGGCACACGAGCGAGTTTAGCTGCTAGCGATCCATAGATGACTGGTTTAATGGTATAACCCATTACATGGCTGGGCTTAATTTTCTTCATCAATAAGTATAAAGCAGACAAAGTTTTAGCGTCGTTTAACGGGTTGGTCCCTGTACGCTGCATAGGTATAGGGTGAACCACATAGCCTAAAGCAGTGAGATTCTCATACTCTTCTGGAAAAGTCTCAAATTCAGGAGCAGCAATGTGAACCTCAAAGCTCTTATCTTGTAGCGCTTGAATTAAAGCACCACGAAACTTTAGAATTGAAGCGGGATAGCTGGCTATAATTAGGAATTTCATTAGTTACTTTAGCCTTAGTTCTTTATGAGAAAAGTCAATCTCAGAATAATCTTAATTTGTAATAACTGCTGTTTTTCTTTCTTTTCCAATGAGAGATATTAGTAGAAATATAAGCATAGGGGCAAACATCCACTTCTGTCGCATAGCTATACCTAAGTTTGCAGTAGTCATTGCCAAGATAATCCAAGCTAAAAAGCAGTATATCCACAAGAACATTCTATTATGCTCAGCGAACTGACTAGGCAATTTCTTTTTTATAGCAGCACGAGTACCTGCAATGAACAAAAATAGCAATATTATATTATCTATTGATGCCAGTAGCGAAAATATACTATTCGCCTCAAATGGCATAGGGCGGAATAAGTAGGTAAACAGTTTCATAGGAAAGCTCATGTTGGCAATGTCAACACTAGAACCGCCTTGTAAGTTCTGTCCTTCACGTCCTTCAATATAACTCATTACATCACTAGAATTTGCATCCTCACCTACTCCAGCATAATTAAGCCCTAAAGGCACCAAAACAGCGGTTGCTACAATAGCCACTGCACCAAAAACTATGCGTTGGACAATAGGTGTCCTGCGCTGAAATACCATAGAACCGGCTAACCCGATCACCATCATGCCAGCAATATGTGGTCGCACAAACAGCATAACTAATACAGCAATCACCATCAACACTACTCGGCGATTGAGCTTCATTGCTGCCCATAGCGCTAAACCCATTGCCATAAAAGATAAGGAGTCTTTACCTATTGCAGACGACCAAAAACTAACTGAGGGTAAGAATACGATTAAGGTGGCTATACGGCGTATTTGACGAGATTTATATTGTGTTACTTCTCTTAGAGCGGCATCGAAAGCTAACAGACCAATAAACCCAAAAATTTGAAAAACAAGAAACGTACCTAATAGTGAGAGACCAAAACCTTGGGTAAACAAAGAGGTAAATAATATGACGCCTTTCGTTCCAAAAGAAAATACTAGTTCTGGTAAAAAACTACTCTTAAAATACATAATAGCGTCTCCGCCATTATTGATTACATAAAAAACATAAACAATAGATAAAAGAGCATGCCATAAATAAAGCGCAAGCGCACGTTTAGTAGAACAGTTAAATGATCTACGCAAGCTTATAGCGATAATTGCACCGAAGACGAAAACTATAAAGGCTGTAATTATTTGCCATGGGTTTGTAACAAGATTCATAAGCACAACTTTAATCTAGGGGCTGTAGTAGATAAGGATTAAATATCACACCATTTTTTCAGCGTTTTCAGCTTATTAGATGGTGAGCCATAGTTAAACCTAAACTCACACTCTTTTAAAAATAAATGGAAGTTCTTCTTATCGATCCCATTATATTTTCTGAGCGTTCGTTTAGACTGATTCCAAAAGTTCTCAATGCCGTTGATGTGATTGTTTTTACCGCAAGTGAACTCTATAGAGTGATTGACTCTGAAATGTTTAAACTCGCTCACATCCAGTGCATTGTAACTTCGATAGCTATCCGTATAAACAAAGCTGTCAGGCTTGATTTTACGCTTAATAACAGGCATTAGAGTAGTCTGTTTGGTGTCTGCTACGACAATGGTATACACCTTACCGTTTCGTTTTAGAATCCCAAATACAGCGGTTTTACCAGCAGCCCCGCGACCTCTTTTGCCTTTGCGTACGCCGCCAAAGTAACTTTCATCTAATTCGACTTCGCCATCAAAAAGCTCATCAGCTTGTAATGAGAGATGATGATCTATCACAAGTCTTATTTTATGATAAAAAAGTGCAGCAGTATTAGGCTGAATATCAAGCAAATCTGCGGCTGTTCTAGCAGTCACTTCAGCCGTAAAAAACTCTAACAGCCTTCGCTGTACTTTTTTACTGAGTTTACAACGGGTTATCTTCATAAAAGTAGTCTAGCATAGTGCTTATCTACTACAGCCCCTTAATCTATATTATTTACTATATTATTTAAAAACCAAGATTATTATCAGCTTAAAGAGATATTTTATAAGTTTTATTTATAAATATTATTATCATAATAAACCAGCTAAATATAAAAAAGAAATTAACTATTAAGCATCAGTTCTTCTAAATCACGTGTCGAAGCAGAATAGAGGTACAACCACTTCTTAATAGCGCCACCTAATGAATAATGCTGTATAACCCTCTGCCTTGCCTTTATACCTAATTCTAGTCTCTCATTAACACTTAACTCTAAAGCTCGTTCTAGTGCATTAGCTAATGCCTGACAATTCTTAGGCGGCACAAGAAAATTCGTTTCACCTATTACTTCTTTTACTCCGCCACAATCAGTAGCCACAACTAAACGCTCACAGGCCATAGCTTCAGCAACTACCAAGCCAAACCCTTCCCAAGCTGAGGAAAGTACAAAAACATCTGCAGCAGACATCAAAGATGGAATATCTCTTCGTATCCCTAAAAACTGAATAACATCAGTCAGGTTTAGCTCATCAATGCGCTGTTTGAGGTCATCTTTTAGGGGGCCATCACCAGCTATAAAAAGCTTAAAGTCTTTTCTGTTTTTGCTTAAAAAATGTACAGCATTTATAAGATTTGGATAGTCTTTTTGTGTATCTAATCGTCCAACAGCAAGTAATACTTTCTCATTATTTACGGATAGCTCGGCTCTTATATTTCCTCTAGCATTTCTATCGAATGAAAACTTTCTAATATCAATCCCATTTGTTACGTTGACCATGCGACCTGTTTTCACTGCACCTTTACGAATAAACTCAGATACTGCTTCACTACTTACATTTGTAGAAATATCTGTCAACTTATCCGTTATTCGATAAGCCAACATTCTAGTCTTTCCACCTTCATTAGTGTTATGTGCTGTACTTATTAATTTAGGAATATTAACGGATATCCTTAGAAGTCTTGTGAATATATTTGCATGAAACATATGGCTATGAACAACATCTGGATTAAAGCTATTAATGAGCTTTCTCAACTGTAAATATGATGAAAGGGTATCTGTATAGCTATTCATCTCTAGAGAAACGACCTCTATTTTCTTACTCTTAGGCAGCACTAACTTTGGCCCAGTCATATAAGCTACTTTAACCTCATGATCTCTATTAACAAGTTCATCTGCTAAATTAGCTACTACATGTTCAGCACCTCCCATACCCAGGCCTGTTATGACTAATAATACTTTCACACCATTCACCTTATTATTTATTATTTATTATTAATTCTATATATGAATGTATTTTTCCTAGCACTTCGTCTTCATTGAATATTTTAGCTTTATCAATACAAGCTTGATGATAGCTTTCTGCATTATCAATTAGTGAAAGTACTTGTTGTTGAAATTCTAAAGAATCTATTTCCTTGGGCTCAAAAGAGATACCAGTAGCTCTACCAAAGCCCTCTACAAACTCCGCACAGAATCCAGCACTTTTAGTTGTTATAGCTGGCACACCACGAGCATGCGCTTCAAGTAAAGTAGTAGCAAACCCTTCATGATGACTGGTAATAGCAAAGCATTTGATACTGTCGTATATAGCTGGTAGATCTTTCCTATCCGCCCAGTCTTGCAAATCTATAACATCTTGCAACCCTGCTTGTTCAATAGCACTGATGATGTTTTCTTTTTCTTCACCACGCCCTAATATTAGAGATTTGATTGGCTGAATGCCTTGAGAATTAAGCCTATTTATCAAATTAACAAAAAGCGGAATATTTTTTTCCTTGGAAAGTCTAGAAATAATAGCTAAATCATACTTCTTAGATGCTTTACTGTCACTAAAAAACCAAGGAGAGATAAAGTTACCTATAAATTCAACCTCTACAGGAAATGCTTGTAAGTTCTCTTTATTTACACTAAAAACCTTGTCGCAAAAACGGCTTGAAAACCTTAATAGATGGTATTCCGCATCGCTATGTCCCAATCCAGCCGCATTCCTTTTCTGCAGATATAAATGCAAAAGAGACACTACCTTAAATCCCTGTAATCTAAACATGGGGGCTAGCCATAATGAAGACAGGTCATTAAGAACGATAACTTTGATACCAGAACGCTTAAGGGTTTTAGCAAGGTGTAATGAGCTGGATAGTCTTTTGGCTTTTGAAGCGACTGAATCCATCGTTATTGTGGGGCAAGAAAAGGTATCAGGCTCTGAGGTTGCAATGACAGTCGCTAGACCTTTATCATTCATATAGCGACATAGATTCTCTATATAAATCTGACCGCCACCCCAAATATTCTCACTCGGAGAGTAAATACATACCTCTAAATTTTTTATCATAACTTTATACTCATTTATCTTATCAACTAAACTTTAAACTTTAACGCTTGTAAAATATATCGATTAATTCTTTATATAAGAGTATATTTTAAAGGTATTTTTTAATATAGGTTCTGGAGTGAGGTTAAACGTAAATAAGAAAATAGAAATCTTATCTAGCTGAGGTAAAGACAAACTAGAAAGCTTCTTTGCTCTCTTGATATCTTTATTAAACACTGATGCTTTTACACCGTTGAATAGGCGACTGTTAATATATTTCTTTACGTTATTTCTTTTGAGAATTGCAGGATTCTCCGTAGCCCTCTCTACTAACATATTTACAGAGGGTGACAAGTCTTTCAGTGATTTGATACCTGTTCTCTTCCGAGCTGCTACGCTTTCGCTCTCCATTATACCTCCTGTCCCTCTGAAGTAATAACAGGTTATTTTATCAGATATTGCTACTGGATAAGATAGTGCTACTCTTGCCCAATACTCTAAGTCTTCTCCCATTTTTGCATCACTAAAGCCACCAATACTACTAAACACTTCCTTTTTGATTGCTACTGAAGAACTGTGTATAACACTTATATCTTTAGCAGCTTCAAGGAAATAGTCTGCTACGCGAATAAAACTTAGCGTATCTTCTTCAGTATCAGTTATATTCATAGCTGTATTTAACTGTAATACCTTATTAGATACCATCTTTGATAAAGGAAAGGCATTGATTATTTTCACTAATTCAGCTAAATGAAAAGGTGACCATGCATCATCAGCATCAAGGAGTGCAATCCAATCATATTTTGCTTCAGCCATTCCTGTATTTCTTGCTGGACCTACGCCTTGATTAGCCTGCTGTATGATTCTAACTCTAGGGTCTGAAATATTTTTAATAACCTCTAAACTACTATCGACTGAACCGTCATCGACAATAATTAGTTCGAAATCCACAAAACTCTGAGAGAGAACGCTTTCTACTGTTCTTAAAATATATTCTTCTTTATTATATAGAGGTATAACAACACTGAACATTTTGACTTCCTTAAATTAAAATTGGTGTGCATCCTGCTTTTTTACTTAACTCAAATAGCTCAGGGGTTTTAGGAGCGCCTTTAGGAAGTAGTACTATACACTCTTTACAAAGAGGTCCTATATTGAGCATAACTGTGCTAAACAGACCAACTAATACTATAGAAGCATCTTTTGCATCTAATATTATCGCTTCTTCAGCAATCCTACCTCTTTTATCTAGAAGTTTAGCACCCAGATTAAGTAGATTTTTCTCCCTTGGGTGAGCAACATACGCGTCTACTTCTAGAGCTCTGGCATACTTCTCAAGCCTATCTATTTCTTGTAGATTCATAACCTCTTCAAAGGGTGCACCTAGAAAATATATTTTACTTTCATTAATATTTCTAGATAATTTTTCAGTCCATCCTTCTATATAGCGAAGCCTATTTGATTCTACTATATTCTCTCGATCCCTATATAAGGTGTAGTGCCTACTAATTTTTTGCTTTAATTGTATAAGCGGCAAAGCTTTCATAAAATATCTATAGAGAAAAATCCTCAGATTATTACTCTCTACGTGATAGATACTATTAGGATTTATATTTGCAGTCCCATCATCAAAAGTTATCAATTGTGCATTAGGATAAGCATTTGCTAAAGAATTAATAAAAAACGCATCAATGCTCGCAAAGAGCAATTGATTATAATTTGATGATTTATACCAGGCTCTCGATTTGATTTTGAACATTATAGCCGACAGTATACTAAACCGTTGAGAAGGTACAAAAACATACTCTGAATTTCTAGCTTTCAAAGAAAGTTTTTCATAGTAAAAACCATCTTCTTTAGAGTTATTTTGAGTAAAATATAGAACATCGAAAATTTTAATACACTCTTTTTCTAAAACTTTTTCTACTAACCATGCTTGAAATGGTGTTCTAATAATTACTAAGGCCCTCATGTAGCTCCTACTCTAAATAACTTAGATTTATTTAATATTGTTAGTGTATTAACAATTAACTATAAGCATTCTAATTTTACTGGCGTGTTTTTATACACTTCTTTAGTCAATCGCTTCCCTATAACCTCATCCAAAAACTTAGGAGCCAACCCAAACCCAGGACGCACACTACGCACTGCATCTTCAGTAATAATATCCCCAGCTTTTAAATCTTTTACAAAGTATAACGAGCGACGAAATTTAATGTTGCCTTGCTCACTTGCTTTGCGCCCATAGTCTACTTTACCAAGAGCTTGCCACGCAGTCTTACTATCACGGCATAGAGCGGTTAAGTCCTTAGGTTCTAAAGAAAAGCTATCATCAGGACCACCGCCGTCACGATTAAGCGTAAAATGCTTTTCTATAATAGACGCACCTAGTGCCACACTAGTGATTGCTGTCGTATTATCAATAGTATGGTCAGAGAGGCCTGTAACTAAGCCAAAACGCTCTCTCATATCTAAAATAGTGCGTAAGTTATAATCTTCTGCCGGTGCAGGGTAACCACTAACACAGTGTAGGATAGCAAGCTCTTTACAGCCTCCAGAACGAGCTGCTTCAATTGCTTCTTGTATCTCTTCAGCATCAGCCATACCGGTTGATATGATCATTGGTTTACCAGTACTCGCCACATATCGTATTAAAGGCAAGTCAATCGCTTCAAATGAAGCGATCTTATAAGCTGGTGCATTTAAGTCTTCCAATAAATCTACAGCCGTATTATCAAAAGGCGAGCTAAACATAGTGATATCTAACTCACGAGCATAGTCAAATAAGGGTTTATGCCACTCCCAAGGTGTATGTGCTTCTTGATAAAGCTCATAAAGCGTACGCCCATCCCACAGACCACCATGAATCTGAAAGTCTGGTAAATCAGAATTCAAGGTTATTGTATCAGGCGTATACGTTTGTATTTTTAAAGCATCTGCACCTGCTTTTTTCGCTTCTGCAATAATGTCTTTAGCTGCATTGAAGTCACCATTATGATTAGCAGACATTTCAGCAATTATATATGGAGGTGTGTCTAGACCGATAATACGGCCGTTAATATTAATATTATTCATTGTCTATTTTCTCTAACGTTAATTTAAATTTTTTACCATGAATTTCTAAATAAGCTGGAAACCGACTAGGGTCGCATACTCTTATTTTGTCAAATTGGCTTTCAATGCTTTTAGATATATCTATTTTACTATCTAACGGAGTCCGTTTTGGATAATAAGTTGGTTGTATATCAGAGCTTTGCGGAGTGGGAGCAATAGATTCAAAGTTTTGTACGGCTAAATCTATTAGTTCAATCTCTTTATCAAAAAGTATATGGTTGATTTCATCCCATAATGCATGATTCGGTATTTTAAACTTTATTTTCTTCCATATGTTTCCGCTATCAACCTTATCCGCAGCTTCTAAAAGGGTGAGAGTTATTTCATCGGAACCATCAATGATTTGCCATATATGTGGACTCCATCCTCTTCCTTTCGGAAGATCACTGGCATGAAGGACTAGGCTTTTGTTGTAAGAAGAACGATCTTCTTTATTAATAATTTCTGAGCAAGAAATAAGAAATAAGATATCACCTCCGCTCAGCTCACTTTTTTTCCTAACTAATTCAATAGTATGCTTATCAGTATTGTCTTTAATCCAGTTGTATAAGTATGTGTTAACCGGATGCTCTGAATCACTACATAAAAAACTGATTTTCATTATTAAATTTTATCCTTAGCAGTATTAGACAATAACTTTAAGAGTCTTTGCGCACCTAATCCATCACAAATTAAGCTGGCTGCCTCACTCATTTTAAGAAGGTTATCTTCCTTGCTAATAAAACCTACGCTTAAGTCAGTTATGGAACCGTTATTTAACTTCACCAGAGATACTGCGCCTGCGTCTTCTAAATTTTTAGCAATTAGAAGCTGATTTTCCGCTAAAACTAACATGAGAGTAGGCAAGCCTAAGCAACACCGCTCCCAAGATGTAGATCCAGCAGCACCAATAGCTAAGTCACTGTTCGCCATTAGCTCAGCCATATTAGAAACACCTGTTTTTACTTCCGTAGGCCAAGGCAGTTGTTCAGCTTTCTTCTTAACCGCCTCTATCCAGGGAGAGGTTGAGCCCATTACCACAGTGATTTTGCATGAATCAGATAGAGGGGTCTGTTTTAATGTATCTAGCATCTTTGACGTTAGATTATCTTTATCCACACCACCCAAGTTAACTAATATATGCTCTAAAGTATTATTTTTTCGACGTTCTAAACTGTATTGACGCCATTTAGAAAACTCTGGGCGTAACAGTGCATAAGTAGTACCACATAAAACTTTACAGTGATCTCGAACTAAGCCCTGGTAATCCTGCCTGTTACGACCAAATGTTTGATCTAATAAGACATCGCAGTCATGTTTTCTATCTGCTAAATCATCAATTACTAATATACTGTCACAATGAGGTCTAAACTTTTGTTCCCAATAATCGTTTAGTGCATAGTGATCAACAATAAGCCATTTAGGCTCTATATCACTAACGATATCTATAGTTTGCTTAGCGTCTTCAGCTTGACTTGTTCCTAACCATTCTGAATGAAATAGAGTAGACTCCGCTTCACCCTTGTTGCTATTATTTAGAGGTATTGCATCAAGCTTATAAACCTTATAACCCTTTTTAGTAATAAGATCTATAAGATTGCCTTCATGCTCACGACATATAAAATAGCATTTAGCACCCTGACGAGCTAACTCATCAGCAAGGGTTAAGCAGCGCATGACGTGACCGGTGCCTATTAGAATGGAGGCGTCGCAGCGAAAAACTACATTCATAGTTGCATGGCCTTAAACAATAGCTCAGCACGTTGCCAGTCTTCAGGAGTATCAATATCTTGAACCCGATGTCTAGGCAAAATAACAGGTGTAGATTCCGAGCCAAAGATAATCTTTTCTATTAGCCAAGCCTCTTTAGTACCCCAGTAAAACTGCCCAGCATCATGATAAGCTTCTTCTAAGTCTTGTGAGCGAGTATTAAACTGTTGTGGCTCAAACATTTCTACGCCAAGAGAGGACTTAATTTTAAAGGCCCGTTGAATAGGAAAGGCATAGCTGGTCGCTGAAAAAGCATACGCAGCGTTCGTATCTTCTAACTGCTGTAAACCCTGTTTTATTGCTTCCGGCGTTATAAAGGGTGCAGTAGCATACAGACAGCAAACAAATTCAGGAGTTCTACCCTGCTCAATTAAGCAGTTAACAGCGTGCTGTATTACAGGAATGGTACCTGCATGATCATTAGAAAGTTCTTCCGGTCTAATAAAAGGAACTTCTGCATTATACGCCTGCGCTACTTCTGCAATCTCAGTATCATCCGTAGAGACAATAACTCTGTCAAAGCAGCCAGATTCAATAGCTGCTTCAATAGAGTAACTTATCATTGGTTTTCCACAGAACTCTTTAATATTCTTTCGTGGAATACGTTTGCTACCGCCTCTTGCTGGAATAATAGCTACTTTCATTGATGAGGCTCCAGTAATCCTAAAAGCTTTATAGGTTTACCCCATGAGAGATCTCGGTTCTCTAGAAAGTAAGCAGTTTGGTCGTTTAATTGTAGGTATGATAAATACCAGTGAAATAAAAAGTAAGTTTTGAATTTTAAGCTTTTACTTTCTAGAAGTGATATATGATTTTGTGTAAGGTTTAATTCGGTAGATACTTCTCTAAAGTATCGCATTATTTTATGTGTGATTAGCCATTTTTTGGAAGGCTTAAGTGAGTTGAAGATACTAACGTTTCCAAAAAGAGTATAATTAATAAACTTAGTTTCTAGTAGCTGTAATTGTTCCTTATTATTAGTCAATTTTCGAGCTGCTTTGAAGCATACTACTGGAGTAAAAAGTCTATCAAAGTTCCTTGGGCTGTATTCATTACCTCTTGTGATAGAGTCGAATTCAGTATTATGAGTGTATGCAACAGTATCCGATTTATAGCATGTTTTTATAAAAAATGGATATATGAAAAAAGTCATTGGACCATCTTCATATATACAGTTTTCTGGAAAAAATAAACCATTATTAATTAGAAGGTCTCTTTTAAAGATATTTGTCCATATCCATCCAAAATTTAAAAGAAGGGTCTCGGGCATATATTCTTGATCACTATAAACACCCTCTTTAAGGCGCATACTATTATGGGTTTCGTTATTATTAGAGTGATTAAAAGCAATCAAATCATAACTTTCAAGACTTAAGCTTTTTATTTCTTCTAATGCTTCTGGTTTAATGTCATCATCTGAATCAACAAACCAAACATACTGACCCTTAGCTACTTTTAGCCCAGCGTTTCTTGCTCCACCAGGGCCTTTGTTTTCTTGGGCTATAACAATAACATTAACCTTACAACTCTCTTTGAATTCTTCTAAAGCAGTCAGTGTACTATCAGTCGAACCATCGTCAACTAATATTAGTTCTATTCCATTATCTTCTATACTAGATAGAGTTGATAGAAGTCTCTTAGATTTATCCTCAGAATTATGGAAAGGTATAATTATTGATAAATAGTACATTGTTTTAAGCCTCTAGAATAGATTTTAGACTAGAGACAACCTGATTTTGCTGATCTTCAGTCATGGTTGGAAACATAGGTAAGCTAATGGCTTCTTTATAGTACTGCTCAGCTTCAGGGAATTGATCTTCGTTAAAGCCCATTTCCTGATAATAAGGCTGCAAGTGTACTGGAATATAATGAAGGTTTACCAGGATGCCTGCTTCACGCATACCATTAAATACTTCAAGATGGGTTTTGGATATCTTATCTAATTGCAAACGAATCACATATAGATGCAAACCTGAGTAGCTGTCCTCAATCTGCCAAGGTAATGTAATAGGCAGGTCTTTCAGTAACTGATTATAACGCTCAGCTAAATTATGGCGTTTAGCAACGTACTCATCTAAGCGCTGCATTTGCGAAACGCCTAAGGCAGCTTGCATATCCGTCATGCGGTAATTATAACCAAGCTCAATTTGCTGATAATACCAGGGTCCATCAGCAGGTTTAGTCATTAAGCCTTCATCACGAGTGATACCATGGCTGCGTAACAGATTTAACTGCTCCGCTAACTCAGGATCATTCGTAACTGCTATGCCACCCTCAGCAGTGGTTACGATTTTTACAGGATGGAAGCTAAAGACAGTGATGTCACTATAACGGCAATTGCCGATAGGCTCGTCTTTATATTTACCACCGATAGCATGAGAAGCATCTTCAATAACCTTAAAGCCATATTTCTGAGATAAGGCATGAATGGCTGCCATATCACAGGGCTGTCCACTAAAATGAACAGGAATGACGACTTTAGGCAGTGTACCTTCTTGTTCTGCAATAATAAGCTTTTGTTCCAAAGCCTTGGCAGACATATTATAAGTACGAGGATCGATATCAACGAAGTCCACTTGGGCACCACAATATAAGCCACAGTTAGCAGATGCCACAAAGGTATTAGGTGTTGTCCATAACCAGTCCCCTTTAGCAAGTCCTAATGCGAGACAAGCGATATGTAGGGCAGAGGTTGCACTGTTAACCGCTACTGCATACTTAGCGTTACAGGCATCCATAACGGACTTCTCAAAAGCAGGCACCTTAGGTCCCTGCGTTAAGAAGTCAGATTGTAATACTTCAACTACCGCATCAATATCTTGTTGACTAATATCTTGGCGACCATATGGAATCATTTAGATGCTCCCGATTTTTTCACGATTGATTTCGATCCACTCTTGAAGTTGCTCGTCACTCATCCATTCAGAGTTGTTATCGCTAGCATAGACAAAACCTTCTGGTACACGTTTACCGTCTTTAATGCGTTTAGGATCAGTTGCCCAATGATTAATAGTGGGTAAAATCTTGAAATGCTCTGGATATTCGTAGGTGTAATAGGCGTCTTCAGCACTGATCATTTGTTCATGAAGTTTTTCGCCAGGACGGATGCCAATGGTTTCTTGCTTGGCTTCTGGAGCTACAACGCGAGCCAAATCAGTCATCTTCATTGATGGAATCTTCTTGACGTATATCTCACCACCGACCATATCTTCAAAAGCATGCCAAACCAATTCCACACCATCTTCTAACGAAATCATAAAGCGGGTCATACGCTTATCAGTAATAGGCAATACGCCTTTGTCTCTAATAGACATAAAGAAAGGGATGACTGAACCGCGTGAACCCATCACGTTACCATAACGCACTACTGAGAACTTAGTGCCATGTTCACCAGAGTATGAGTTACCTGCAACAAATAGTTTGTCTGATGCTAGTTTGGTCGCACCATATAAATTAATTGGACTGCTGGCCTTATCCGTCGATAGCGCAACAACTCCTTTAACACCTTTATCAATACAAGCATCAATTAAGTTCATAGCGCCATTGATATTGGTTTTTACACACTCAAAAGGATTATATTCAGCTGTAGGTACAATTTTTGTTGCAGCCGCATGAACGACATAATCCACTCCATCTAATGCACGATATAAGCGCTCTTTGTCACGAACATCACCAATAAAAAAGCGGACTCTATCATCCCCAATAAATTTTTTGGCCATGTCCCATTGTTTCATTTCATCACGTGAAAAAATAATAACTTTTTTAGGGTTATATTTTTCTAACACCATGGGAACAAAAGTGTTACCGAATGAACCTGTTCCGCCGGTGATCAGAATAGTACTATTACTTAACATTTAGAAATTCCTTTAGCGTAGTTATGTTGTAAGCAACTCATATTTACGAGATATTTAAGAATTAAAATATTTATTAGCTTTCCAAAGCTCAGCTACTTAAGCTTATCTATTGATATACAACAACTTTAAAAAGCATTTATTTATTAGGCTTTAGTCAAAATTTTTCCAATAATTTTTAAGCGTTTTAAACGACATAGTATGCTTTGTTTTAATCGATGCCGAATAACTACTAAGTCGCTCCGAATCGTCTATATTTGCTGACTCAATTGCCATATCTATTGCGCTTTCTAACGTCGGGCTATTGAAGGTATTTATTTGATAGTCTTGCTTAAATGTTAAATCATTTAAAGAGTTAGTTATGGTAATAACTTTGCCAACTTTGGCTAAATGCATGATTAGGTTAGGTTTGAACTGATTAAAAGCTTTCTCTACCGCCTCTGCATCACAAATGTCAATCTGTTGAAATGTATATCTTGGATTTTGATCAATCTCTTTGAGAGATTCTAAATTACCCGCGTAGGTTAATTTATCAATATTTAAGACTTCGTCGTCCGTATTATGGATAATATGGCGGATAACAGCAGAGCCGATAAAGCCTGCGCCACCTGTAACTAATATTTTCATGATTAAACCTTTATATATGCCCTATTATAGGAAGCTAAGAATGCTCTGCCATCTCTCTAAATTTAGGGTTGTTATCTACAAGCTGTTGGTAGGTGCCCTGGTCAACGACTTTACCTTTTTCCATTAGATAGATGGTGTCGCACTTCTGAACTGTTTTTAGACGATGGGCAATCATAATAATAGTTTTTTGGCCACTAAAATCATGAATAGCATCCATGATTATTTTCTCAGTGATACCATCAAGCGCACTGGTCGCTTCATCAAATATTAAAACATCTGCTTGATTATAAAGGGCTCGAGCAATACCAATGCGCTGGCGCTGACCGCCAGAAAGTTGTACTCCACGCTCACCCACTCTGGTATGAAGTCCTTTAGGTAACTCTTCAACCAGTTCAGTTAAATGTGCCAGCTCAATAGCCTTCAGCACTTGACTATAATCAATTTCATTAGCGGATATCCCAAAAGCAATATTTTCAGCAATACTACCTTCACTCAAAAAGATACTTTGGGGCACAAAACCTAAGTTATTTCGCCAGCCCCTTATATTATCTTCAGTGATAAGCGTGTCATCAATATAAATGTGACCAGATTGAGGAGGCAGTAGACCCAGAATGATATCGATTAAAGTAGATTTACCTGAGCCGGAAGAGCCCACGATGCCTATCACATGATTAATAGGAATAAAGATACTGACATTATTGAGAGCGTAATTCTCTTTGTTGGGATAAGCAAAAGTAATATTATCAAGTTTAATTTGCTGCTCAAACTTTAGTTTTGGAGATACTGTTTTTTCATTGAGCTCATTCTTAGTTATTTTCGATTGCTGTAAATCCTCTTTAACAGCTTCAAAGGCTGCTGAGTTCCCTTTAATCTGCGTAATACTAGAGTAAATTTGCTGTAAAGCAGGCAGTAGTTTAAAACAAGCTAATGCATAAATAGCTAATACCGGAAGCACCTGCCCTAAATTTCCATCGTAACTTTTTATTAAGACGAGTACTAAGCTAATCATAGCTCCAAAAGCCAGCAGCTCAACAAAAAATCTTGGCACTAGGCTAATCGTATTATTCGTTCCCTGCGCGCGAGCTTGCAACCCACCTTCCTCTGTGAACCTATCTATGAAGTCATACTTACGGTCTAATAGCAATACATCCTTAATACCACCAAAGCCTTCATTCATTAATCTAAATCTTTGCGTAGAAACTTCTGATAGTCTACGCCCATTAAGTATAAGGGACTTACGCACGAGCTTGTACATAATCATATAGGCTAAAACAAAGGCAAATATACCTGCTAGAGCAATAATAGGGTTGTAGATAAAGATACTTACTGAGATAAATAAGGCCAATACTAACTTAGCATTAAGACTCATCAAAGGCTGAATAATACCTCCACTGATTCTATTAGCTTCAGTAGATACTTGCTTGGTAAGCTGGGCGCTACTACCACTGGCGTGAAATAGCCAAGACTGCTGCATATAGTAAGAATATAGGCGGTCTGCAAGTTCTGTACCCACGCTTGCCCCATACACCGCTAAACGCCAAGTAGTGAGCATAGACACTATAGTAGATATTGTAAGCATTAAAAGCACTAGACAACCGGCAGCAAATACAAAGTCAACAGGGCTATTTATCCCCGAAAACTGATATAGCTTAGAATAAATACCTTCCTGTTGTAGCAAACTCGTATCACCTACTAATGCCATAAAGGGAGCAATAGAAGCAATCCCTAGTAGCTCTGTAAAGGCCATAAGAATGACTAGAAACTGTAATATGTAAAAATGCTTACGTTGCTTCTCAGAAAGTAAAGAAAATAGCTCTTTTATGACGCTTAACATATAATTTCATCTACAGTTTATTTTGAAGTGAGTGAACATACCAAGGCATCGCTTTCTCAATACCTTGAATAATATCAAACTGTGGCGCATAGCCTAGTGCACCTTGTATCTTACTAATATCAGCCTGACTATGACGCACGTCTCCTTCACGGAAATCTCGATAGACTGGTTCTTGAGTATAGCTAACTCCGTTAGCACTTAAATGTTCTTTCAGTGCTGAAAACAGTGTATTAAGGGTAGTACGACCACCAACTGCCACGTTATATACTTGGTTCTTGGCTTCTTCGGTAGCAGTCGCTGCCAAAATATTAGCTTGTACTGCATTTTCAATAAAGTTAAAGTCGCGACTGGTATCGCCATCACCATTAATATAGACTGCATCACCTGCGATCATAGCAGCCGTCCACTTTGGTATTACCGCTGCGTAGGCACCATCTGGTGTTTGGCGTTTACCAAAGATATTGAAATAACGCAGACCAATGGTCTTAAAGCCATAAGTACGTGAGAATACATCTGCATATAGCTCATTGACATATTTAGTTACCGCATAGGGTGATAACGGATTGCCAATAGCATTCTCGACTTTTGGTAACGCAGGATGATCGCCATACGTTGAGCTACTCGCCGCATAGGTAAAGCTAGCTACCTGAGCATCACGAGCTGCTACGAGCATATTTAAGTAGCCTGAGATATTGGTATCATTGGTATTGATAGGGTCAGCGATAGAGCGTGGCACCGAACCTAGGGCTGCTTGATGCAGTACGTAGTCCACGCCTGTACATGCTGTCTGACAGTCATTTAAATTACGAATATCACCTTCTATAAAGGTAAAGCTCTGCCACTGATCTTTGCTGACCAAACCCTGTACTTCATCTAAATTATGCTGAAAACCCGTCGCAAAATTATCTAAACCGACTACTTTTTGATTTAGTAATAGTAAAGTTTCAAGTAAATTAGAACCAATGAACCCCGCTACCCCAGTAATTAACCATGTCTTTGGCTCGTTAATTAGCGACTCTTTAATTTTTTCATATGCAGTTAACGTCATAACCATTACTTTCCGTATTTTTTATAAATTTATAGGCGGATATCAGTGTCTTCTTTAGTGAAAACATACTTTAAATCGTAAAGCACGTGTTCATTCTTTCCAAACGCTCTAATCTGCTCGATACCTAGATCGACGAACTCATTATGCGCGACGGCTAAGATAATACCATCATAGTTATTTACAGTAGGTTTGCTGATAGGCGTAATATTATACTCACGCTCAGCTTCTGCTTTATCTACCCAAGGGTCATAAACGTCAACTTCAATATTATATTCTTCTAACTCATGGACAATATCTATAACCTTAGTATTACGCACATCAGGACAGTTTTCTTTGAAACTCAGCCCTAAGACCAATACCTTGGCACCTTCAACTTGAATACGCTTTTTAATCATGGTTTTGACCAACTGCGTGACCACATACTCACCCATGCTGTCATTCAAGCGACGACCGGCCAATATAATTTCTGGATTATAACCAATCGCTTGCGCTTTATGAGTCAAGTAATAAGGATCTACACCGATGCAGTGACCACCGACGAGACCTGGACGGAAAGGTAAGAAGTTCCACTTGGTGCCAGCTGCTTCTAAGACCGCTTGAGTATCGATACCCATTTTATTAAAGATAACGGCTAACTCATTAATTAAGGCAATATTGACATCTCTTTGGGTGTTTTCGATCACCTTTGCCGCTTCTGCTACTTTGATGCTTGATGCCTTATGTGTACCAGCGGTAATAATCAAGTTATAAACACTATCGATGAAGTCTGCGACTTCAGGTGTAGAACCTGCAGTTACCTTCAAAATATTAGTAACTCTATGCTCCTTATCTCCTGGGTTGATACGCTCAGGACTATATCCTGCATAAAAGTCCTGATTAAAGATAAGTCCAGAAACATGCTCCAATACTGGAATACATACTTCTTCAGTTGCGCCAGGGTACACAGTAGACTCATAAACGACAATATCGTCTTTTTTAAGTAGACTACCGATAGCTTCTGATGCTTTGATCAAAGGGGTCAGATCCGGCTGCTTATAATCGTCGATAGGCGTAGGTACAGTCACTATAAAGAAATTGCATTCTTGGAGATCCGCTATTTCTGAACTGAAACTCAAATGTGTTGCTTGAGATAACTCTTCATTATTTATTTCTAAAGTATGATCTGTACCTGATATTAGTTCAGCTATACGATCAGTATTAATATCAAAGCCGACAACTGAGTGATGCTTACCAAATTCAACTGCCAATGGTAGCCCTACATATCCAAGACCGATGACCGCAATTTTCGAATTTTTAATATTGTGCATAAGTTTTCTCTGTATAGTATCTATCAATCGATATTACTAATTAGTATAACCATCAGGGTTTTGAGATTGCCATCGCCAAGTATCTTTCATCATGTCCTCAATAGACCTTTGGGCAAACCAATTTAGTTGTTGATGAGCTTTAGTCGCATCAGCATAACAACTAGCAATGTCACCAGCTCTTTTCTCTACAATTTGATAGGGGATGTTAGTGTTACTGGCTTTTTCAAATGCTTTCACCATATCTAAAACAGAATGGCCGCTACCAGTTCCTAGATTCCATACATGGTATCCTAGATTGTTAACTATATAATCTAATGCTCTTAAGTGCCCTTCAACCAAGTCCATAACATGTATATAATCGCGTATACCTGTCCCATCATGGGTAGCATAATCATTACCATAAACAGAGAGTTTATCTCTTTTACCAACTGCAACCTGAGCGATATAGGGCAAAAGATTATTGGGAGTGCCATTAGGGTCTTCACCTATCATGCCACTCTCATGTGCGCCAACTGGATTGAAATACCTCAACGTAGCTACTGCCCAAGTAGGATCAGACTCTACTACCTGCATTAGCATTTGCTCTACCGCCATTTTTGTATAGCCGTAAGGGTTCGTAGGCATATACATAGGGCATTCTTCAGAAATTGGTAATTCGTCTGGATCGCCATATACGGTAGCAGAAGAGCTGAATACTATTTTCTTTACGTTGTATTTTTGCATAGACCTTAATAGTTGTAGGCTTCCGCTAATATTATTATCAAAATACAACAATGGTTTTTCGGTACTTTCACCTACTGCTTTTAGACCTGCAAAGTGGAGGACAGCGTCGATATTATATTTATCAAAAATACTATTCAGGCATTCACTATCTCTTATATCACCTTCAATAAATATACACTGCTTATTACTTAGAGCTTCGACTCTCTTGATAGACTCGTAACTACTATTTAATAGGTTATCTAAAACAACTACTTTATGATTCGATTCTAGTAATTTCAGTAGCATATGGGAACCTATGTAGCCTGCTCCACCTGTTAATAGAATCATAGAAAGCACCTTATAAAATTTAATTCTGTTTTCGAAGAGTTTTACTAAAATGTTTGATTATGAAACCGATTGATACCCTGCGACAAAATAGCGAAACTCTTGTTTGAGCCAATCAACATCATAGTTCTGCGCTCTTTGCGCAAGCTCGTTCAATGTCTTTTCTATATCCGCCAAAGGAAAGCTAGATTCCATCGCCTGCATGATCAGCGGATGGTCGGTGTCTTCAACATTGTCATCACCGATTATGAGCTCCTCATAGAGCTTCTCTCCTGGGCGTAGTCCAGTATAGGTGATCTCGATATCTCCATAGGGATGGGCTTCGTCTTTTACCTCAAAGCCGCTTAATTGAATCATACGGCGCGCGAGATCAACAATCTTTACTGGTGCGCCCATATCGAGGACAAACACTTCCCCACCTTTTGCCATTGCCCCTGCTTGAATCACTAAGTTTGCCGCTTCAGGGATCGTCATAAAGTAACGTGTGACATCTGGATGGGTCACAGTAATAGGCTTACCCTGCGCGATTTGCTTGGTAAATACCGGCACTACTGAGCCTGACGAGCCTAATACATTACCGAAGCGCACCATACTGATAAGGGTATGATTGTTATTAGGGTTATTTTTCTGGCTCAGTGCTTGACAAACTAATTCCGCTAAACGCTTCGTCGCACCCATAACATTAGTCGGTCTTACTGCTTTATCAGTGGATATCAAGACAAAAGTCTCAACCTTCGCTTCGATAGCGGCGCGAGCACAGTGATACGTGCCCTTGCTGTTATTTATTGCACCTTCAAAAGGGTTATGCTCGACGATAGGCACATGCTTATAAGCAGCGGCGTGATAGACGGTCTGGATTTGATAGCGTTTGAGTACACGTAGTAGATTGGCTTCATTAGTGACATTACCGATCACTGCGATGACTTCGATGCCTTGATAGATGTCTTTGCTAGCGACTCGAGCGATCAGCTCTTGATGGATACTATAGAGCGCAAACTCAGATAGCTCGTAGAGTACCAAAACTTTGGGCTTATTTATGATAATTTGCCGGCACAATTCGCTACCGATAGAGCCACCGGCACCAGTGACCAGTACGCATTTATCAGTGATATTGTGCCGCAATAAGCGCTCATCAGGCTCGACCGTCTGCCGATCTAGTACATCTAAGATATCGACTTTGCGCATACTACTGACAGTGACTTTACCATCGACTATCTCTTCTAGGCTTGGTAGCTCTTTGATTTTAATCGAGATGCCTTCTAGCTTGTCGATGATTTGCCGCTTGCTAGCACGGCTGATAGAAGGAATAGCTAAGAACACTTGAGAGATATCAAGCTTAGATACGACTTTCACTAGCTCATCAGCACCATAGATGCGCTTGCCTAACACATAAGCGCCGGTAAGCTGAACATCATCGTCAACAAAAGCCACGACATTATACTTATGAGAGTTTCTAAGGCCCTCTAGCAGCTCTTTACCTGCCTCACCTGCACCATAAATGATGACATTATCAGAGTCATCATTGAGCTGACGCTGCGGCCGCTGACCTTGCCAACGTGCAAGTAGCTCGCGAATAGTTAAACGACTATTCCAAAGCCAAATAAAGAATAAAAACAAGTATAGAATAGGTACGGCACGCGGCATACCGGGTATCAGATCAAGATAAAGAGCCCCTTGCGCGATGACGATCAGCAATAAGAACAGTTGTAGCACTTTGCCCATCGCTGAATCAAAAAAGCTACGGGCAACACCTTTATAAAAGCCTATAAGGTATAAACCAATCACCGGGATTAATGCATAAAAGCATAGCGCAACTGGGCTGATATGATTGCCCATATAACCATAGCGTGCTGCAATGGCGAAATATAAGCATACCGCTGACATCATAAAGTCAGCCGTCATCAAGATAGCTTGCTTAGCGCTGCGCGGTAGCGCTAGTAGATACTCAGCAACCCGTTGCGACCAACTGGTCGCTTCTTGGTGCTGCTGAGCGCTAGTAGGCTTAGACTCTATCGACATAATGGACAACTATTTTATTTATAGGCTTAGTTAAATATTCACAAAACCATAGTTAGCTATTATTACCATAGGCATAGCTATAGTGATAACTATATTTACTCATTAGGCCTTGTTGTACATCATTAAGGACGATGCCATCGACTTGGATATCGGCCTTATGCATCTGCTTGATCGCATAAGCCACTTGCCCTTCTACCGATTGATCATAGCGCGTGACCATCAGTACTTTATCCGCGTAATGCGACATAATCATCGCGTCTGAAGCAGCTAAGATAGGCGGCGAATCGATAATAATATAATCGTAGTGCTCATTGAGCTCAGTCATCATCTGTTCAAACTTATCACCTGAGAGTAAGGATGATGGGTTCTTAGGATGCTGTCCACGCGGCATAAAGTCGATATTATCTATAGAGGTCGGATGTATAGCCGCTGCTAACTCTCCCTGCTGCGCTAAGTAATCTCCTAAACCATTATCAGGCGTCATATCGAACATTCTATGTAGTTCACCTAAGCGCATATCCGCATCTATGATCAACACCTTTTTATCGAGTTGCGAAAATACTTCAGTTAAGTTAGCAGAGATAAACGATTTACCTACCCCTGGGCTCTCACCGGTGATTAAGATGACTTTAGCACGTTCACCGACTTTGCCGACTACTGGCATACCAAACATTAAGTTCGTTCTTAAACTCTTTATCGCCTCGTAGCTCAGGCTATTGTTATCGGCATGGGCCAACAGACGATTTGGTGACTTCTTATTCTTTCGTAGTCTGGTTAACAGTGGTGAGCGCGGAACAGTCGCAATGACTGGTACACCGGTCTTAGCTTCAAGGCGCTCAGGATCTTTAACCACGTTTCGTAATAAGTTTTTAAGCAGCACTAACATAGTTCCTAGCATGCCACCTAATAATAGCGCTAAGATCATGATTTGTAGCTTTTTAGGGGCGATAGCATCAAAGGTGTTGATAGGCAAGTCAATAATACGCGCAAAGCCTTTTTGACCTGCTTTTGCTATTTGTAGCTGTTGATAGTTCTTAAGTAGATTTAAATAGATCTCTCTATTTATCTCGGTATCTTGTGATAGCTTTAAGAACTCACGCTGCACTTCTGGTAGGCCGGCAATGGTATTATCAATTTTTTGCTTGCGAGCATTCAATACAGCTATTTGCTCATTGATTTGAATAACTAATGGATGCTCGTCAGTGTAATACGTTGTGAGATCTGCTTTTTTTAGCTTAAGCTCACTGAGCTGTGTGTCAATTTGAGAGTTTTCTGCTAATAAAATCTCTGCTTCTTGGCTGACATCGATGGTACCGTACTTAGTTCGAAACTCATTGAATTCTGCCTCAGAGTCTTCTAATTTTTCTCTCAATACCGGAATTTGAGTCTCCATAAACTCAAGCGTTCTAGTGGTATCTTCAGTGCCACGAGACTGGTTTTGACCCACATAAGATAAGACGATCTCTTCAAGGATAAGACTAGTCTGTTGCTGGTTATTACCTGTCATGGACAGTTCAATAATACCAGTCTGTTGACCCTTTTCAACTACCGATAGCGCGCTATTTATCGTATTGGTAGTCTTTTGTAATGATTGCTTAGTCAGGCTAATAGCATGATTATCAGGTAAATCGTTTACCGTAATCTGGATCTGGCCATCCGCCCCTTTGAACTGATGAGGTTGGTTCAGCTGACCTTTAAACTCATCAAGCTCATTGCTAAGCGTAAAACCCGTTTCAGAGCGAGTGAGAGTAAATGGCTGATTTAGATAGCCTTGCGAGACATTAAATTGACTGATATTGGCTTGACCGTCTGTCGTAGTTAGGGACACTCCTTCTGGCGTATGTATAGCAGTATTTGTACGGTCATTGACGATTCTATCTATAGCGCCTACTTCAGGATCAGCCAGACGGATACGCAGATGTAGCGAGTTAATCACGGGCTCTAAGATCATCCGAGAACGGATCAATTCAGCTTCCGCCTGCGCTTTACTATCTTCAGCGCCGATTAGCTCTGAGATATCGCCGCCAAGCGCTGATACCCCTGATGATTTTTCATCGATCTGTATGAGAGCTTCAGATTTATAAGTCGGATTGACATAGCGACTATATAAGATACCAATCAATAGCCCCAGTATGGCAAAAAACAGTATAGTCTTCCAACCACGCAATAACGCTAATAGTAGCGCCATTAGGTCGATTTCATCGTCTTCTTTTTCGACAGCCGTTTTGGCACTATTTTGTGAATCTATAGTCATAACTTTGGGTTCATCATCTTAGATTAGTAGCTCAATATCAGTAACTCGATATCACTTAATTAGGGGTAAGCCGTTAGCTAATTTTATCAGCCCAAGGTTTTAGGCTATCAAAGATATCTTGCCGCGCCTTTTCAAACACAGCAAGATCATGGCGATATGGATCAGCGATGTCTTTGTCAATCCAATGCCCAATACGAAAAGTCTTACCGCGGCAATGCGGCCAACGATCCTCAATCCATTTGCTTTGATTATTAGACATCGTCAGGATCAAATCCGCGCGCTTCACTAGCGTCTCGTCAATCTGCTTGGCAATATGCGCAGACATATCTATGCCGAGCTCTGACATCACTGCCAAAGCGTTAGGATCAGCGCCATTACCGACTACAGCAGAGAGCCCAGCAGAGTCGATTGTCTTATTAGGATACTGCTGCGTAAGAGCCGCCTCAGCGATAGGACTGCGACAAATATTGCCTACGCAAACCACCAAAATATTATCAAATGCCATAATATTTGCCACCTATAAGATTGAAACGCTTCTAATTGCTGATGTAGAAGGAAGCAATGCACTGATCACACGGTTCCAACGCGTCAGGCCAGTTGGATCCACATAGAGAATATCATTAGGCTGCATCTCGAAGCGATTGGCCAGTGCGAGGCTAGTCAGATTTTGCATATCAGCATAATAAATGTTGGTACGCTGATAGTTTGGATTGTCACGGACTACATATACTTTGGCCGCATTAGCAGTAGCAGAGTTCAGACCTTTAGATCTGCCTAAGACTTGCGCTAAGCTCAGTCCTTGCTCCAAGATAGGCACCGGCTCAATTTGACCAAACTCGCCTAAGACATAGACAGTGTTTCGATCTTGGCTATTAACATGAATAGAGTCGCCGTCTTGAATATAGATCTGATTACCCGAAGCGCCTATCTGCCGTAGATCGCTTAGACCGATATTATAATTACGGCCATTACGGTTTAGCACGATACTGTTTGAATCGCCGGTCTCTGTCGCGCCGCCTGCTTTAGAGATCGCACTATATAGTGATACAGGCGCATCATCAATAGCAAACTCGCCAGGCTGTTTGACTTCACCATCGATAAAGAACTTATTACCGCGGTAATTGATAATCTTTACTTGTGGATCGGAGTATTTCAGATAGCGTTGCAGTTGACTTTGCAAGGAGGCGGTAAATTGCGGTACGCTCAATCCTGCGGCCTTAACTCTGCCGACTAACGGAAACTGCACGAAGCCTTGCTGATCTACTGGGTATCCTGCAGATGCCGGGCTATTACCACCTCCAGATGAGGCGATATTCATATCTGGATAACCCACTAAATTAATAGCTAAGATATCACCTTGAGAAATACGATACTGTTTCTTAGTGGAGCTCGCTATCAACTGATAAATGTCATTTGTAGGACGGCTGACTTGCGGAGGCGGCAAGGTCGCTAAGTTGAGCGGCTGAATATTAAACTGTAAACCATTTTCGGCAGTGAAGTCCCCTACTGGCGGCAAATCACCTGCTTGTAAGCCTGAATTGATCGTCGTCGTCGCGCATCCTGCAGACCATAAAGTCATGAGCAATAAGCCCGAGGTGCTTAACAGTTTAAAGGATTGGCGCATAATGAAGACCTTTATAGAGCATGATGACAGATAAAAAGTATAGATAACAACGATATACTACTAATTTAGTAAGGCATTTATACTATAAAAAAAAGCCATAATAACATAATTGGTTAAAATTTCATCTATTGTTATTATTTTTGTTCACTTTTATCTACACTAGTTTGCAGATATTATAGTCGCTGACTACTGCTTTGTCGTTCAAAGTAGCGTAAAATAGCCAATCTAACTTTTTACATTGAGAAATGTACACACTCACCCGATTCAAGGATATATTATGAAAGATGAAAAACTACAAAAAGCACTCGCCCGTATGGGCCTTGGCTCACGCCGGCAGATGGAAGAAGTCATCAAATCTGGGCGCGTCACGGTCAATAATGGCCCTGCGACTATTGGCGATCGCGTCAGCCCAGGTGATGAGATTCGCGTTGATGGTCGTCAGATCAAATACACCAGCGAAAATGAAAAGCGCCGCCGCGTCATTGCTTATTATAAGCCTGAGGGCGAGATTTGTTCCGCTAATGACCCAGAGGGTCGTCCAACTGTGTTTGAGCGCTTGCCAAAACTGACTCATGACCGCTGGGTAATGGTCGGTCGGTTGGATATTAATTCAACTGGACTACTATTATTTACCAATGATGGGGAGCTGGCGCATCGCTTAATGCATCCATCGAATGAAATCACTCGTGAATATGCGGTACGAGTGCTAGGCGAAGTGACGCCTGAGATTGCCCGTACCTTAACCTCTGGCGTGATGCTAGAAGATGGTATGGCGCAGTTTGAAGATATTAAGGAAGGCGGCGGTGAAGGCGTGAATAAATGGTATCACGTCAAGCTTAAAGAAGGACGTAATCGCGAAGTGCGCCGTCTATTTGAGTCGCAGGGTCTAAAAGTCAGCCGCCTATTACGTACGCGCTACGGCTCTATCGATCTACCCAAAGAGCTGCGTACAGGTCGTCATATTGAATTAGACAAAAAAGACATTAACACTTTGACTGATTTAGTTAGCTTGCGCCCGCGTCAGGGTACCGGTCTGCATGGTGCAGCTAAAGAGAAGCAAAAGCGTATTAGAAGTAAACCGCTAAAAGCGCGACGTAGTGACAACCGTAGATCTGAGAGCAATGATAATAACGCTAAGTCTAAGCGTAGTGGCAGCCCTGCTAGTAAAGGTCGTAGCCGTAATAGCAATCGTTAAAACAAATTTATCAAGTTAGGTTAGACAAAATAAAACGGCCATTGATATTTAATATCAATGGCCATTCTTTTTGTAGGTTATGATTTTAGCTCACGTAAGGTGCGCCCTGCGCACCGATTATTGAGAAAAACCTAGCCAATGGTACGTGGAACGCACCTCACAGAAGTTGCAGCATAAGCTAACTTTGGCTATCCATATACTGCTTCATCACCCGTAGATCTTGCAGATGATGGCTTCGCATTTGTTCGAGTAAAGACTCTAATCTTGATTCAATATTATCCAACATTGCTTGCAGTAACTGCCGCGCCTCTACTTGCTTGCTATTTTCGGTTTTATTATTTTGCTTAAACAGATGGTAATAGCTGGCTAGCATCTCCGGCAGTCTTGTGTGTAGTAACTTATGCAGCACAAACTGCTGCTCGGTCATAGTGGCGGTGATTTTTTGCTGCGCTAAGCTCTGCTGATAATCGCTATATACCGCTACCCTATCGTCGATAGCTTGTAGCTGTCGCAGCTGCTGTTGCGTTAAAGTTGCTAAGTGCTTTGGATCCAAAGTAAGCTGACGCCAGCGCATATCTTTAGGTGTTAGCGCTTGATTAGGGTCTTGATAAACCAACACGCCAGGGCTAATCCCAACTGCTTTGTGCAGCGCCTGCCAGCCTTTTTTACCAATGTAAATGACGCCGACAGTAGTCGCAATGCCTACGCCTATCAGTACACTCATGTCATTTAGCCTTCTATTTTCTTACTACTCTTTGCCGCTGCTTTTGCAAACTATGCCTATTAATAAGTTTATATTTAGATCTAAAAACTCGATTAATAAAATTCCAAATTAATAATTAAACTTGCGACTCGCTTTTATCACTTAGCGCTTGCTCATTTATGACTATATTTGGCGCTCTATTAGTATTATTACTAGTAGTAGGAGCATCGAAACGCTGCTGTAAGTAGCGATTGGTCACTAGTAGTTTTTGCCCGTCTTGATGATAAGATGCATCGAGTAAGTCATCGAATTGACGATCTACTGTATTTAGCACCTCTAACAGCGCCTCTTTACCCGTGACACCAGAGTGTTTTATCTTAGTGGTATCGGCGCGCTGACCATCCAAATCGTGGAGACGACGGTAGTCGGCTACCGCTTGCGGGATATGCTTGTCCATCAAGTTTTGAATCATGATATAAGTTTCGGTCACCGTATCCGTATCATCAATTTTGCCATCGTTATTGGTATCGCCGTAGATGACTCGTAGCTTCTCACCTTTTTGATTAATCTTATCAAGTAAGGTTTTGACCTCAGTAGGTAAGCTCTTTTCAGGAATATAACCGAGCTGCGGCATCGCCTTGTACTCAAGCATTTTTGGCGCCGTTACTTTTTTGATACCGCGGTAACCCAGATACAATCCTGCTGCCGGTAGCACACCGTAGAGGATGAACATCACAAACATGGCGGTTACTTGAGTCATGGCGGTATCCTTATAAAAGGTGGAAAAATTATCTGTATTTTGCTTACTATGTTAGTAAATACAGCTTAGCTTTGCGTGCGGCTTTTGACATAGCGATGAGTCGATGCCAAGCGATTGAGCACGGTTTGATGCAGCTCATCAAGGAGCTCATCAAGCTCGTAATCAATCTCCAAAAACAGATCAGTCAACATATCACCTGCCGTCATACTCCCTTGCACCATAGTGTTTCTGGTTCGATGCGGACTAAAGCGCAGTAGTTGCTCATAATGATGCAGCGCTTCTGGGATGCTCTCGGACACCAGTTTATCGATGACGAACTGGCGCTCATTATGCTGCTGTTGCTCTTCATTCAGCTCATCGCTCCAGTCACGGTAGCGTTTGAGCTTGCCATTAATACGATCAAGAATAGCCACCGCCTCGATAGGCATAGCGTTTAGGGTGGCCTCATCAACCACATCGACAAGTTCGGTCATAATCGGGCAGCGTCCATGTTTGAGATACCACAAGGTATCGGGGTCAAAAGGAGGTCGATTGGGCGAGCGCCACTGAGCGCGGTTCGCCAAATAGCGATCGGTCAGCGGCGTTGGCGTACCAATATCATTAACTTGTGCCAATGCAGCACAGATACGCTCAGCGCGTTTAGGCTCAGTAAGCGGCGATAACGCTTCAATATGTTTACGGCTATTGTTAGCACTACTGTCAGCAGCAGTATCATCTTGATTCACGTTACTTGCTGCTTTTTGTACATTTTTGGCAGCCGAAGTCGGCAGGTCATCTTGCTCTTGCCCAAATGACTGTAGCATTCTTGCCAGACTTATTACCATAACTTGCCTTTCCCTAATCGCTCATAATCTACCCGCTCAAAGCGCACTTACGCTATTGCATTCGACTTTTGAATAGCTTATCTTAACAGCTTTTTTGCCATCTTCCAGTAAGCAAACGTCACCAATTATAGTAAAAAACTAAGCCACTCTTTATGAATATTGCTGATTATTTGTCTGGGTTTTTTCTAGGCTTATCGCTGATTATAGCTATTGGCTCACAAAACGCCTTTATCCTCAAACAAGGCCTTAAACGCGAGCACGTGTTTCTTATTTGTCTATTCTGCGCTGTCAGTGATGCATTGCTGATTTCAGCGGGCGTCGCAGGCTTTGGCGCGGTAACGGCTCGTTTCCCGCAAGTGGTGACTATCGCAAAATTCGCAGGTGTGGTATTTTTAGTCGGTTATGGACTGCAAAGCCTATATGCTAGCGCAAAACTATCTCATGCCTTGACGACCGAAGGCCAAGCAGTAGGCAGCCTTAAAAAAGCGCTACTACTTTGCATTGGCTTTACTTGGCTCAATCCGCACGTCTACTTAGATACTTTGGTGCTCGTGGGTATGGTTTCAACCGGTGCTAGTAGCAAACTCACCTTTGCTCTAGGAGCCGTCAGCGCTTCTTTTGTGTTCTTTTTTGCGCTAGGCTATGGTGCACAGCTATTACGGCCATTATTTGCCAAACCTAAGGCTTGGAATATACTCGATGCCTTAGTCGGAATACTGATGCTGTATCTAGCGTGGCATTTATACAACAGTTAGCATTTTACAAACCTTTCATCGCTAATATATTTAGCCATAAAAAAAACCAAACACACTATCTCAGCATGTTTGGTTTCGATGTGATAAGCGTTATAAATGTTATCTATTTAAGCATTGTCTAATAACTATTAGCTAAAATAGTATTGATAACCTTTAGCTAAGACGCTTTTTTGTGCTTTTTGGACTTAATAAAGCTTAAGTTCAAAAAGTGCTCTAGCGAATCATCAGTGATATCTAACCAAGGCTCTGGTAGCTCTGGCGCTAACGTACCGGTCAGCGTTGAGCGGTAGGCTTTTTCTCTGAATTTCATGATATCTTCCGTTTTATCTTTCTGCCACTGCTTCAAGATATCTGCTTGCTTTTCGACTGCAAATTCAGGATAGTTCGTCGCGTTATTGAGATCGCGGATATAGGAGGCTTGAAAATCGATCGAATCATTGACCGTTACACACTTAGCGTAAGTGGCGAGCCATTTTTCTTCGTCTGCTTGGCGGCTCTCAAGATCCGGCAACTCAATATCACCTAGGATGACATCACGAGCGTACCACGCTTGCGCGTCAAACATATTAAAGGTGAAGTACTGATCCTGCATACCTAAATAGATAAGCTGCGGGTTTGGCTGCCAAAAGATGCCTTTATAAAGGTTGGCCGGATACAGACAGTTATGCGTCTGCAAACGTAATTCATCTGGCAAGAACGGGAAATGGAACAAATAGCCGGTACACATAATAATCGCGTCAAAGCGCTTACTCGTACCATCAGCGAAATGCGCCACATCGTCTTCAAAATGCGTCACTAGCGGGCTCTCGCTAATGCCCTCGGGCCAGTCATATCCAAGCGCTTGCGTGCGATAGCTGATAGTGACCGATTTAGTGCCGTATTTATAGCACTGTGTTCCGATATCTTCAGCAGAATAGCTACTACCGATGAGTAAGATATCTTCATCTTTAAACTCTAAGGCATCACGGAAATCGTGAGCGTGCAATACGCGGCCTGGGAAGGCTTCTAGTCCTTCAAAATAAGGCATATTCGGCGTTGAGAAATGACCTGTTGCGACGACCACATGATCAAACTCACCGACTTCTTGCTCGCCGGTTTTGTGGTTCATCACTGTTACGGTAAATAACTTGGTTTCATCATCAAAAGTGACCCAACGTACCGGGCACTCAAAACGGATATATTTTTGGATATTTTGCTTATCGATACGTCCCATGATGTAGTCTTTTAGGACTTCGCGCGGTGGGTATGACGGGATAGGCTCGCCAAAATGCTCTTCAAACGAATAATCGGCAAACTCTAAGCATTCTTTAGGGCCATTCGACCATAAGTAGCGATACATACTGCCGTGAACGGGTTCACCGTTTCTATCTAGACCAGTACGCCAGTTATAGTTCCACATGCCGCCAATGGCATTTTGTTTTTCATAACATACAATTTCTGGTAAGTCCTTAGCGCCTGCTAAACGCGCCGCTTCAAAGGCACGTAATTGTGCCAAACCGCTTGGACCTGCACCTAATATAGCAATTTTTTTCTTGTTCAAGATTTACTCCTGCTGATAATAGTGGAGCACTACTATAACATATTTTTATATTTCATGTTTTTAGACGCTCTACTTGGTCATGGATCAGGGGTTTAGAGCAATACAGAAGACCTCAGCAAACCTCTAAAAGAACGAGATTGCTGAGGGGTTTTAGGCAGGGTAATTTGTATGGCAACAGACAAAGGCATGAAGCGTTATCAATCAATATAGTCGAACCACTATTAAAGTGTTACAGCGTTAGACTCGTTTAGCCTACTACTGTAGTACTTGCACTCGTCTGCCTTGTACCACTTTTAATATTGATTGACTATAAGTACGCTGATAATTGAGCTAATAAACGAATTGATAGAATAGCTATAATAAAACAGGAAACAGGCTACGCAGAGCATTGACGATGATTTCGATAGAAACAGCTGCTAATAACATACCCATAATTCGGCTCATAATATTGAGTCCGGTATCGCCTAATAAGCGGCTAATCCGGCCTGCTGCCATCAGCGCTAAATAACAAAAGATACTGATTAGCAAGCCGGCGATAAGAATAGCGGATATCTGCAAAATACCAGACACTTGCGATGAGTAGATGATAACCGTTGAGATACCGCCGGGCCCAATCATCATCGGAATGGCGAGTGGTACCACTGCTGCGGCTGTCGTTGGCGGTGCGTCCTGCACATGATCGACATCGAAGTTCTCTTGATCAGGCTTAACAGGATTACCCTCACCGTTCATCATATTAAGGGCAATTAAAAACACCAAGATACCGCCTGCCAGCTGAAACGAGCCGATGGAGATGCCCAAAGCCTTTAGTAGAGTCTCCCCCACTACGGTAAAAAAACTAATAGTAATAAAAATAGTCAAACAAGCGATGCGCGCGACTTTGCGGCGGTTCATCATCGAATAACCGCGCGTCAAATCCAAAAACAGGGTCAAGGCGCTAAAAGGATTAATCAGCACCAAAAAAGCTAAGATAATTTTGATAATTTCAGTATTCACGGAGCGCTCGCTTGTTTTGCATAAACATCGGGCAAAAGATAAGGCCATCGTGCGATTGCAGCGATGACCCCGTGTATTTTTGATGCCATTATTATAGCATGGCAAGAGAGGCGAATTAAATCACTAACTGCCTTTAAGTGTTTCATTTTAAGATATTAATTTAAGGCATCGCTAGTCGCTTAAGCGCTAAAATCCAAGCCGATATCTAGCGCGGTCGTGCTATGGGTCAAATAGCCCATAGCGATAAAATCAACCCCCGTCTTCGCCGCCGCTTGCACGGTCTCAGGTGTGATACCGCCAGAAGCTTCAGTCTTGGCGTGGCCTTGGCACATCGCTACCGCTTCGCTCAACGTATCAGGACTCATATTATCAAGTAGCACTAAGCTGACGCCTGCGTCTAATGCTAGCTGCAACTGCTCTAAGGTATCGACCTCCACCTCAATCGGGATGAGATGACCGGCAAAGTCTTGCGCCTGCTTAATTGCCGTTTGGATATCGCCGGCTATCGCAATATGGTTATCTTTGATCAAAATCGCATCATCTAAGCCTAAACGATGATTTCGGCCACCGCCGCAGCGCACGGCATACTTTTGCAGTGTACGTAGACCTGGAATCGTCTTGCGCGTACAAGTGATTTGCGCCGGATACTCAGCAACGCTATCGACGATTTGCTGCGTGGCAGTCGCGATACCGCTCAGATGAGTTAAGAAGTTTAAAGCCGTACGCTCCGCAGTTAATAAGTGCCGCGCATTACCGCTGACGATAGCGAGCACAGTACCAGCGGTGACGCGCTCACCATCTTGAACTTGAGCGACAAACTCTATCTGCTCATCGACTGCAGCAAACGACAGCCTTGCTACATCCATACCGCAAATCACTCCTGCTTGCCGCGCCCGAATCTGTAGCTTTGCTTGCTTGTCAGCGGGAATGGTCGCTTGCGAGGTCACATCGCCGCGCCGACCTAAATCTTCTACGAGTGCTGCTTGTACTAATGGCTCAAGCAGTACTTTATCTAGCGCCAGCTCTAAGTGAGTGTTCATCGTTTGGTTTATCCTCTGCTTAAAAAGAGTCAAGTCTCTAAACGCTTATGAGGCGCTAATTACTTAAACTCAAAATGAGCATAAATATAGCGTAATGTGCTTTTATTTTCAATAAAAAGTTTTTGAGGTGGAAATTGAGTTAGGTAAAAGTTACTAAAACTACTTGGGTAGACAATCACTTAAGCAATGAGTAAAGAGTCACTTACGCTTCGGTAGTTTACTATCCATAAGCAGACTTTGTAGTTCGATATCATGGCAAAACCGATAGAGCTTCGCCGGACGGCCGCGCTGAGCGCTACTACTCTCCCCAGTAGGCATGACAAGGTTTTGCGACTCTAGTAGACGCCGAAAGTTCTGTTTATGCAGCCGCATACCCGATAGCGCCTCGACGCTTTGTTGCAGATGCGATAAGGTGAAGCTATTTGGCATCAGACCAAAGATAAGTGGACGATATTCTATCTTCGCGCGGAGCCTTGAGATGGCGGTAGCAATGACGCGGCGATGATCATAATACATCGGCAAGCCTATCTGTTGTGACCAATTAGCAGCAAGCCTATTGGGATGATAATTCGGCGCTTCTGGTACTAAGTCCGCTTCATAGAGCATCTCATAACGTAGCAGCACATGCTCTGCTACCCAGTCGATTGTATCTGCTTCACTAGCGTTCGCTCCGTTTTTATGGCTCTCGCTAGTTTGACTGACACCCCAACATAGCCCGATACGCTTATGCCGTCTTTGCCGGATAGCCTCATCTTCTGCACTATCGGCCCACATATATAGCGCCGGTAGGATTAGATTGGTAATAATATCCGGCGTACCTGTTAAGTGGTTTTCCCACGGAAAATAATCGTACCAATCCTGCCAGCTCGCTTGGCTCTGCGCTTGCTTGGCCTGCTGCTCTTGTACTAAACCTAGGTAGCTGACATAGACCAACGCATGACCATCTTCATTACGCCGATTGGTATCGACGAAGGTATAAAGCTGCTCCAAATACCCTAGCGGCTGCTGTGTTTGCTCCTCCACCCATTGCCGCACGCCGGCTTGCAGCGAGCGATGCAGCGGCATTAAAGGGCCATTAGGTAACAGCTTACCTTGATCAACAGTGAGCACTTGCGCGGTATTATCAGTGATAGTTATCAGTACCGCCACGACCTCAGTAGTGCCGCTACCTTGTTGATGCGCGTGTGAATAGGACAACGTCATAGTGTTATATTTTTACCCTTTAATCATCTTTGTTTATAACTTCCATCGAGCACTAATGCCAATATGCCAATGTCATGCAAAGTCATGCAAATGAATGGTTAACCTTTAGCAGTATAACGCGATTTGCTGACTATCCTAGTCTCAGGTTGTAATTCTATCGCTCAAAATGAGCGCTCATCTACAGACTACAGAACTACTCTGCAAATTAGCCCATAAAAAATACTTGTATTTATGCTCAAAATGAGCATAATATAAAACCTCTCATTAATTTGACTATCTATTTATTTCCTTTAAAACCAATATTTTTATAATAAGGCACACCCTTATGAACACTTATCCCTACGACGCACCAGTATTAAGCGCTGACAAGCGTATCGCGATACAAACCGGTATCGATTATGCCAAAGCCAAACTACCTGCTGACTTGCCACGCTCCGAGCGACTACAAGTCGAAGCGAACATCAAACAGCTCCTGCTTGAGCATAACGCGGTACTAGTTGCGCATTACTACGTTGACCCTTTTATTCAAGATTTGGCGTTAGCCACCGGCGGCTGCGTGGGCGATTCATTGGAGATGGCGCGCTTCGGTCAAGCGCATAGTGCGCAGACTCTGATTGTCGCAGGCGTGCGCTTTATGGGTGAGTCTGCCAAGATCCTCAGTATGGAAAAGACAGTGCTGATGCCAGATCTGGAGGCGGAATGCTCGCTGGACTTGGGCTGCCCTGTCGATGAGTTCTCCGCCTTCTGTGACGCGCATCCTGATCGTACCGTTGTTGTCTATGCCAATACTAGCGCTGCGGTCAAAGCGCGCGCCGATTGGGTGGTGACGTCCTCTGTCGGTATCGATATCGTTCGTCACCTGCACGAGCAAGGTGAAAAAATCATCTGGGGCCCCGATCGGCATTTGGGTAAATATATCGCGCGCGAGACAGGCGCAGATATGCTGCTTTGGCAAGGCTCCTGCCTCGTGCATAACGAATTTAAAGCAACTGAACTCAATCAGCTTAAGGCAGAATATCCTGAGGCAAAGGTGCTAGTACACCCAGAATCTCCTGATAGCGTGGTTGCGCTCGCTGATGTGGTCGGCTCGACCAGTAAGCTGCTGCAATCGACTTATGAGCTGGACGCTGATACTTTTATCGTGGCAACCGATCTAGGTATCTTGCATGAGATGCAAAAGCGCTCACCCAATAAGCGTTTCCTCGCTGCGCCGACTGCTGGTGAAAGCGCGAGTTGTAAGAGCTGTGCGTTTTGTCCTTGGATGGCGATGAATGGTCTACTCGGCATTGAGCAATGCTTGCTGAATAAGAGCGGCGAAGTCACACTATCAAAAGAGCTAGCAGCTGCGGCAAGCAAACCTTTACAGCGGATGCTTGATTTTGCCGCCGCAAAAAAACAACGCGTCTCTGCTAGTGGTGATATCGTCAAAGACCGTGCACTGTTTAATAATGTGGGAGCCGCCTAATATGAGCGTCGCCGCTAACAGCAAGCCGCTTGATGCAGCCAAAACTCATCCTGTTACTGAGTCTATTCGTACTGAAGTACTTATCATTGGTGCCGGTTTAGCAGGTCTTAGCACGGCGCTGGCGCTACCAAAGTCGCTAAATATCACTGTGTTGAGTAAGGCGGATCTACAAGCTTGTTCTAGCCATTATGCCCAAGGCGGTATCGCTGCAAGCTTAGCGGCAAATGATAGCGTTAACGACCATGTCCAAGACACCTTAATCGCCGGCGCTGGACTTTGCGCGCCGGAGCATACTGCAAGTATCTTAAGAGCTGGCAAACAAGCCGTACAATGGCTGTGCGAGCAAGGCGTACCTTTTACGCAAGTGGCTAACCCTAGTGATAATGACCATATTGATGTTGATGTTAATGTCAACGCGAATACCAGTACCGCCTCTTATCTACAGCCCAATCTGACGACTAATAGTCTGCATCTGACCCAAGAAGGCGGGCATGGTTGCCGCCGTGTTGCGCATGCTGACGATGCGACTGGTCGTCATATTATGGAAGCTTTGACTGCGCAAGCACATGCCGCTAGTAACATTACTATTCTGCCTTTTCATGAAGCTCTGCAGTTATTAACGGATAAAGGAAGTAAAGGAGGTAATCGCTGCCAAGGCGCTATCGCTTTTGATCATAATCATCAGCGCCAACGGACTATTGAAAGTCAGGCGGTAGTGATGGCGAGCGGCGGCCTTGGTCAACTCTTCGCTCGTGCTAGCGCGCCAAATGTCTGCGTGGGTGATGGCGTGATGATGGCGTGGCAAGCCGGTTGCCGATTGGCCAATTTGGAATTTGTGCAGTTCCACCCGACAGGTCTTGCTTTAGGTGAGTCGAGCTTTTTGATATCAGAAGCACTGCGCGGTGAGGGCGGCCGTTTGTATTGTCCGATCACGGGCCAACGCTTTATGCTAGCGGTTGACAAGCGCGCCGAGCTTGCACCGCGTGATATCGTCGCCCGTGCTATTGCCGAGCAAATCGCTAATAACGGCTTAGGTTACGTACACTTAGATGTCAGTCACTTGCCCACATCATTTTTGCGTGCGCACTTTCCGCAGATTTATCAAACGCTGTTAGCGTTAGGAATAGATATCACCACTGACCCTATACCCGTCGCGCCAACAGCCCACTATAGCTGCGGCGGTATTGTCACCTGCGATCAAGGTCTAAGCGATGTACCCGGATTATATGCTGCCGGTGAAGTGGCATATACCGGTCTGCACGGCGCCAATCGCCTAGCGAGTAATTCGCTACTAGAATGTATCGTCGTTGGTCATAAAATCGCTAAGCACCTACCACGCTATTTGACTGATCATATCTGGTCGACGCCTACAGTCGACAACCTCCAACCTATCTTACTCTCAGAGGACATTACCTTCCATCAGTCTACTGATACTGATATTGATGCCAATTCTGATATTGATACTGATTCTATAGCCGCCTCACTCAAGACGCTAATGACCACTCATTTGGGCATCGTGCGTCATGCTAAGTCTCTTGAGCGAGCTTTAGGGCAACTACAGCAGTGGCAGCAACTGCTCAAAGCCCTTAGCATAAATGATATCAGTCACGCACAAAGCCGAGGTAATCTGAGCGCTTGTTTAGAATATACAGCAATAACTTCTGAAACTTTATTGCTCTTTAAGCTTGCCCGCCAATTACAACTAGCAACCTTAATTGTGCAATCCGCCCTTCAGCGTCACGAGAGCCGCGGCGGTCATTACCGTCAAGACTACCCTACTTTAGCCACTAAACCTTTGGTCAGCGTTATCAGCCCTTGTATTAGTGAGAGACCTTTAAGATTTGAAATAACCAATAAAATCAAAAATATAGAGCTATTTGAAGAAAACCTTACTCACAGTCAGCCTTTATCAGCGCTCGCCCCTATTTAATAGCAGCCTTATCTAGTATAGTAAGTTAATGGTACAGTATCTTATAGAGTGAATCACTAATGAGCACTGATACGCTATTTGTTATCTTACTTATGCTTACTGTCAGCTCGGTTTGGGCGCTACTGGCGATACCGAAGCTGCGTGCTCGTTTGCCTACGATTTATCTCATCGCGCGCTCTTGGTGGTGGATGCTTGCCGCCTTAGGTAGCTGCTATCTTATCGCCAAAACAAACAGCAGTAGCCACCGCTTCGATAGCCATTATCCTTATCAATGGCTACTAGTGGGATTCTTCGTGCTTATCGGTTTACGCGGTAGCTATGAGATCAGTCGTCTGTGGCGCTCCGAGAGCAAATCCCGACTGATTAGTAAGCTACAAGCCCGCGGTCTACAGCCCAAAGCGCTAGCGTTACCCATTTCGCAAAAACAGCTGATAGCAGCAGACTCAAACACCGCGCGCTCTAATAGCTCTTCTGGCTCTCACACCATCAACGACCCTCTGACTGGTCATAACACCCCGCCTTATATCTATCTCAACCTACTAGACGGGCTCTTTAGTGGTGCTTTTATTTTACTTATTGTCAGCTTAGTGTTTTTACAGCAGCTGACTTGGCACCGTAGCCAATACGGGGTGTTGTTGTTTGTATTATTCGCCAGTCAGTTTAATGATATTGCGCAGTATTTATGCAGCAAACTGTTTAAAGGCCGACTGTTCAAACGTGGTCTTGCGCCGCGAATCAGCCCGAATAAAAGTATTGAAGGGGCTTTTTTTGGTAGTTTACTGGCTGCGCTATTAGCCAGTTTTTTAGGGGTTTGGTTGACACCATTTGCTTGGTGGATTTGTTTGCTTAGCGCTTATGGTCTTGCCGTTAGTGGTATCGCAGGCGACTTGCTCGAGTCGGCTTTTAAGCGCCAACATGGGGTCAAAGATACTGGCACGATGCTAGCAGGACATGGCGGCGTGCTCGATAGAGTAGATAGTTTATTAATTGGCGTGCCAATATTCACGGTAGCTTATTGGTTATTAGGCTAACTGGACTTAGCAGTCCTTTGTCGTTCTTCTTATTTATCCAACTTGCCGCGCAATACTCGATCCAGCAGCGGTTTAGGTAACTTATTTAACATGTAAGTTAGGTAGTAAAGGCGCTTTGGAAAAACAGCGAGCTCCACCCCTTCATCGATGGCTTTCATAATAAGCTGAAGCGCTTTATCTCTACTAATAATAAAAGGCTTATGATCGGCACTACCCTGATTTAAGTCCCGTAAGGCTTTCGTATCTATATATCCTGAGGCAATGCAAGTGACTTGAATATTATAAGGCGCTAATGCCAAGCGATAAGCGCTAGCCGTAGCGATCATCGCCCGTTTGCTTTTGGCATAGAGACTAGCGTATGGATAGTCCATCATGCCTGCGATAGAAGCCATACAAATCAGGCTCGGTTTCGGCTGAGCGTTGTTCATTATCGATTTTGTTGTATGTTTAGCAGTTAACTGTTGGTGTTTTAACTGCTGACTACCCCATGCAAATACCTCCTGAAATGCTTGTAAGTTAATCGCTAACATCAAGTCGCTATCGGCCTTGTTAAGCTGATGTACACGCTCATTAAGATAACCTCCCGCACTATAAATCACTCTATCAAAGCGGGTTCGTTCTAATTCCGCTAACAAGCGCCGGCGCTGCTCAGAATCAGTCAAGTCACACGCATAAGTTATGATTTCAGGATGCTCTACGTTGATCTTGGTAATCTTAGCATCATTATGACCGACCACACGCACTTGCCAGCCAATAGCGCTGTGATGTAAAGCCAAAGCTAGACCTATGCCGCTAGTACCACCTACGACTATCATCTGAGGCGCGCTTTGCTTTTCTGTAGTGTGTTTATGATCTATGGCAGAGGGGCAGGTTTGCATATTGGATAGCCTTAAACATTTAGCAAGCGGATGGGCGTCTCGCCCCTATAGCAGTTTTATCTGCTAAATTTATTCCTCATTATGGTACAATTGCCGGCTTGTAAAAACGATGTGAATGTCCCACAGTCCCTGCTATTTCGAGCCTGCCCTATGCAAAGCCTAATTACCCTCGTTTTGGTCTTGATGCCAATGTTTATTGGCTTTGCCATTCCCTCTAACCCAACCTTGACCAAACTTGCCGATACAGGCTTGTCTTATTTGGTCTATCTTATCTTGGCACTGATCGGTATTGAGCTATCAAAGGTAGAAGGGCTGGGTAACCAAGTTGGCGAAATTGCCCTGTACGTGACCGTCTTATCTATATTGACGATTGGCACAGGATTGTTTGCACTGATGGTATTTGACCGTGTCCGACCATGGCAAGCTAAAAAACCAGTAGCCAAATCTAAAGAACATCGAGTCAGTATTAGAGGCAGCTTGGCACAAGTGGTTTGCGTTGTCATCGGTATGGTGATTGGTTATTTTTTACCGGCAGGTTATATGCCGCCTGAAAACACCATGACCGTCATGCTGATGATATTGATCTTATTGGTCGGTATTGGCTTAAAGGGTTCAGGCATTACATTAAAAGAAGTCATGCTTAATAAGCGTGGCGTTGAGATGAGTGTTATCTTTACGCTGTCGGTGTTGGTTGGTGGGCTTGTGTTTGCCTTACTATTTACCGATGTGTCATGGACCAAAGGCTTAGCACTAGCCTCAGGCTTTGGCTGGTATTCGCTCTCCGCTATCGTCATGACCGAGGCTTATGGCGCAATTTGGGGCAGTGTGGCGTTATTTAATGACTTAATCCGTGAGTTCTTTGCACTGATATTTATACCGGTGTTTATGCGTAAATATCCGTCTGCCTCAGTTGGCCTTGGCGGCGCGACAAGTCTCGATTTTACCTTACCGATTATTCAGCAATCAGGCGGCCTCAAGGTCGTGCCACTGGCGATTAGCTTTGGCTTTTTGATTAATATCATCTCGCCGGTACTGATGGTAGTGTTTTCGGCTTTGGGGTAGCATTTGATAATTTTACTTTTTGGTGGTGTGTCAAAAAGTATGCTGATTAAAATTTGCACAATTTTTGAAGCCTTGAAAGCCCTATAGAATCAGAGAGCTTAACATAGATTTCTTATTGACTTTTATCGCCAGCATACTTTTTAGAACACCACCTACTTTTTTAATTTTTAAACGCTGAATATACTATTCAACATTGCTAATAAGCGCTTGACTTCCTCCCCGACCTAAAGGAACGGGGATTCCTACTAAAGACGGCCAAGCCCGACCGCGAGAATGTTTTTCGCTCCATTAACATCTCTGTTATGGGTCGTTTTACAAGAACGACAAAACCACTCTCTTATACCAAGACCTTCTCTACCTTTCGGACTGTCTTGGCGAGAGCCGCAACACGAGCAGGTTTGGGTGCTGTACGCTTCATTGACTTCGATATAGTGGCAACCTGCGTTCGCGCATTTGTAATCCAGTTGCCGCTTAATCTCAAACCAACCCGCGTCATAGACGGATTTGGCCAGTTTGGATGAAGTGAATGAGTTTGATTTAATCTTACCAACAACGATTAAGTTGTTGGCTTTAACTAATTTATTGGTAAATTTATGAATGAGGTCTTTACGGGTGTTTTTAATCTTGGCGTGAATGGCACGGACCCGCTTTTTGTTTTTAGCACGTTGAGCAATGGCCAGTTTTTCGGCGTATTGATGGGTCAGCTTAGTGGTTAGAACATCGCCATCACTACTGACTGCGGCATCTTTACAGCCTAGATCAATACCAACTCGGCCAGTGCCGCAGACTGTTTTTGGAAATTCTTTAACGGTGACACAGGCGTACCAGTGACCACGATTGTCTTGTACTAATTCGCAAGTATTGATGCTGTAGAGGGCTAAATTGTAGCTATCCCACACATCAATGATCAGCTTTTTGCCTTTAGCAAGGCTTAGCTGAATAGTAGATTTAAGGCTTTTCTTGCCTGACTGACGGGTTGCTAAGTGCTTAATCGCGGTCTTTTTAAAAGGAATCCAGCCAAGAGATCTACGTTTGGCTTTAGGGTTATTGGTACGCCAGTTGAGTTTGGCTTTTTTAAACTGTTTACGGGATTTAGCGTGAACCTCACTAATCGCTTGCAAGGTTTGACTGTGCAGATTTAGGTATTCACCCGCCCCTTTGGTGTAAACGGCCAAGTCATAGGCTGAAAAGAATTTGCCTGTGCGCTGTAAATGTTTAAAACTCAGCTCATTAACGTAATTCCAGACAAAATTAACCGACCCAGCCAAGATATTGAGCTGAGTGGCGTGTTTGTCTTTGATGCGTAGCTTGAGCGTTCTCATGGAATAATTATGATCTCAATGCGTTTGGTTATCAAGGCATGTTCAATCTTAGGTGACAACAGATGACGCCTGATATCCACGCCCTAGAAGGATGTGGTTTTACGGCGTTAGATGATAAAGTGCTTATAGCAGCCGTCATTATATCCAATGATTTAATATTCATAAGCTACTCATCCTTGAGCTATTGACCCTAAACCCCACTCGCCTGCCTCGCAAACAACCGCATTAAAGGTTTAATCTTGCCCACCCGATACATACCTTCGCTACGCAGTTGCTGCATAGGACGAGTTTGTGAAAGCTCGCCGGCAAATAACCAATTCAGCGCGGAAAAGCTATGCATCATCAAGCTATTATGCGGACGACGCAAACGCTCATAAGTGCGTAGCGTTTGCGCGCTACCCCACAAGGTATTACCGCTGCGCTGATAGTCGTACTCTAATTGCGCAAATAGCGCCTTGACATCGAGCATACCTAGATTGAGCCCTTGTCCTGCCAGTGGGTGAACGCCATGCGCGGCATCACCTATCAATACCAGATTATCCGCGATATAGCTTTTGGCTTGCTGCGCGGCGAGCGGGAAGCTGGCGATAGATTCTATTTTGTCGATTGCGCCAAGCTCATAATGACTAGCGGCTGCTAATTGCTCAGCGATATAGTCTGGTTCTTCTGCTAGTAACGCTAACGCTTGGTTGCGCGGCAAAGTCCAAACCACTGACTGCCAATGTTCTGGACGGGCTTTATCTTCCTCAGTGATATCCGCTAAGGGCAATAATGCCAGCGTCCCTGTCGGCAACATCGCTTGACGTGCCGTAGCCAGATGCGGCATAGCAGTGTGAATCGCGCAGCAAATCGCGGTTTGCTGATAGTCCAAAGTAACAAGCTCAATAGCCGCATGCTTACGGACAAACGAGCCGCGGCCATCAGCGCCGACGAGCAAATTGGCACTAATCTTTTCGCCATTTTCCAAAGTCACTTGATAGCCTGCTTGCGCCCCTAGCCAGTCCATATCGACTACTTTTTGGCCTTTAATCACTGTAAGATAATCGCTAACATCACTATCATTTAGGCGCTGCCAAAGGGCATGCTCGATAACCAACGGTTCCACCATACTGCCTAATATATTTAGATGCTCTGTATCACTATCGCCAAATAATAGCTCGCCTAAGCCGTTTAATTGCCAAACCTGCATTTGTGAATAGTCGGCTTTACGGCCGCTAGTCTGAATATTTTGCCAAGCGCCGACCTCTTTGAGTAGCTCAATACTGGCAAGACTCAGCGCATAGACCCGCGCATCGCGCTGGCTAAGTAGCTCCTGCCAACTCGCTTCATCACGCTCAGGCGCTGCATCGACTAAAGTTACGGGACGTTTAGCTTGTACGAGCTTTAGCGCTAAAGTTGCGCCGACGATACCGCCACCGATGATTAAGCTATGGTTATTTTTCATAAATACTTCCTAGATACAATATTTCCTAGATTCAACACTTCCTAGATTTAATAGCTGTCCATACTTTGACTTTGCGTAAAACGAATTAAGACTTAAGTCCCATGGCATAAGTGGCGACTAAGGGCTTGATATTCGGCAGCTTATCAAAAGCCACTAAGGCGACATTACGTGCCAGCTTAATCGCTGGATTAGAATGGGTAAAGCCGTGTACCACTGCATCACAGAAGCGAATGACGCGCTTTTGGTCGCTCTGACGCGCTTTTTCATAGCGCTTGAGCATCTGCTTATCGCCGATATCTGCGCCCTGCTTGACTTGCTCGCTTAGCATTTCTGCCAGGACATGGGCGTCGCGCATACAGAGGTTAAAGCCTTGACCTGCCACTGGATGCAGTGTGTGCGCCGCGTTGCCCATAATTACGCAGCGGCCTTTGACCTGTCTGTCAGCAAGCACTCGCGTTAGTGGATAAGCGCCGCGGCGACCGGCTTTGATAAAACTGCCAGCGCGCTCGCCAAACGCTTGCTGCAATGTCGCTAAAAAGTGCGCGTCATCTTCTAGATATTGCTGCTCTTCCCCATTAGCACAGACCCAAACTACCGAACGACGATAGCCTTTTTGATACTTATTATTGCCGTCGCCTTCAGGATCAGTCAATGGTAGAACGGCTAACGGGCCAGCGGGGCTAAAGCGCTCAATCGCCACATGATTATGCGCCATAGAAGTTTCCACCACGCCGACGATAGCGGTTTGCCCATAGTCGTAATCGGTGGTGCTTATCCCTAACAGCCGACGCACTGTCGAATCACGGCCATCACAAGCGACCAACACACTGCCTTGCAACTGCTGCTCACCCTCACTACCGTCATAATAGTTAAAGGTCAAAGTAACACCATCCGCTTGTTGTTCAACCGCCACTACGTCAGCATTATCGATTAAGGTAATCAGTGGCTCATCTTGCGCCGCCAGTAATAGCTTACGGCCGAGCCAAGCATTTTCCATCACTTGCCCAAAAGACTCGACCTTTTCTTCTTCCTTTTTAAGCTGCGCGCGCCCAAAGCTGCCTTGCTCGCTGATTTGTACCGCATCAATTCGGCAAGCATGGCTTTGTAGCTCATCCCATAGCCCTATCTCTTGGTAGATCTGCACGGTGCGCCGTGACAAGGCAGTATTACGACTGTCTAGATAGTGACTACGCTTGGCATCGTCTTCGGGGCCGATCTCAGGGTAGCTGTTTTTTTCAAGTAAAGTACTTTTGATGCCATGATGCGCTAATAGCAAGGCAAAAGATAAGCCAACATGACCGCCGCCGGCGATAAGTACTTGCTGATCGGTCACTGCATTAGGCTTAGGGTCTAAATTAGACTTAGCGCTATGTTGTTCGAAGTTTTGCATAATTATCCCTATATAAAACTAAAATATTTTAAATTGACTAAAATAAAGGCTCAGTTTTTCTCATTATTTTTAACTGAACTTGTATGTTTAAAAACATCCATTCATGAACATTAATAATCGAACTATATTAGCCATAGGTTACCACAGATTATCTTAAACTCTGTGGGCTTAACGCTACTTACCGCGTCTATCATTGACGCGATTAGGTAACTTATAGATAATGCCAATTCGATAATTCTAGTAGCAAATAACTACTGCCAGCTCTTAGCTTAGGTGTTTGCAATCGACATACAAAACAGTCATTACCAATAGCGCTAAAGGCTTGAATTTAAAATATTATCAACCATAATGAAAGATATCTAATGACTTATTACATTACTTTTTGCCCACCAAATAAAGGGCATTTATTATAAGGATAATCGCTTGACTGAATCCATTAGCCGCAATATAAAGTTTGAATTTTTGACCCAAGCTCAGCTAAAAACCGTACTAGGTGAATACAATAAGCACCTCAAATATATTCAAGAACGTCTCGATATCAAGATCAGCCAGCGCAAAACCGACTTTTGCCTTAGCGGTGATATCACCGGAGTTGAGCGCGGTGAGCGCATCATATATAAGCTAGTTGACGAAGCGCAAAACTCAAAAGATATCAGCGCCGAAGAGCTGCATCTTATTATTCAAGCCAGCCTATCTCGCGATGAAGACATGGCTTACGACCAAGATAGCACGGACGACGCTCGCGTTGACGATAGTGAAGATGATGACGACTTGGACGCAAGCAATGAGTTTACGCCGATTAGTCTGCGCACTCGTAAAGGCAAAATTATCCCGCGCGGTGGCAATCAGCAGCGCTACGTCAAAAACGTTTTGACCTCTGATGTCTCTTTCGGTATCGGCCCTGCTGGTACCGGTAAGACTTATCTGGCGGTCGCGTGCGCGGTCGATATGATAGAGCGCAATGAGATTGAGCGTATTTTGCTGGTACGTCCGGCAGTCGAAGCCGGTGAAAAGCTAGGCTTTTTACCAGGAGACCTCACTCAAAAAATCGACCCTTACTTACGTCCACTATATGACGCGCTATATGAGATGCTAGGCTTTGAGAAAGTCGGTAAAATGATTGAGCGTCAAATCATTGAAGTGGCGCCGCTGGCCTATATGCGTGGTCGTACGCTCAACAACTCTTTTGTGATCTTAGATGAAGCACAAAACACCACCCCTGAGCAAATGAAGATGTTTTTGACTCGTTTGGGCTTTGGCTCACGCGCTGTTATCACTGGTGACATCTCGCAAGTTGACTTGCCGCGTGGTACCAAATCAGGACTAGCGCAAGCTTTGGATATATTGAGCGGTATAGATGAGATTCATATTACTAAGTTTGGCTCAAAAGATGTGGTACGTCATCATCTGGTACAAAAGATCGTTGAGGCCTATGATATCTTTGATGGGGAACAATTAGTCATTGATGAGAAGCGTAAGCAGCAGCGCATAGCGGAGCAAGAACGCAAACAAGCAGTTGCTAACGCAGCCTCTAAGCTTTAGTTGTCCGGTTAAATCCTTAGTTATAAGAACAGACGCAACCTTACTGCAACCAGATTATTATTAATAGTCTGGTTTTTTATATTTAATCTGGTCTTTATGCCCACAAACGCTTAGCAAAGAGAATTTTAAAATAAGGCAAAACAGATGACTTATCTCAATGACATAGACATCAGTGCTATTGATACTATTAATGATCATTTAATCGATGAGTTTTACCGCGCAGAAGTACTACAGAATATACTGTCAAAAGCTTTAACTTATATCGACGAGCGTGTTAAAGACGGTTTAACTCTGCCCTACTTTGCAGATATCGATGCTGCATTGTGGCAGAGCAAACCCAAAGCTTTAGATATCTATATTACTGATATGGTTGAAGGAAAAGCATTGAATTTAGACGCGCGCGGTAAAGACTATGCGACCAATATTCTCTCTTATCCAAGTGAGCTGCCCGCCAGCGTTATCGATCTAATGCCAGCGCTACCGTTAGGCGAGCTGATTATATGTCATGAGGTGCTCGTGCGAGAAGCAAGCGAGCAAAATAAAAGCCTAGCGCAGCATATCAGCCATTTGCTTATTCATGGCGTACTGCATCTGCTAGGCTTCGATCACGAGCTTGGGCAGGCGGAGCAAGACGAGATGGAGCAGTTTGAGATTGCTATCTTAGCCCGACTTGATTTGCCTAACCCCTATTTGGCTTAATATTTAAAACCGACGGACTCTTTATGATTGTTTATCCATTGGCAGCTTTTGCGATTGATCCATATTATTCATCATCTGATCGAGACCTTTAATATGTACACTGCGCTGCGGGAACGGTATCTCAATCTTCTCGCTATCAAACACTTCTTTGAATCGCTCAAGTAAGTCGCACTGCATCGCCCACCAGTCATCATTTGTGGTCCAGACGTTTAGCGTTAGATCGACTGAGTTGTCTCCTAAGTTCGTCACTCGTACGATAGGCTCAGGATCACTGAAGGCGACTGGGTTTTCTTTGGCTAATCTCAAGATTAGCTCCTTAGCGGTCTTGATATTAGCATCATAGCCTACCCCAATAGTGATATCGACACGGCGATTGGGCAGCGCGGTGTAGTTCGTCACCGCGGAGGTGGTGATATCGCTATTAGGAATAATGATGTCATGGTTGTTAATGGTAGTCATATGAGTATTGACTAACGTAATTTCCTCCACCGTACCAGTATAGCCACTGATCTGCACATAATCGCCTTTAATGAAGGGCTTAAAAGTGACGATGATAATACCCGCCGCGAAGTTTGAGAGCTGATCTTTTAAGGCCAGACCTATAGCAACGGCTGCGCCGCCTAAAATAGCAACGACCGAGGTGGTATGAACGCCGACTTGGTTTAGCGCAGCTAAAACGATAACGACCAATAAAATGCCATATAACAGTCGACTCAAAAAATTAGCCGCTGTTGTTTCTAAGTGGCCACGCACCATCAGACGATTAGCAAAGGTGACTAGTTTTTTGGCAAGCCAGCGGCCAATGACAAAAATGATTATCGCAAAAGCCACTTTGAATATCAAAGCGATGGCACTACTGGTCAATGTCGCAACGTCAACCGTAAATCCTAAAAATTCCATAATGATCCTGCTCTTTATAATTTTGCCGATGAATATTAATAATAAGGACGCTTAGTAAGTGACCTCAATTTTATCACTATAACGATAAGTACGAATGAGTCTGAGTTCAACGATATCACTCATATCTTCGGTGAACTTGCCAAAAGGCGCGGCCTTACGCACCGACTGCTTCGCCGCTTCATCCAAAATATTGGAGTTTGAGCTCTCAAGCAGACGGATGGCTTTGATATTACCATCATTACTGATGATGACCATCAAGCGCACTTCACCGGTGATGCCTTGTACTCGCGCCTGTCTTGGATAATGCAAATTACCCACGCGCTCGACATGATCGCGAAAAGTCTCTATATAATCCGCCGCCGCGCCGCGCGTAGTAGAGTTGCTATCGAGGGTGACGACTTTTGACTTAGTGGCATAAACTTGCTGACGCTGAGATAGCTGCGCCTCAAGCGTGGCGATCTGTTTACGCAGGCGCGCCTCCTGCGCCCTAACATCGTCTTTTGCTTGCTGCTCGTCGTTATCGGTATTGTCACTCGCTTGCCGCCAGCTTAAAGTGGTGCGCAAATAGCTTTCTTGATACTGCTGTTGTCGCACTTGCTGCTGCAAATTGATGACATCTTGGGTTTCACTGATTTGTTCAGCTGCGAGCGGACTGGTTTGCGCGCTTTCTTGCCGAATCTGCTCATCTACAGTGCCGCCGCCTATCTGCGAAGCATTAGCGATATAATAGGCATCTTCGTTTGGCTGCATGTTATCAGTGAGCGCTTTTGCCACATCTTGTATCATAGCGGCAGGATGACTGCCCATCGAGAAGCTAATACCGAAGATAAGCAGCACATGCACGCCAAGCGCGATAATAATCGCTACTGGCATACTAAAGCTGCGAGTAGGCGCTTGGCTTGAGAAATGATAACTTTGTGAATCTTTGATATGCGCCACGGCAGCTCTCAGCTGAAATCAATGAATCTGATGACCGAATAAAGGTATAAAAATAACTGCGCTATGATAACACGAGCGTCAAGCAAATGTTTATTGCTGATTTAACGCAAGCTTAGCTTTCGTTTATGTCGGCCCGGACGACAATGACTGATAATGTATAGTTTTAAAAACGCTTATCAGCGTTATTTGCTAAAATGAACACCCATGCGTTTTTTGCCTAATGCTTTTGCTATATACTGGCTTTTATTGGCTATTTTATAGCTCGTTTTGTCGCCTGTTTTATAATGATGACTACAAGGATAATGAGTTTGACTGATTCTAGCAACTTTGATGACTTTTATGATTTCGCTGATGCTATAGGAGAGCGTTTTAACCAGTCCTTTCATGAGGGCTGGGATAGCCTGGCCTCTGCGATAAAAAAACTATATGGCAAAACTTCGGATAAGTTAGAAGATGAGATCCCACTACCAGTCGCCCAAAAGTACGTCAACGACGCTCTACAAAAATTTGTCACCGATAATGTAAAAGCCATTTTGGAGCTGCGAGTCGAGCTGCATGATAACTGGTTTCGACTGTTCTGTACCGTCGATGTCGCCGGTATCTATGCAGAGGTCGCCAGTAACTTCAGCCTAGTGCATGTGCAGCTTGATCGCAATGTCCAGCGCTTTGTTTTTGGTCAGCAGACTTATACTGATGTGCTCAACCTGCGCTGCGATTCTTTTATTAAGCGCCAAGGTATCAAGCTGTTTATTTGGTTTTATCATAGCGTACTAAAAAAAGACCCTTTAGGCTTTATTTTATCTTATATCAATATTGCCCGGCCTAAAGACGAGATTATCTATTTAGATATTCATCGCTGGTTAAAGAAGAATAAGAAAATAATGAGCGCCTTGCATAAGGTGCAAGTCAACTATGGTGAAGTTGAAGAAGAGCAATTGGTTCTCAAAGCTCAAGTCAACTACCGCGACTTATTAGGTAGTAATGGCGACGATATTATTAGCGAAAAAGACAAAGTCGATGATGAGCCTGAATTGATGCAAGGGCCTATCAATCCGGTAGATGACGCGACCGAACCCAGTCAAGAGTAAGAGCAAGAACATCCCTTGTCTTATAATGACAAGAACATCTCGTCTCACAATGAAAAGCCCCACTCTAAATATTTAGAATGGGGCTTTTCATTATGGACTGAGCTATTTGGCTTACCAGTAGTTCTCTACGGCAATATTACCTTCACCGCGGCGATTCATCACCATACCTAAGGACTTTAAAGTCTCTTTGGTGTCTTCGACCATATCAGGGTTACCGCAAAGCATGACATGGGCGTTGTCGATATCAAGTTCGATACCGGCTTGCTTTTGCAAGCTACCGTCTACTAGCAGCTTGGGCAGACGCTCGCTCAATGCGCCTGCCACCGGCTCACGGGTGACAATCGGCACAAATATCAGCTTAGCAGGATTATCCACTAGCTCACCAAAATCGGACTGCAAACGGTTAATCAGCTCAACGTACGCCAGCTCCTCTTCACTGCGCGCGCTATAGGCGAGTACGATATGCTCATAGTCTTGCCACGTTTGTAGATCTTGCAGCATCGATAAAAATGGCGCAAGGCCCGTGCCAGTCGCTAGTAACCATAAGTCTTTCGGTAGCGGTTTTTGATAGCGCGCTAGCGTTAAAAACCCAAAAGGCATGGTATTGAGTAGCAGCTCATCGCCGACTTGCAAATGCTGCAGCTCGGAGGTGAAAGCGCCGTCTTCAATGACAATAGAGAAAAACTCTAATACCTCATCGAAGGGAGATGAGACGATAGAATAAGCGCGAAAGATATCTTCATTGGGCACCTCATCAGCGCCCTCACTCGACTGCTGCTGATGATAGTTAAGCTTGCTAGGATTGACCCCTAAACGCACGAACTGACCGGCAGTAAACTTAAAGCTATCCGGACGCGTCACGGTAAAACTAAATAGATTAGGCGTCCAAGTGGTTTTACTTAGTACCGTTACTTTTTGAATATTAGCGCTCATAATGAAATCACTTATCGTTATAGATTAATATGGTTATCGATTTAATATTGTTATTAATTTATTGTTGTCAATTTCTCAGGACTTGTAATGTGCTATAGCCGATCCACTATAAAACAAATACAGTGCTACTAGAGTGAATTTTGCGCAGCCTCTGTGAATACAGCACGCAAGGAAAATTTATACCAGTAGCACGCTACTAAAGCTGTACTCTTTTAATTTTGGATTAACGGTATAAATAGCTATCTATGAGGTTTTGCTAAAGCTGTTGTCACTGTTATACATTATGGCGCTCAGACTCATATTCAAGTTCACAATTTATATCTTCGAGTTTTAGGTTTTAAATAGTCACAAAAAAGGCTAGCCTGCGCTAACCTTTATTTATTAATTAAATGACTACTCGTTTCATGTTACCAAATACGTGCAAGTGCTGCCCACTCAATCATATTGTTCGGTAAGATACCAAAGCCGATAATAAGAACCGTCACAGCGATTACCATCAGACCACCCATACGCATGCCCCAATGACCGACAACATCAAACTCAGCGTAAGCTTTTGGTCGTTTGAACAAAGTCAGCATCACACGTAGATAGTAGAATAGGCCAATAGCGCTACCTAAGATAATCAACGCTGCTAAGAACCACTGCGCGCCTTGTACCGCCGCTAAGATGGCGAACAGCTTAGTAATGAAGCCTGCCGTCAGCGGAATACCCGCAAGCGATAGCATCATAATGGTCATAACCGCAGTCAGTACCGGACGACGCCAGAATAGACCTTGATAATACACCAGCTTGTCCGCTTCACCTGAAAGCCGATATGGGCTAGACATTAGCGTCACTACCCCAAAAGCACCGATCGAGGTGAAGGCATATACTGCCATATACATGCTCGAAACACTATCAGCAGCGGCGCCAATACTGACGACGACAATCAGTACATAGCCCATATGCGCAATAGAAGAGTAGCCCAATAAGCGCTTGAGATTACTCTGACGAAGGGCAAGCATGTTACCGATCAGAATAGATAAGGTCGCCATTACCATGAGGAGCATCTGTACTGAAGGCAACGCTAGTAGCGCGGTATCGAGTAAGAAACGCACGGCCAATGCCATCATCGCCACTTTTGATACTGAGGCTAGATAAGTGGCAATTGGTGCAGGTCCCCCTTCATAGACATCAGGTGTCCACATATGAAACGGTGCTGCAGATAATTTGAACGCGATACCGAACATCATCATCGCCGCGCCCAAGATTACCAAAGGTGAGTCGTAGGCGTTAACGAGCACAACACTAATCTGCTTAAACCCTAAAGCGCCGACTTGCGCATAGATAAAGGCCATACCCATCAGTAAGGTGGCAGAGGCCGTCGCTGACAGTACCAGATACTTAAGCCCTGACTCCAAGGATTGGTTGCGCGAAAAAGTATAAGCAAGCAAACCATATAAAGGCACTGATAATAGCTCTAAGCTGATAAAGAACGCGGCCATGTGCTGAGCACAGACCATCAGTAGCGCCCCGACTGTAGAGATGAGAATCAGCAGGTACAGCTCTTCTTTATTATCTTGTAGGTTAGCAAGATAAGCATAGGACAAAGTGCAGCAAGCGAGCGCACAGATAAGAATGACCACCATATTGAACTGGGCAAAATTATCAATGACAAACAGCTGCTCAGCCAAAGGCATCAGCGTGCCAGAGCTTACCATACCAGTCATCTGACCGAGCAAAGTAAACAAAGCTAAGTTCAGACCTATGACGGTAATCGTACCGGTAATAAAATGTGAGCGTTTAATAGTAATCGCAATCATCGTCAAGATAACGGTAATCACTATGATAAGAATCGGTGCGTAAGGCATCAGCCCCATCAAATCATTCATCGTAATATCAGTCATGACTTAACGTGCCTCCATTGCATCAAGCAAACTCGATGCGTCCACTTGAGTGACTTCGCTATAAATATAGGCATTATTGATCCACTGCATCGCATGGCTAGAAGTATCTAACACTGGTTGTGGGTACAGTCCGAGCCAAACTAGACCGGCCGCTAAGGTCAGCAGCAAGGTAATCTCACGCTTGCCTAGATCCTTTAGTGGACGCTCAGGCAGGCCATGTGCCTTAGTATGTTCTAACGCGACTTCTTTAGCATTATTCACACCAAATAAAGTACGGTAAACCAAAATCAGTGCATACAAGCCCGCTAACACTAAGCTAAAGGTCGCCAGTACGACGAATACAGGATACTGAGCGAAAGTGCCAAATAAAATCATGAACTCGCCAATGAAGTTACCAGTACCTGGGATACCAAGCAGCGCGGCACAAAAGAACATCAGCATCGGTGCATAATAGCGGAACTGCCCCCACATACCGCCCATCAATGTGATGTCGCGGGTATGCAGACGCTCATAGAGCTGACCTGCCATAATAAATAACGCCGCTGAGCTAAGCCCGTGTGCGAGCATCTGTATCATCAAGCCTTGTAAGCTGAGCAAAGTACCAGCATAAATCGCTAGGACAACAAAGCCCATATGCGAGATACTAGTATAGGCCAGTAGTCGCTTCATATCGGTTTGCATAAAGGCAAGCCAAGCGCCGTAAAAGATACCAATAGCGCCAAGCGTCAACGCAATAGGCGCAAATTCTTGCGAGGCAGCTGGAAATAGCGGCAACACAAAGCGTATCAAACCATAAGCGGCCGTCTTAATCAGTACCCCAGCCAAATCGACAGAACCTGCCGTTGGTGCCTGCGCATGCGCGTCAGGTAACCAGCCATGAAACGGCAAAATCGGCAATTTCACGGCAAAACCGATAAAGAAGCACAGCATAATCGGATATTCCCAGCCACCAAGCGAGGTGCCGAGCAGGTCATTATAGTTAAAGCTAACAACGCCTGTTTGCGCGCGGTTAAAAATAACCAGCAGCAAAATACCGATCAGCATGATAAGCCCTGATGCTTGGGTATAAATAAAGAATTTTGTTGCGGCGTATTCTTTGGTCTTACCACCGACCACATCATGACCCCAAAGTGCGATCAAGAAGTAGATAGGAACCAGCATCATCTCCCAAAAGAAGAAGAATAAGAAGAGATCAATGGCTAAAAATACCCCGATGACGCCGCCTAGGCTCCATAGCAAGTTGAGATGAAAAAACCCAACTCGGCGCTGAATCTCATTCCATGAACAAGCAACCGCTGCCACGCCCAAAAACCCAGTCAAAGCCACCATCAATAGTGACATACCATCCATCGCTAGATGGAAGCTGATGCCCATAGCGGGTATCCAAGGCACACTGAATTCAGCGACCCAAGGTACAGCCGACTGCGGCGCAATGACCTGCTTACTCATGCCGCTAAAATCACCGTAATGCCATAGTACTAACGACAAAACGAAAGTCAGTATCATGCCGAACAAAGCAATCCAGCGCGGCAGGCGCTTATTGAAGCGCTCAACCAACCAACATAACAACCCCGCTATGAACGGAATTGCAATCAATGCTGGTAGCATCCACGTTTGTTGTAACTCTATCATCTTACACCACCGTCATCATTACCAGCACTAGCAATACCGCTACGCCCAAGCCAAAGCTTGCCGCGTAGCCTCGAAGAGATCCTGTCTGCGTCCGGGAAAATACTTTATTACCGATTGAGGCCAGCGTAGGCAGTACCATCCAGCTTTTATCGACAGGATCGGCTTTGAACAAGCGGCCGATGAATAAAAAGGGTTTTACAAATATAATATCGAATAACGCATCGAAGCCTAAACCGTGATAGCACCAGTAATAAAGGCCGCCACCGATAGTCGAGCGCTTGAACTTAGTGAGCATCCGGCCTTTATCAACGACATACAACAGCGCCGCTATAATTAAACCTAACAGCATCGCACCCATAGCGATATATTCAGCAGTATGCTTACCATGCGCCTCACCGCTCAGCTCTAATAGATGCCCAAAGCTCTCTGGCAGCACCCCTTGTAACGGCGGCGTGATCCAAGCACCAACGGCAGTCGATAGTACTAACAATATGGTTAATGGCAGCCAGTAAGAAACCCCTTTTAGCTTGTGCGCGTGGGTTTTCTCTTCACCAAAGAATACAATCCAAATCATCCGGAAAGTATAAATTGCCGTTAAGAAGGCGCCGAATACGCCCATATAAAATAGCACTTGATGACCGGTGGCATAAGTCTCCCAAAGAATCGCTTCTTTAGAATAAAAGCCAACCGTCACCCAAGGAATAGCTGCTAGAGCGCCGCCACCTACCAAGTAACACCAAAATACTAAAGGTATCTTTTTGCGCAGACCGCCCATCTTAAAGATGTTTTGTTCATGATGTACCGCGAGGATCACTGCACCTGAAGATAGGAATAATAAGGCTTTAAAGAAAGCATGCGTCATCAAATGGAAGATAGCGCCTTGCCATGCGCCTACGCCGAGCGCTAAGAACATATAGCCGATTTGACTCATAGTCGAATAAGCAAGAATACGCTTGATATCGGTTTGCGCTAAAGCACAGAAACCTGCGACCACAAGCGTTAACGCGCCAACGCCGCCGACCCAGTACAGTAAAATCCCTGGAGTCAGCTCAAACAGCGGATGCATACGAGCGATTAAATAAACGCCAGCGGTTACCATAGTTGCGGCGTGAATCAGAGCCGACACTGGCGTCGGACCTGCCATCGCGTCAGCGAGCCAAGTATGTAATGGCAGCTGTGCTGACTTACCCATAGCGCCGCCAACGAGCATCATGGTCGTCAGTATCATGGTTGGATTATTAATATCAAACACTTCTGGCGCGCGCGTGATAATCTCTTGAATATTAAGCGTGCCAAACTCGCGGAATAGCAAGAATAGACCAAAAGCCAAGAACACATCACCGATACGAGTCACGGTAAAGGCTTTGATTGCTGCCTGACCGTTAGCACGGTCATGGAAGTAATAACCAATTAAAAGGTATGAGCAAATGCCGACCCCTTCCCAGCCGAGATATAACAGCAATAAGTTATCAGCAAGCACTAGCAAGAGCATGCTAGCGACAAACAGATTCATATAGCTAAAAAAGCGCGCAAAACCTGCATCGCCTTTCATATACCAAGCGGCAAATAGATGAATCAAAAAGCCGACGCCCGTGATAATGCCTGTCATCGTCAGCGCTAAACCATCAAAGCTTAAGCTAAACCCAGGGGCAAAATCGCCGACTTGAAACCAAGTCCATAGCGGTATTTGCATAACACTGCCAGCAGGATAGCTCGTTAAAAAGCTAAAGCTTGCCACTAAGGTACAAAGCGCCGATAGCGCCATGCTGCCGACACCGACGAAGCCAGCGGCCTGCTCAGATAATTTGTCACGCATAAAGGCTAAAATCAAAAAGCCAATGAGCGGAAATATAAAGGTTAATGGTAATAAACTCATGGCATCATCCTTTCATCTCATTGGCGCTATCGACATCGAGATGCCCACGCTTATGATAAAACTGTAATAGTATCGCAAGCCCAATGGAGACCTCAGCTGCGGCTAGAGTCAAAATAAAGATAAACATCACTTGTCCATCTGGATCGACCCAGCGGCTGCCTGCGACCACAAATGCCAACGCTGCGGCATTCATCATAATCTCAAGTCCCATCAGCATAAATAAAAAGTTGCGCCGTACCATGACACCGCACAGACCGATAGTGAATAAGATACCTGCCAATATGAGTCCATGGCTCATCGGTATCAGACCTAGCGTATTTTGCATTGCCATAGCAGGCTCGGCAACACCCACTACCTCATGCGCAAACGGCACGCTTGACACCTCATGTGCCGCGCTCACTGCTTGTACCATCAGTCTAGCTCCTTACGCTTGCTACGCGGCGCTGCCACATAGTCATTAGGATCAACCGTATCATAAACATAAGGCTTAGCCATTTTGGTCGCATCAGTATTACTCTCAAGCTTATCTTCTTCATATTCTTTGATGCTACCCACCGAAGGACGATACGCTAAGCTATCGTTATCGACAATCTCATCATCATTAGACTCTTTACCTAAATGATAAGCAGCAACTAAAGCGGCGAGTAACAAAAAGGCCGCCACTTCAACGAGCATAATATATTTGGTAAATAGTACGGTGCCGACTGCTTTTGCTGGGACATTAACCCCGCCGATAACCGCGGTCTCGTCATGATTAAGACCGATCATACCATATAGCACTACGGCGATAATCAGGGTAAGCCCAGTCGGTATCGCCCAAGTCTTTGCATCGAGCCAACGCTCTTCACGCGCCTCATCTGCCATGCCCAAATTGAGCATCATAATCACAAAGACAAATAGCACCATAATGGCACCGGCATAAACGACAATCTCAAGCGCGCCAGCAAAAGGCGCCCCTAAAACAAAGAAAATACCCGATAACGCCAGTAAAGTGACGATCATCGCCAAGATAGCGTGGACGGGATTGGCGTGAGTCACCACTCGTAGACTGGCAAAAATAGCCACTGCGCCTAGAGCATAAAACCCTACCAAATCCGGATGATTCATAAACTCCATCATGGTAGTAAACTCCTTACATCGATAGGTGCCGACTCGTTTTGCGCCGCGCCTTTTGGTTTTTCGTCTACTGCCATACCTGTCACTCGGTAATAATTATAATCAGGATATTTTCCTGGCCCTGAGATCAATAGATGCTCTTTTTCGTAGACTAAATCCTGACGCACATACTCACCAAGCTCAAAATCTGGCGTCATCTGAATCGCAGTCGTCGGACAGGCCTCTTCGCACATCCCGCAAAATATGCAGCGCGAGAAGTTAATACGGAAAAACTCTGGATACCAGCGCCCATCTTCGCGCTCCGCTTTTTGTAGCGAGATACAGCCTACAGGGCAGGCCACCGCACATAAATTACAAGCCACGCAGCGCTCATCGCCATCAGGATCACGCGTCAATATGATACGTCCGCGAAACCTCGGCGGTACTGGTACCGGCACTTCTGGATAAAGTATAGTATCGCGCGGCCTTATGGCATGGCTGTTGACCATCCACATACTGCGGACAATGGTAAACAGACCAATGACCGTCTTTTTTATGGCGTTTAACATGGGATTATTATCCTTATCAGCATTTCTTTGCGTCACCTATAAGACAGCATACAGCTACAGCGTTGGCGAAAAAATCAAAATAACCAAAGCCGTAATCAATAGATTGATTAATGTGACTGGTAGACAGACTTTCCAGCCAAAGTTCATCACCTGATCGTAGCGAGGACGCATCAGTGAGCCCCGGGCCAAGACAAACATAGTCATAAAGAAGAGCGTCTTAATCATGAACCAAAAAGCGGGCGGTATAAACGGAATATCGATATTGAACGGTGGTAACCAGCCGCCAAAGAACAGACAAGTCATCAAGGCTGAGATGAGCACGACGTTGACGTATTCACCAATAAAGAACATCCCAAACTTCATGCCTGAGTATTCAACGTGATAGCCTTCAGCAAGCTCCTGCTCCGCTTCTGGCTGATCAAAGGGGTGTCTATGCGTGACAGCAACGCCTGCGACCACAAAGGTTAAAAACCCAAAAAACTGCGGGATGATATACCAGCCATCAATTTGCGATTCGACAATCTCGCGCAGGTTAAAGGAGCCAGTCAAAGCGACAACGCCCATGAGCGATAAGCCCAAAAACACCTCATAACTGATGGTTTGTGCCGCTGAGCGCAGACCCCCTAGCAAGGAGAACTTATTGGCCGAGGCCCAACCGCCGAACATCACCGCGTAAACGGCCAACCCTGCCATCGCAAAGAAGAACAGAATACCGATATCCCAATCTGCCACGCCAAGGGTTGGTGAGACTGGAATAATAGCAAAAGAAGCTAAAGCGGTGAACATCGCTACCGCTGGCGCTAAAGTAAAAATAAACTTATCGGTGAATTTTGGCGTCCAATCTTCTTTAAAGAAAATCTTTAGCATATCGGCGACTAGCTGTAACGAGCCAAAAGGCCCGACGCGATTGGGACCGTAGCGATCCTGCCATAACGCTAGCATCCGGCGCTCATAAACAATCATCACCGCCGCGACAATGACTACGACTAAGAAGATCACCAGAGCTTGTAGGACTAAGAATAAAATAGACCAAGTCTCAACGGTTAGGCTATTTGCCAAAAAGCTTGGCACATCAGGAATGATACGAGTGATTTGCATATTACACCTCCTGCGTGCTGCTAATACTGACATTGTCAGCAGTGGCGGTCATCTCACTAGCAATGTCATCAGCCATGTCACCGTTTATTTTAACGTCAGCGGCTGGTGCTTCGACCTTGCGTACTGAAGCTGGCATCGAGGGATGAATAATATTCACTTGCCCTACCGGATAGCCAATACAGCCTTCTGCTAAATAATCAACCACTTGCACCGGCAGCGTCATCTGCTGCTGCTCGATATCGATCGCTAGATAATCACCAGTACCAATGCTCCACGCGCCCGCATCTTCAGCACCGATATGCCAAGTGGCGATAGGTAGCTGCGCGGCGACAACCGGACTACGTGCGGCCATTATTGAGCTGGCAAAGATATCATAAATAGGCACAAGCTTGGCTTGGCCTTGCTCCATATCTGTACGCTTAGAGGTGCCTGCTTCTGGCGCCACATACTGGCGCGCGACTAAGCGCTCTGCTTGATCGAATAACCGCACGCCCGGATCGCCGCCTTTGAGATGACCACCGACTTTATCTTGGTACTTATTCCAAGCTTGTGGTGAGTTCCAACCTGCTGCACTGGCAAATGGAATCATGGAGCTGGCAGCTTGCTTACCACTATAGCCTTCCATCGAAAAGGTCAAACCGGTATCTAAATCTTTTGGCTGCATTGGCTCATGTACGGAGATAGGCGCGCGCATAGCAGTACGGCCAGAATAGCGGCGCGGTTGACGGGCTATTTTTAGACCGCTGATACGGTAATCAGCATCGGGCGCGGCGTCTTTGATAGCAGCAAGATTAGGATGGGTGGCGATTAAGGCATTAATCACATCATCGAGCTGCGTCCAATCGACCGGCTTACCAAGTAGACTATTATGCACTGCATGCAACCAGCGCCAGCCTTCTTTGATACTGCTCATAGGATGATAATAGTCATTATCATAGACTTGGAAGAAGCGCTGCGCGCGGCCTTCCGCTGATACTAGTGTGCCGTCTGCTTCTGCAAAGCTCGCCGCCGGTAGCACGATATCGACATCTTTATGCCAATCTAGCAGCTGATGATCAAGGGCGATAACCGTTTTATCAGTCAATAACTGAGTTAACTTACTAGCGGCGATAGCATCGCTCAATTGGTTTTCAGCCACGACGACAACATCAAAGTCAGTCGCTAACAGCTCTTCTACCGATTGGCCACCGAGCAGGCACACACCAATACTATTGGCATCTGGCACGGTCAAATAAATACCCGCCTGCGCGCTGTAGTTAGTATTCGCCTCTTTTAGCTCAAGGGTATCCGCAGGCTCGCGATTGACATCTTCTTGCTCTTGTTTATCCGTACCGGTTTCTGGTTTGGCAGGCTTAGCGGCGAGCTCCTTGTCCTCTTCAGGCTGAGCGGTTTGCGCTTGTTGCTCTGCCGCCTTGACTTTAGCATTGTGGGCATCGACCTGCTGTTGTTCCGTGTTTTTTATAGCAGCGCGTTTGTTCGTTAACACTTGCGTAATCTGCGCCGCCGCTTCAATCATAGCGTTAGAGGCTAAGCTGGTGCCCGCGATAACCAAAGGCTTATCAGCTTGTATTAAGTCATAAGCGATCTGTTTGGCTAACGCTTGCATACCATCACTATTATCGCCATCTTCGCTATTATTGTTGTCAGTAACATCAGTATCGGCTGAAGCTTGGCTTTGTTGTTCAGCTGGATCGTCTATTTGCGTCAAGTCGTCCGCTAAACTCGCAATCTCATCTGCCACCTTGAACCCTAAGCGGGTGATATCTTCCGGAGTTGCCACTACACTTGCTTTACTGATGTCATCAAGCTTGGTTTGGGTGACGTCGATGACATAGACCGGACTGAGCGCGTCTTGAGCAATACGCTTCACTGGCTCAGCAAGCCAAGCTTGCGTCTTAGCCGCCGCCGCCATTTTCAAACCTTTATTTTTCGCCGCTTGTCGTACCGATAGCGCTACCCGTGAGGAAGTTTGCGTGATATCTTCGCCAAGTACCAACACCGCATCATGACTTTCGATATCCGTCATGCTCGGATTATAAATACCTTCGGTGCTCAGCACTTCGATACACTTATTGACGAGCGACTGCTGCTGATGATTCAGACCAGTTGAGAAGTTATCAAAACCAACTAGGTTTTTTAGTGCAAAGTTAGTCTCTAAGCTTGCGCGCGGCGAGCCAATACCGACGATTTTTTTATCTTGCAGACGTTTGATCGTCTCATCTAATGCATAATCAATATTGATTTTGACGTGTTTATCATTGATACGTTCAAGCGCTTGCGTTGGACGATCGGCGCGGTTGACATAACCATAGCCAAAACGACCTCTATCACATAAGAAGTAGCGGTTAACCTCGCCGTTATAACGGTTCTCAATGCGGCGTAGCTCACCATAACGCTCGCCAGGCGAGATATTACAACCCGCTGAGCAGCCATGACAGATGCTAGGTGCATACTGCATGTCCCATTTACGGTTGTAACGCTCAGAGTGTGTCTTATCAGTGAACACGCCCGTTGGGCAGACTTCGGTTAAGTTGCCAGAGAACTCACTTTCAAACTGTCCGTCTTTTTCACGGCCGAAATAGACGCGGTTGTTCGAAGAGAATACGCCCAAATCCTCGCCGCCGGCATAATCTTTATAAAAACGTACGCAGCGATAGCACGCGATGCAGCGATTCATCTCATGGGCGATAAACGGACCAAGCTCTTGGTTATGGTGGGTACGCTTAGTGAAGCGATAGCGGCGCGTATTATGGCCTGACATATAGGTCATATCTTGCAAGTGGCAATGCCCGCCCTCTTCACAAGTCGGACAATCATGCGGATGGTTGGTCATTAATAGCTCAACCATCGACTTACGAAAGGCCTTGGCCTCATCATCTGTCACCGAGATATACATGTCATCGCCTGGCGCAACCATGCAAGACATCACAAGCTTACCTTTACCTGCCTCTAGGTCTTCTTTGTTTTGGTACTGCTTGACGGCGCACTGACGACAAGAGCCGACTGAGCCTAATGCCGGATGATAACAAAAATACGGCACATCAATGCCAAGTGATAGGCACGCTTGCAATAAGTTATCCGCGCCATCAACTTCGACAGTGGTTCCATCAATATGTATGACTGCCATGCCGTTCTCCTTATTTTGCTACTGGCTGTGGATTACCTGCAGCCTCAATCACATCTTCGCCTACCGCCTGAGCAATCTTACTATCGAACTCAGGACGGAAATATTTGATTGCACTCATCAGTGGCTCCATAGCACCAGGAGCGTGAGCACAGAACGTCTTACCTATCCAAAGATCGCGGGTCAGACCTTCAAGTTTCTCGACATCACCGACTTGCCCTTCGCCATCATTGATAGCAGTAAGCAGCTTGACGCCCCAAGGCAGACCGTCACGGCACGGCGTACAAAACCCGCAAGATTCGCGCTGAAAGAAAATCTCTAGGTTGCGCAGTAGCGGTACCATATCTTGCGCTTCATCGACCACCATAAGCAGTCCTGTACCCATCCGGCTACCGGCTTTTTGAATGGTATCGAAATCGACAATAGTATCTAAATGCTCAGCGGTCAAAAAGTCAGTGGATGCGCCGCCGGGTAACCAAGCCTTAAGGGTACGACCCTCCTGCATACCACCGGCAAAATCCTCAATAATCTCGCGCGCGGTGTAGCCAAATGGCAGCTCCCAAAGGCCTGGATCATTGACCAGACCTGAGCAACCAAATAGCTTAGTACCAGGGGTTTCAACCGTTCCTTTGATTTTTGATAGATCTTGATACCACTTGCTACCATGCAAAATAATGGCCGAGACGTTATGTAGGGTCTCAACGTTATTGACGATAGTTGGTCTGCCCCACGCACCAGCGACTTGCGGAAATGGCGGCTTAGTACGGGGATTGGCACGGCGACCTTCTAAAGAGTTCAGAAGCGCCGTCTCTTCACCGCAGATGTAGCGGCCAGCGCCCGTATGCACATGCAAATCAAAGCTAAAGTCTGAGCCCAAGATATTATCACCGAGCAAATTGTTAGCGCGCATCTCATCGAGCGCCGCATTTAGACGCTCGGCTGCCAATATATACTCGCCGCGAATAAAGATATAACCTGCTGTCGCTTCAATGGCATAGGCTGAGATGAGCATACCTTCGATGAGCTGGAACGGTAAACGCTCCATAAGTAGTCTATCTTTAAAGGTGCCAGGCTCCATCTCATCAGCATTACAGACTAAGTAGCGCGGCCCGCCATCATTAGGCGCCATCAGCGACCACTTAATACCAGCGGGGAAACCAGCACCGCCACGGCCTTTTACCACTGCTTCTTTGATAGTGCTCAGCGTATCGCCAGCAGACTGATTTAAAGCTATTTTCAGCGCTTCAAAGCCGCGTAGGGACTCATAAGTGGCCAAATCGAGTACAGCATCGTGGTGCGCAAGTCGCCACGTCAAAGGCTTCGTTTCACTAGTCGCTGTATCTTTATCGCCATAAACGGCAATGCGCTGCTCATTTAACTGGCTTGGGGCTTTGCCTTGGCGACGCTGGGCAATTTGCTCTGCAACGGTTAGTCTCATGCGTATAGCTCCAATAGTTGCGCGACCTCATCAGGTTGTACTGGGCCGTAAGTATCTTCATCGATCAATACTGCCGGGCCTTTGTCACAGTTACCTAAACAACAAATCGGCAAAATAGTAAAACGGCCATCAGCGGTAGTTTGACCATACTCAATACCCAGCTCAGCTCTAAAAGCCACTGATAACGCCTCATAGCCTGTTAGATAACAGGATACCGAGTCACAAATAAGAATCACGTGACGGCCAACGGGCTGCCGATAAATACGATTATAAAAAGTGGCGACGCCCTCGATATCGGTCACCGGAACTTCTAGGATATTAGCGATAGCGTTGACCTGCGCATCATCTACCCAGCCATTGCGCTTTTGTACTATTTTTAGCGCATCCAAAGACGCAGCGCGCGCTTGTGGATAATGATGCATAAACTCATTAATAGCGGCAATCTCACTTGTCGTCAAAATACTAGCGACATCTACCTTTGGCGTTTTATCAGAAACAATCTTCATAATCTTCTATTCTATCCTCACTCATCACGCTGCGCCCTAAGGCTTTAATAATACTGCTGCAGCGGTTTGGTGTGCCTATTGGCGGTAATATCAATGTTGCTTATTTGCCTATTTTTTCTTTACTGGTCTTTTACTTTAGTGGTTCGTAACCTAAAACAATTAGCGATCACAGTCCGCCATGACGATATCGATAGAAGCTAAGTACATAATAGCGTCTGACACTAGCGAGCCGTTAATCACCGATGGCATCTGCTGTAAGTGCGCAAACGTCGGCGTGCGAATACGGGTACGGTAGCTCATCGTCGAGCGATCTGAGGTAATATAATAGCTATTTAAGCCTTTAGTCGCCTCAACGATAGTCGCGCACTCACCAGCTGGCATCACAGGACCCCAAGAGACGGATAAGAAATGATTAATCAAAGTCTCGATATCATTTAGGGTGCGATCTTTTGGTGGTGGCACCGCTAGTGGATGGTCTGCTTTGTACGGCCCTTGCGGCATATGATCCATACACTGACGGATAATACGCATCGATTGGCGCATCTCCTCAATCTTGACCATACAGCGATCATACGCATCGCCGTTATAGCCAATAGGTACCTCAAAGTCGAAGTTCTCATAGCCCATATACGGCCGCGCTTTACGTAGATCAAAATCGACCCCTGTCGCCCGCAGGCCAGCACCCGTCACGCCCCAAGCCAATGCTTGCTTGGCGTTGTACTGTGCTACGTTTTGGGTTCGACCTTTGAGCACACTGTTTTGTAGCGCCGCTTTGACATACTCATCCAAGCGTTTAGGCATCCACTCCAAAAACTCACGAACCAAGCGCTGCCAACCACGCGGTAGATCTGCCGCTGTCCCGCCAATACGGAACCAAGCCGGATGCATCCGGTAGCCGGTCACCGCTTCAATGACGTCATAAGCTTTTTGGCGATCGGTAAACATATAGAACACTGGCGTCATACCGCCGGCGTCTTGAATAAAGGTACCGACATAAAGCAAGTTATTAGTAATGCGGAAAAACTCGCTCATCATCACTCGGATAGTCTGCGCGCGATCAGGGATAGTAATTCCCGCAAGCTTTTCAACCGACATGATATACGGCAGCTCATTCATGACCCCGCCGAGATAATCAATACGGTCGGTATAAGGGATGTAGGAGTGCCAAGTCTGACGCTCAGCCATCTTTTCAGCGCCGCGGTGATGGTAGCCGATGTCCGGAATACAATCGATCACCTCTTCGCCATCGAGCTGTAGCACTAAGCGAAACGCACCATGAGCGGATGGGTGGTTAGGACCGATGTTCAAGAACATAAAGTCCTCATCGCGGCCCGAGCGCTTCATGCCCCACTCTTCTGGCACAAACCGTAAGTTTTCTTGCTCGTATTGCTGCTTAGCGGTATTCAAAAAGTACGGCGTAAACTCAGTCGCCCGCGCATGATACTCTTTACGCAGCGGATGACCTTCCCAGTATTTGGGCAATAAAATACGAGTCAGGTGCGGATGGCCGCTAAAGACAATGCCGAACATGTCCCAAACTTCACGCTCATACCAGTTGGCATTGGGCCATATTTTGGTGGCGCTTGGAAGAGTTAAGTCATCTTCACTGAGCGCGACCTTGATACGCACATCGCTGTTGCGCTCAAGCGACATCAAGTGATAAAACACGGTAAAGTCGCTCTCTGGCAAATCACCGCGGTGCTGACGCAGACGCTCATCCATTGCCGATAGATCAAAGAGCATCACGTAGGGCTTTGGCAGCTTACGCAAGAACAGTAAAATGTCTAGCAGATCGCTGCGAGCGACCCAAACCGTTGGAATCTCATCGACAGTATGCTGCACCACAAACTTACCTGCATACTTATGCTCCAGCTCTCTGATGACGGCTGGTACCGGTTTTATCTTAGGGTTTTTGTTTTCGACTACCGTGACCATGAATGCTGTCTTCCTTCATTAATCATAACGTTTGAGCGGAACTGATTGATCAAAACCAGACTGTGCCAATTATCACTGCGCTAAGCATTACTATGCTAAATATAGTCAACGGACTAAATACTATCTGGACTACGCAAATTTTTCACCGCAATTCGATCCGCCTGCTTGCGATCACGCTCAGCCGTTAACTGCGGCTGATAAATTCCTTGATCGTTGACATGTACGCCTAGCGGGCGGCGTTCTTTGGCGATAGACTCTTGCAATAACATAAGACCTTGGATCAGTGCCTCTGGACGCGGCGGACACCCTGGTACATATACATCGACGGGAATGATTTTATCAACGCCCTGCACTACAGAATAGATATCGTACATGCCGCCTGAATTAGCACAAGCGCCCATCGAGATCACCCATTTTGGCTCAAGCATCTGTTCATACAGACGCTGAATCACCGGTGCCATCTTGATAAAGCAAGTACCAGCGACGATCATCACATCCGCCTGACGCGGTGATGCCCGAATGACCTCAGCACCGAAGCGCGACAAATCATGTACCGCGGTCAAAGTAGTGGCATACTCGACATAACAGCAAGACGTACCGAAGTTAAAAGGCCAAAGTGAGTTTTTACGGCCCCAGTTGGCAGTCGAATGTACAAGATCCTCTAGGCGACCCATAAAAACATTTTTATGAACCTCATCCTCTAACGGATCATTGACCGTTTCACGAGTTTGCGCAGGATAGGTATCTGCATCAGGATTGGCTTTGGTTAGTGTATATTTCATACCATACAACCTTTTATGAAGAGCAGTTAAGCAGCTATAAACTAAGGCCATTTAACTCTTAAGCATATAATGCTGCGACTGCTAAAAAATAGCGGGTGATGCCCAAGTTATCTTAAGCGTGATAACTCGTTTGCATATTAATAACGCCCATAAACCGTTATGAAGGCTCATCATCTGCGGCAAAATCAACAGAAGTGATATTACCGGTGGTATTAATATGATCAATGTTTTGCAAGTGACGACGATTAGCCTCAATGCTATTTGAGACATTGATCTGGCCCGATGACTGCGCCGGTACTTTACCCGTCGGATCGACCATCAACTCTTCAACACCGTTGAACTTAGTAATATCTGCTAGATTGAACCCTGCAGGCGCTGCATGCAAGCGTGCTTTTTTGCGCAGTTTATCGGCAGGTGACCAGTTCATAGCCCCTAAACTGAGCTCATAAATAAGACCGACGATGAGCACCCCGATAAATATCGCAGCCGCAGCAAAGCCTAGCCAGCCCGTTTCGCGGACTGAGACCGAATAAGCGTATAGGTATAAGGCTTCTAGATCGAAAATAACGAAGAATATCGCTACTAGGTAGAATTTGGCAGACAAACGAATGCGGGCATTGCCAGCTCCGACAACACCCGCCTCAAATATCTCTTCTTTTTGTAAGCCTTTTGCGCGCCCGCCAAGCAAGCGCGGTACGGTCAACATAAAGACAACCAGACCGATGGCGGCTAAAATAAAGGCAACTGCTGACCAACTAAAGGCAGACATGATAATACTTGCTCCTCACCCAATCGAGTGTCAGGACTTGATAAACCATGGTTAGGACACAGAACCTCTTATCATTAAGAGGAGCATGAGGGCTATGCAGCCAACATCCTAAAGCAACAATTCTATCAAGCACCGTAACGCAGACGAAAACACAGGTTCACTGTGCTGGTAATGGCCAATTATCAAGATCATTGACACCAAAAAAGAGAGGACACAGAATTTAGGTTTATCTAGCCCTAGGCTCAGATAAAAGCTGGTCATCAACCCCTTGGTATAAAGTAAAAGTGAATTTATTAAATCAATATCATATTGTGACATTTAATTGATTTAATAACTCATTACCTACAGTCAATAATGGCGCGATAACTGGCGTAAACGGTTTACACACTATACGCATATCAACGCTCAAAAGCCAGTTTTTCACTGTATTGCACGGTCATTTTATATGCTACAAAATATATCAATCCATCCACTACCCATGTTACAGCATTTTTACTATCTTCCTTTAGTACGCTAGTTTATGCTAGCTGACTTCCTTATCTATCATCGTCAAAACCTGGCAACTTATAGTACGGATGAACCGCTAATATCTTCATTCAAAAACGGCCGCTCAAAGCTTAGAGCAAGCGTCAAATTACGCGGTTATTGTAAACCAAATCCGCTCAATTGCAACCTGCCAAATGTGACGAGTCAACACATTGACTTCCTCCCCGACCTAAAGGAACGGGGATTTCTACTAAAGACGGTCAAGCCCGACCGCAAGGATGTTCTTAGCGGCATTGATATCTCTATCATGCACTGTGCCACACTCAGCACAAGTCCATCCTCTTATTCCAAGATCTGCTCTACCTTTCGGACTACTGCCACTTATTTTAAGGCAGTACGAGCAGGTCTGGGTAGTGTATCTCTCATTTACGATCTCTAAATGACAACCTGCATGCTTGCATTTATATTCCAGTTGTCGTTTGATCTCAAACCATCCTGCATCGTATGTCGATTTAGCCAGTTTGGTTTTTTTAGTTGTAAATGAGCGTGATTTAACATCACCGACCACAATTAAGCTGTTATCTTTAACAAGCTTGGTGGTAAATTTATGAATTAAGTCTAATCTTGTATTTTTAATTTTTGCGTGGATTGCTTTAGCGCGGTTTTTATTCTTAGCACGCTGGGCTACTGCTAATTTATTCGCCCACTTTTGCGTTTGCTTAATGGTTAGCTTGTCGCCATTTGATGTGGTAGCAGACTCTGTTAAGCCTAAATCAATACCAACTTGGCCAGTGCCGCACTTAATCTTTGGAAATTCTTTAACGGTGACACAGGCATACCAGTGACCACGATTGTCTTGTACCAACTCGCAAGTATTGATGCTGTACAGGGCTAGGTTATAGCTGTCCCACATATCAATGATCAGCTTTTGACGGTTAGCTAAGCTAAATTGCAGGGTGCTTTTTAGAGACTTTTTACCGCTTTGGCGCGTACTGATATGCTTAATCGCGGTCTTTTTAAAAGGAATCCAGCCAAGAGATCTACGTTTGGCTTTAGGGTTATTGGTACGCCAGTTGAGTTTGGCTTTTTTAAACTGTTTACGGGATTTAGCGTGAACCTCACTAATCGCTTGCAAGGTTTGACTGTGCAAGTTTAAATACTCGCCACTACCTTTGATATAAGCGGCCAAGTCATAGGCTGAAAAGAATTTGCCTGTGCGCTTAAGATGTTTAAAACTTAGCTCATTAACGTAATTCCAGACAAAGTTAACCGCCCCAGCTCAGATATTAAGCTGAGTGGCGTGTTTGTCTTTGATGCGTAGCTTGAGTGTTTTCATGGGATAATTATGATCTCAATGTATTTGGTTATCAAGGGGTTCGCCATACTGGGCGACAATGACTGACGCCTGATATCCACGTCCTAGAAGAACGGGATTTTACGGCGTTAGATGATAAAATAGGAGCAGACCTTACATCGGTCTGCTCCCTCTATACACTAGCTATCTTTTATTGATTCATAAACAATCAGCATTGCTTATTGATTGATGACATCAACACCTTTAGGCGGGGTGAATTTAAATTGGCCACTACCCAAATTAGGGTTGAGCTTGATGTTACTAAACTTGATAGACGTGGTTTGTCCTAAGTTATCATTGAGTACCATCATCACAGGCTTGCCGCCACTAAAGCTCATAGATAAGTTTTTGAAACTCGCATCACTCGCTTTTGGATAGAGCACATAGTAGTTTTTATTGGCGTAAGGTTGGGTGATTTTGAAGTTCTGGGCGATTTTATTGGGATCGCCTGATAATAATAGCGCTGGCGTATTACCCACTTGGCTATCTACCGTCTGCTTAGTCGCTTGCTCTAAGTCCTTGTCGTACACCCACATGGTACTACCATTAGCGACGATAAGCTGTTGAGACGGTGATTTTGTCTCCCAGCGAAAGTTATTCGGGCGCTGCACGCTCATTGACCCTTTAAAAGTGCCACTATTAGCGCCTTTTGTGGTTTGTGAAAAATCAGCGCTCATGCTCTTAGTGTTTGTCAATAAGCGATTTAAACGCTTGGCCGCTTGTAGGCTATCTGCTGGTGCAGCATTCGCCGTTTGAGTCATAGCGACCATAGGCGCAGCTACTCCTAAGCTGGTCATAAGCACGCCTGCTAATGCGCCACTCATTATTTTTTGTTTTGTAGTTGGCTTCATTGTCTCTTGCTTGCTCACTGTCATCGTAATTATCCTCTCTAAAGTTATAAAATAAAAATGAGTCATCATTTAAAGGTAATGATAAGTCTTAATAGCAACTGCGCTTTTGTGTTGTCATTAGTTTTACATACATTTTGCAAACTTAGTTTTTGAACACTCGCTTTGAATACGTAGTCTTTTAAGCTGCGCTATTAAGCAATGAAGACAGTCTGCCAGTTTTTTTATTACGCGCCTAGACATGATTTGCAATAATTACTACGCCTGCCATACACGCTTGTAACTGCTACTAAGACGGATTAAGTCCAGCCATAAAAAAACCCTACTACCAAATAGGCAATAGGGAATTTTTAATCATTTAGCCATCAGCGAATTATTAAAAAACGCAGGCAATATTAATGATTATGCGCTTTCAACAGTCACATAGCGACGGTTAAATTTACCTTTGGTCTCAAACTTTACAACACCATCATTTAGTGCAAATAAAGTATGGTCACGACCCATGCCAACGCCTTCGCCGGCGTGGAATTCTGTACCACGTTGACGAACGATGATGTTACCAGCAGTGATGGTTTGACCACCAAAGATTTTTACACCAAGCATTTTTGGGTTTGAGTCACGACCGTTACGGGTTGAGCCGGCAGCTTTTTTATGTGCCATGGATAATTCTCCTTGTTAATATGACTTATCACTGAGGTGATAACTCTTAAGCTTTTAGTGCGCTATTTATTATCAATAAATGATAATAGCTAATTAAGCATTAATCGCTTTGATTTTTAACAAGGTGTACCACTGACGGTGACCTTGCTCTTTGTGATAATGCTTACGGCGGTTGTGTTTGATGATACGGATTTTTTCACCGCGACCATGCTCAACCACTTCGGCTTCTACGCTTGCGCCGTCAACGATTGGTTGACCGACTTTTACGTCATCGCCGTCAACAACCATTAAAACATCTTCAAATTTGATTGTTTCGCCTTTCTCTGCTTTAAGCAATTCAACTCTTAGCAATTCGTCGGCTACGACACGGTGCTGCTTACCACCACTTTTGATTACTGCGTACATTGTCTGACTCCGTTTAACCCGTGTGCCGTGGTAGATATTATACCTACGCTTCAATAACGAACACGACAGGGAAAAATTAAAGGCGTTATTTTACGTTTTCTGAATGATAAAAGCAAGCCGATTGTCTGGTTTTAGCAGCGCGTATTAGGTCTTATCATCTTAATAATCATAGCGATAGCCTAGCTAGCCTTAAGCGTAGTATTATAGCTCATTAAATCAATGACATATAGCTTATTTTATTCCATACTTATTCAATAGCTATTTCTGTTTTTTATTGAGACGGTTTAATAGCTATTATTTAGCAACTACTCTATAAATTTCACTTAGTCTGACGCTATGACGCAATATTGTCGATAGCAATGAGCTGGCTGCGGCCTAATGACTAAAGCCAATAACACATATTAATCACCAATTAACCAAATAGGCTGTGCTATTATAGGCAAATCTTAAAACTCATCTAATAAATACGACTCTACATTATGACCAGCACCTCTTTAGCTTCTTCAGACCTTGCCTCTCAAGCGCCTAATTATACGGACATTCAAAGCATCGTCGCTCATGATTTTGACATTATGGATGAGCAAGTCTTTGGTAGTCTCAATTCAAAAGTACAATTGGTGATGAGCGTCTCAAAGCATGTGATTGATGCCGGTGGCAAACGCATGCGCCCGCTTATTACCCTATTGTGCGCGCGTATGTTCAACGACGCGCCAAGCGAACAAGCGATGCATCTAGCCGCTATTACGGAGATGCTGCATACGGCCACGTTAGTACATGACGATGTCATCGATGAATCTGGTCAGCGCCGCGGCAAGCCCACTGCTAATGCCACTTGGGATAATGCCACTGCAGTATTAGTGGGCGACTATTTGATCGCTCGCGCCTTTAATTTATTGGTTGGCTTTCAAAGCTTAGAGCTGCTAAAGCTGTTCTCTGATGGCACTTGTGATATCGCTGAAGGTGAAGTATTACAATTACAGCATCAGCATAATCCAGCGGCGACAGAAACCGACTATCTCAATATTATCGACGGTAAGACCTCACGCCTATTTATGATGGCGACCCAAGGCGCGGCTATTTTGCAAGGACAAGAGCAGCATCTACAAGCCCTAGCTGATTTTGGTCAGCATTTTGGTAATGCCTTCCAGATTATCGATGATGTGCTTGATTACAGCGGCGATAGTGAGCTGATGGGCAAAAACTTAGGCGATGATTTGAGTGAAGGTAAGCCAACGCTACCGACTATTAAGGCGCTTGAGCTACTCAAAAACAGTGACAAGCAAGGTTATGAGCAGCTGCGTATCGCCGTACAAACGGGGAAAACGCCAAATGCTGAGCAGCTTATCGAGCTCGTCCGCAGCTCAGGGTCGCTTGATTATTGTACCAAGCGGGCGTTAGAAGAGACCAGATTGGCACAGCAAGCACTCAGCAGCTTACCTGACAACCGTTATCGTCAAGGTCTGTACCAGCTGACTGAGCTCGCTAGCGCACGATTGGTATAATGACATATGAATCGTCTGTGTTATTAGCTAATTGAGACGGCTCATTTTTTAGCAGCGTTTTTGAGCAACCGAGCCATAAATATTCATTGATCAAAAGCAACAGTCTCTAAAAAGACACCCTCTTAAAACGGGTGTGTCAGTCAAATAGTTACCTTTCTTTAAGTTTCATAAATCCTGACGGTACTATAATTGTGTCAGGATTTTTTAATGGTTAAATGCTGATTGACCACGCTCATTAGAGGCTACTGACTGGTCTAAGTCGCTATATTTTAAAGATCATAATTAGGGGTTGATAAATTAGTCAATTTGTTGACAAAGCAGATTTTTGGTGGTTTTAAAACCTCAATAACACTATGGCTTTACAATTATAACAAAAAATTACAATAAATTTGCATAGCGGGTTGTATATCTTCTTATTAGCTGCTGGTTGGTGTAGCGGTTACTATGGCGGGATTTTATTTACTCAGCGAGCACAGTGCGGTCAGTTTTTGTCAGCTTTCCTATCGTGAATCACTTGACTGCGGGGTAAACCCTATAGTTTATAATAATGCCTTAAATTTACTTGACGTCCTATAATTAGCTAGCGGTACTGCCCTATTTATCAATTTTATCAATAGCTTCTTATTTTTTGGCTATAAACTTCTATAAAGTTTATTATTGCTCTTCGAAAAATAAGCTATTTTTTGATTATGATACGCTCTACCTCTATATCTTTTATTCTATATTTTACTACTCTACCGAGGACCTTGATGAAGCATTCTTATCTTGCGCTTGTAATAGCATCTGTACTATCGGCTACAGTACTGGTCGGCTGTGACAATAAAGAAGACGCCGCTGCGGGTGAAAACGCTCAGCAGCAGATGCCGCCCGCTGTCGTCAACGTCCAAACTGTCAGCTTTGATACTGTGCCTCAAGTTCAGACTTTCTCTGGTCGTACTGCCGCTTATCAGACGGCTGATGTACGCCCTCAAGTCAGCGGCGTAATTGACGAAGTACTGTTCCGTGAAGGCAGTAACGTCAAAAAAGGCCAGCCGCTTTATCGTATCAATACTGACAACTACACGACCTCGGTCGCTAGTGGTCAAGCGGCGGTCGCGCAAGCACAGGCTAATCGCCAAACCGCTATCGCCAATAATGCCAATGCTAAAGCAGAGTTAGCCAGTCGCCAAGCCTCATTAGCACAAGCGATAAATGACTTTCAGCGTCTAAAAGGCTTGGTTGAGATTGACGCTATCTCCAAGCAGCAATATGACCAAGCGCAAACTGCCGTACGTACAGCGCAAGCGGCTCTAGAGAGTGCTCGCGCTGCAGTCGGACAAACTGAAGCGAGCATTAGAAGCGCTGAGGCTGGGATTAAAACCGCGCAATCAAACTTAGATGCTAGCGCTTTGGATCTCAATCGTACTATCGTACGCGCCCCTTTAACTGGTCGTAGTGACCGCTCAAGCGTTACTGCAGGAACCTTAGTTAACGCTAGTCAATCTGAGCCTTTAGTGACGATTTCGCGCTTAGACCCTATCTATGTCGATATCAGTCAGTCGTCATCCGAGCTATTGCAGCTTCGTCAGCAGATAGCTGAAGGTAAAGCGCAGGCGGGTATGAACTCTGTCGAGCTGGTCCTAGAAGATGGCTCAGTGTATCCAGTGCGTGGCAAGCTTGCGCTGTCTGAAGCTAAAGTCGATCAATCTACTGGCGCGGTGACTCTACGAGCTATCTTCTCAAATCCTAATAACGTGCTACTGCCAGGTATGTATGTCTCAGCGCGTCTGACTCAAAGCGTCATTCCTAATGCAGCCTTAGTGCCGCAAAGCGCTGTAATGCGTACGCCTAAAGGCGATTCACAAGTCTACATCGTTGATGAAAACAATCAAATCCAAGTCCGTCCCGTTACCATTAATGGTACTTATGATGGTCAATGGGTGGTCACCGATGGCTTAAGTAGTGGCGATAAGCTAGTGGTTATAGGCGGCTCTAAAGTTAAGCCTGAGCAGGAGGTCGTGGTCAAGCCGTTAGAAAACGCTAATGGTGCACCTGCAACGCCTACCGCCAAAACACCACAGCAAGCTGCGAAAACGGTAGCTGATGACACTTCTGAGCAGGACACTGCTAATTAATTCCATTCAAAGATAGGAAGACCTAGGGATATACTATGTCACGTTTTTTTATTGATCGCCCTATTTTTGCATGGGTGTTGGCCATTTTGGTCATGCTTATCGGGGTAATCTCGGTTGTTAATTTGCCGATTGAGCAGTATCCGCGTATCGCACCGCCCACCGTTTCTGTTAGTGCCACTTATCCTGGTGCAAACGCGCAAACGGTCGAAAACTCTGTGGTGCAGATTATTGAGCAGCGCATGAAGGGCCTTGATGGTCTGATGTATATGTCATCGACGAGCTCCTCAAACGGTAGCGCTTCAGTGACGCTTACCTTTGAGAACGGTACCGACCCTGATACGGCGCAAGTACAAGTACAAAATAAACTGCAAGCGGCGATGAGCTCGTTGCCTGAGGCTGTTCAGCGTCAAGGTGTCAACGTCAATAAGTCCTCCAGCAGCTTCTTAATGGTGCAGGCATTTATTTCTGAAGATGGCAGTATGGATCGTGCTGATATTGCCGATTACATCAACTCAAACGTCGTCGATCAGCTTAGCCGCGTAGAAGGCGTGGGTGAAGTGCAAGTGTTTGGCTCCTCTTATGCCATGCGTATCTGGCTAGATCCTGCGCGATTGCGTAGCTATAACATGATGCCATCTGACGTGGTCAGCGCTGTACGCGCGCAGAACGCACAAGTCTCAGCTGGTCAATTAGGACAGGCGCCAGCCGACACTGATCAGCAGGTTATCAATGCCACCGTCAGTGTACAAAGCTATCTGCAGACTCCAGAAGAGTTTAGAAACATTCTACTAAAGACAGACAGCTCAGGCGCGCAGGTACGTCTCGGTGACGTCGCAGACGTAGAGATTGGTAGTGAAAACTATAGCATCATCTCCTTGTATAACGGTCAAGAAGCGGCAGGTCTAGGTATCTCATTGGCTGCAGGCGCAAACGCGCTAGAGACCCGTGAGGCGGTCGGCGCACGTATGGCCGAGCTAGAAACCAACTTTCCAGCAGGCCTAAGCTCTGTTGTGCCTTATGACACCACGCCGTTTGTGCGTTTGTCTATTGAGCAAGTGGTCAATACGCTTATCGAGGCGATTGTACTCGTCTTTATCGTGATGTTTGTCTTCTTACAGAACTGGCGCGCCACCATCATTCCTACTCTTGCCGTTCCTGTCGTTTTGCTAGGTACTTTTGCTGTACTGTATATCGCAGGCTTTAGTATCAACGTCTTGACGATGTTTGCGATGGTACTCTCCATCGGTCTACTGGTTGATGATGCGATCGTTGTTGTCGAAAACGTCGAGCGAATATTAGAAGAAGACCCTGATATTTCGGTCAAAGATGCCACCGTTCAGTCGATGGGCGAGATCAGTAAGATCGTTATTGGTATTGCGCTGATTTTGTCTGCCGTATTTGTACCGATGGCCTTCTTTGGGGGATCGACAGGTGTTATTTATCGTCAGTTCTCTATCACCTTGATCACGAGCATGGCGCTGTCAGCCATGGTGGCTCTAATCTTCACCCCTGCCCTATGTGTGACCTTGCTAAAACGTGGTAAGAGCCATGAAAAAGGCAGTACTGAACAACAAAAAGGCTTCTTTGGCTGGTTCAACCGCGGCTTCTTTAAACTCAGCCGCTCTTATGAAAACTTCGTCGGCAAAAGTATTCGTTTTAAGTGGTTGTACCTGATCGGCTATGCCGCCATCATCGGTATTATGGCCGTTGTCTTCTTACGTATTCCAGGTTCGTTTTTGCCAGAAGAAGACCAAGGTATTATGTTCACCTTAGTCCAGCTTCCTGCTGGCTCCACGCTAGATGAAACACAAGACGTGCTCGATAAAGTCAGTAATTATTACGACACGCAAGAAGGCGACAATATTGCCTCTGTCTTTACCGTTGCTGGTTTTAGTTTTGCAGGTCAAGGCCAAAACATGGGTCTGGCATTCGTTCGACTGTCAGATTGGGAGGAGCGCTCTGGGGAAGAGAATACCGCACAAGCGGTAGCAGATCGCGCGATGGGTTATTTCTTTACCCAGTTAAATGAAGCGCAAGTTTTTGCTATCGTACCGCCTGCGATTACTGAGCTTGGTAATGCTAGTGGTTTTGATTTGATGATACAAGATGTGGGCAATCTCGGTCATGATGGCCTACTCGAAGCCCGTAATATGCTGCTAGGTATGGCTGCACAAAACGAAAATGTGGCAGGCGTACGTCCTAATGGTCAAGAAGATGCACCGCAGCTCAAAGTCAATATCAATCAAGAACAAGCCGCCGCTTATGGTCTATCTTTAGGCAGTATCAATAGCGTTATCTCGACCGCCTGGGGCTCAAGCTACATCAATGACTTTATCGATCGTGGTCGTATCAAGCGTGTCTATGTTCAAGGTGAAGCCAGTAGCCGTACCAATCCTGATGACATCGGTAAGTGGTATGTGCGCGGTGAAACCGGTAACATGGTCTCTTTCGATGCTTTCTCAAGTAGCGAATGGCAGTCAGGCTCACCGCGTCTGACGCGTTATAACAGCTTACCTTCGATGAATATTCAAGGTAATGCGGCACCTGGTCTTAGTACTGGTGAAGCCATGTCAGCTATGGAGAACATGATCAGTCAGCTCCCTGAAGGTATCGGTTACGAATGGACTGGGCTATCACTTGAAGAACAAAAATCAGGCTCGCAAGCTCCTATGCTTTATGCGCTATCGATTCTAGTCGTATTCTTGTGCTTGGCGGCACTATATGAGAGCTGGTCTATCCCCTTCTCTGTCCTATTGGTTATCCCGCTTGGGGTATTGGGTGCGGTGATATTTACGTGGTTACGCGGTTTTGCTAACGACATCTACTTGCAAGTGGGTCTACTCACCGTCGTTGGTTTGTCCGCCAAAAACGCCATCTTGATTATTGAATTTGCCAAAGAACACCAAGAAGAAGGCTATAGTCTCAGAGAGGCCGTTATGACCGCAGCACGTCAACGTCTGCGTCCAATTATCATGACCTCACTTGCCTTTGGGCTCGGTGTTGTGCCATTATTCTTGGCGAACGGTCCAGGCTCAGGCAGTCAGAATGCTATTGGTACCAGTGTGGTCGGTGGTGTCTTAACCGCTACCTTCCTCGGCATCTTCTTTATTCCGATGTTCTTTATTTGGGTGCGTAGTTTGTTCCCTTATAAAGGCAATGAAGCTCACAATGGTAAAGGGGATGATGATAACCATCCAGGTGGTAACGGCGGCGGTGATAATCCGGTCCCATCTGCCCCTACAGAAGATAAGCAATCATTAACTCCTCCTGCGAGTTATCAGCCTGTAAGCCTTGGAGATAATACACAATGAGTTCTTTATTCTTAACCTCTAACTCAGCCGTAAGAGCGATAAGCTCTAAAGCTTTACTAGCTACTGGTAAATCATCGCGCCTACTTGGCCTCAGCGTGTTAGCTCTGAGTATGGCCGCTTGTAATACTATCCCTAAAGCAGATACAAGCCCCGTTCTCGCCGAACCTAACCTGCCGATTGAGCAAGCTTATGGCGCTTTTGGTGATGAGACTGTCAGCACCTCTGAGCAGCCTAGTATCGCCGGACAGCGTTGGCAGGATTTTTATAGCGATGAGCGTCTTAAAAGGTTAATCGCTTTAGGTCTTAGCAATAATAAAGACTTTGAGAGTGCCCGTTTGGCTATCGAAAAAGCGCGAGCGCAGTATCGTATTACCGATATCAACGACTTGCCAACTATCAATGGTCAAGCAGAATACTCACGCCAAAGCCAATCCTCTCCGCGCGTTGAGACGCCTTTTGGCAGTACTGGCGGTAGACAGACGACAGATAGCTACAGTGTCAATCTCGGTTTGGCAAGCTATGAGCTGGACTTTTGGGGCCGAATCGATAGCCTAAAAGATCAAGCGTTGCAGAGATTTTTGTCAACGACGGCAGCCAAAGACTCTATTCAAATTAGTCTGATTAGTAACATCGCGCAGAGCTACGCGAATCTTAGCTATAGCTTAGCGCAGCTCAAACTCGCCGAGGCAACTGTTGAGAGCCGTGAGCGCTCGTTGTTTATTGCGCAAGAGCGCTTTAAAGCTGGTATTGATCCTAAGCTGCCTTCCTTGCAATCTGCAGCAGCTTTAGAGAGTGCAAGACTTGCGGTACTACGTGCGCAAAGCAGTATTTTGACCTCCAGAAATGCTCTGCAGTTCTTATTAGGAGCGCCGGTACCTACTGAGCTTATCCCAGCACCCGCTGTCAGCAATATCACCAATCACGAGGTGTTTAGTGCCGGTTTGCCAAGCGAGCTGCTACGCTATCGCCCTGATGTATTACAAGCGGAATACGATCTAAAAGCCGCGGGCGCAAATATCGCTGTCGCCCGTGCCGCTTATTTCCCAACGATAAGCTTAGCCAGTAGCGTTGGTGTCCGTAGCGATGGCTTGAGCGACTTGTTCGATAATGATGCAGTCGGCTGGTCATTTGGCCCTAATATCAGCGTACCCATCTTTGATGCTGGGCGTTTGGATGCAAACTACGATGTCGCACAAATCGAGCGCGAACAAACGCTTGCCAGCTATGAGCGCTCAATTCAAACGGCGTTCCGTGAGGTCTCCGATGTGCTCGCTACTCGCGCAACTCTAGGCGAGCAGCTCGCAGCTCAGTACCGCCTGCAAGATAACTTTGATCAGACTTATGAGATTGCTGATGCACGCTTTAAAGCTGGTATCTCAAACTATCTCGATGTCCTTGATGCTCAGCGCTCATTGTTTGACACTCAACAAGGCATTCTAGATTTAGAGCTACAAAAAATCATCAGTCAAATCGAGCTATATCAAGCGCTTGGCGGCGGTGCCAATCTCGATACACCTGTCGCGATTCCGGTTCCGCAATATACTAACTTGGCCCAAGTTGGTACTTTATTAACCAAAGATGCCGAGTCGCAAGCGGCCTATGCTATCGACGCTGCTAGCTCAGCGCGAGTAGCTGCAGCACCAGAAGCCGCCGCTATCAAACAAGCACAGACGCCTGTGAAGGTTGACTTTGAGCCGACTGCGATTGTCGATATCGATAATGACAACGACGCTGATGCAGCGGTTGGGGTATTGACTGAAGAGACACCTACTGAGCAAGTACCAGTGCCACAGATTGTCACTCCATAAAGATGGTTATATAACATTTGGTAACTAGCTAGCGTATTATTTTTATAACAATTAGCTCTACCTTCTTGGTGGGGCTTTTTGTTGTTATGTGCTACCTTTAGTAGTTATATATAGATAGTAGCTATATATAAAAGCTAAAAATTTTAGCTGCATCTGATGCTTTACTTATTTAATGATTACCCCTCAAACTCACTAAAACTAATAATAAGGAAAAAACAATGTCTTATACGTTTAATCGTCAATTCCCCGAGACTCGCCTGCGCCGCTTGCGCTACAACGATAATATCCGTGCTATGATTCGTGAAGTCGAGCTTCACCCCAAACATTTCATAGCCCCAGTATTTGTATTAGAAGGTAGCAATCAGCGCGAGGCCATCGCCAGTATGCCGGGCGTTGAGCGCTTATCGATAGACCTATTGATTAATTATGCCAAAGAGCTTTTAAGCGAGGGCGTGACGACTATCGATATTTTCCCTGTTATTGACAACTCGCTAAAAACTCCTGATGGCAAAGCGGCCTATGATGAGAATGGGCTAAGCGCGCGTGCCGTAGCAGCACTAAAAGACGCAGTGCCTGAGATGGTGGTGATGACCGATGTGGCGCTCGACCCTTATACGTCACACGGTCAAGACGGCTTGCTTGATGACAGTGGTTATGTGGTCAATGATGACACCGTTGAGGTACTCGTCAAGCAAGCACTCGTCCATGCTAGAGCTGGCGCTGATATCATCTCTCCAAGTGATATGATGGATGGCCGTATCAAAGCCATGCGTGATGCCTTTGAAAGCGAAGGTCTTGTCAATACCGCTATCATGGCTTACTCTGCCAAATACGCTTCTGCTTATTATGGGCCGTTCCGTGATGCAGTCGGTAGCGCCGGCAACCTAAAAGGCGGTCATAAAAAACAATACCAGATGGACTTTGGTAACCGCGCTGAAGCTTTGCACGAAGTGGCGATGGACATCAATGAGGGCGCAGATATGGTGATGATTAAGCCTGGTCAGCCCTATCTCGATCTGATCCGTGAAGTCAAAGACACCTTTGGCGTACCGACTTTTGCCTATCAAGTCTCCGGCGAATACGCGATGCACATGGCAGCTATTCAAAACGGCTGGCTGACTGATGCGGTGATCCTAGAATCGCTTATTGGTTTTCGCCGCGCCGGTGCCGATGGTATCTTGACTTACTTTGCACTTGAGGCAGCTCGGCAGTTAAATAATGCTTAATATGGAGTAAAGGTGTTAAGTCCAATAAAACAAAATAGCGCCAATTGATTCCGTTCAGTTGGCGCTTTTTTGTGCACACTCCGTTAGCTATCTGCTCCCAAAAGTCAGCACTTTTGCTTTATAATAGCTCACCTAATTTTGATAGCTTCTGTTAGCTATCAACCCGTTATCTACCGAATTTTATTACTAAAATTTGTGATCCTTGCTATCTCGCGTTCGTAACCTCTGTCCAAAAGGTAATCTATGAGTCAACTCAATCCTCGACAACAAGAAGCCATGCTCTATGTATCAGGGCCGCTACTGGTATTGGCTGGCGCAGGCTCGGGTAAAACTTCAGTGATTACCCGTAAGATTGCTTATCTTATCGAAGAGTGTAATACGCCAGCCGAGCGTATCACGGCGGTAACCTTTACCAACAAAGCGGCGCGCGAGATGAAAGCACGGGTCAGCAAATTACTGCCTAGTGAGAAGACCCGCGGGCTAACGGTCTCAACCTTTCACCAATTTGGCTTGCAGTTTTTGCGTTATGAGCTGATTCATACTCCGCTCAAGGGTAACTTCTCTATCATGGATAGCGATGATAGTAAGCGCCTACTTATGGAGCTGATGATGCGCGATAACTTATCAGGCGCAGAGAGCCGCGAGCTGGTGGGTAAAGCCATTAAGATGATCTCCGATTGGAAAAACGACTTGGTTGAGCCTGAGCAAGCGATGGAGACGCTTGATGATCCTGAAGATATGATTTTCGCCACGCTTTACGCCTTATACGAGCGTAACCTACGCGCTTATAATGCCGTGGATTTTGATGATTTGATCGTGCTGCCAACCAAGATACTGCGTGAAAACCGCGAGCTGCGTGATAAATGGCAAAACCGTATTCGCTATTTATTAGTCGATGAGTATCAAGATACCAATACTGCCCAGTATGAAATGATTAAATACCTAGTGGGGCCGCAGGGACGCTTCACCGTGGTGGGCGACGATGACCAATCGATCTACGCTTGGCGCGGGGCCAAACCTGAAAATATGGCGCTGCTCAAAGAAGACTTTCCAAAACTCAAAATCGTCATGCTTGAGCAAAATTACCGCTCTACCAGTCGTATCCTAACGTCAGCCAACGCGGTCATTACCCATAACGAGCATCTATTCGAGAAAAAACTATGGTCAGATAAAGGTGAAGGCGAAAAAATTCGTATTATTAACTGCCGCAATGACGATGATGAAGCCGAGCGTGTCGCCAAAGAGATCGCCACGCATAAACTGCGTTTTGGTAATGAGTGGGAAGACTACGCGGTGCTGTATCGCAGTAACTTTCAGGCGCGAATGCTAGAGGCGAATCTGCGTCAGCTACAAGTCCCTTATAAATTATCAGGCGGTCAGTCGTTTTTTTCGCGTAGCGAGATCAAAGATATCATGGGCTATCTGCGCTTGATTCTAAATCCCGAAGACGACAGTGCTTTTTTGCGCATCATTAACACGCCAAAACGCGGTATGGGGCCTGCGACCCTTGAGAAATTAGGCCTGTTCTCGCAAGAGCACAGTATCTCGCTACTTGCTTCGTGTACTCATGGCGGCTTGAGTCATGTATTACCGAGTAAGGCTTATGGTACGCTAAAAGAGTTTGGCGACTTTATCGAGCATTATACTCGTGAGCTCGATCAACATCCTGACCCGGTTCCTATCGTCCGGCAGATGATTGATGAGACCGGCTATATTGATTTTGTGCGTAGTGACGCAAAAACCCCGCAGCAAGAAAAAAACCGCATCGATAATATCGAGATGCTTTATACCAGTATTCAGTCCTTGATCAATCGCGCTGAAGACGATGAAGATCGCACTATCGATACTATCATTCGTAAATTAGTACTGCTTGATATGCTCGAGCAGCAGCAAGAAGAAGAGAATACCAATAAAGTTAATCTGATGACGCTGCACGCAGCAAAGGGCCTTGAGTTTAACTACGTCTATATCATGGGTCTTGAGGAAGAGATGCTGCCGCACCGCAACTCAATCCTCAGCGAAACTATTGAGGAAGAGCGGCGCTTGATGTACGTCGGTATCACTCGGGCGCGCCGCGAGCTGACTTTGACTTTGGCCGCTCAGCGCCGTGCCGGTGGGCAGATGCGCGTCACCTCCGAGTCGCGGTTTTTGGATGAGCTGCCAGAAGATCATATCGATTGGCCCGCTAAGGCGAAAAAGAAAAAAGCCACCAAAGATCCCGCCGCTGTCGCTGATGAGTATCTAGCCAATATTCGAGCACTACTGGGTAATCGTTAGCAGTGCATTAGCCTTACTACTGTCTTTAACCTGTCATCACTTTTGGAACTGTTATGTCTGCACCTACGCCTAATTCTGAACGCGCCACCACCCTACCGGCAGACTATAATCCGTTAGAATATAGTGCAGAATATAAGCTGCTGTACCTGCAAGAGTTAGTCGCAAAAGAAGCTTCCAAAGAGATTGTTGAATTCCTCGCTAAGCAATCAGAGTACGAGATTGCTAACTTGCTAGAGTCCTTCCCTATCCAAGATCGGCACCTGATTTGGGCGCAGGTGCCAGAGGAGCTCAAAGGCGAAGTTCTCGCTGAGCTTGAAGATGAGACGCGCCAGCCTTTACTTGAAAACGTCTCCTCCAAAGAAATCTCCTTATTCACTCAAGATCTCGATGCGCAAGATATCTCCGAGATTTTGGAGACTGTGACTGATACCGTACGCTCATCAGTCATGGCGACCTTAGATGAAGACGTTCGCGTTCAGGTCAATAAGCTGGATACTTATGCTGACTGGGAAGTGGGCAGCTATATGGATCCTGATATCATTCAGGTACATGACGATGTTAGCTTGGCTGACGTACAAGGCTGGCTACGAGACAACATAGATCTGCTTGATGATCAAAGCCAAGAGCTATTGGTCGTCGATCAAAGCCAGCAGCTCTTGGGCCTACTTAGCTTAGTTGACTTAATTAAACACGATCAGCAGGCTTTAGTCGCTGACTTTATCGATAACGCCATTACTATCAATGATAGATTAGATATCACTGATGCCGCCGCTATTTTTCGCTCAGAAGATATCCGCTTTGCGCCTGTGATTAACGACTTTGGTGAGCTGGTCGGTCAGCTCAATGCCGAAGACATCATGGAGATTATTCAAGATGATGTCGATAGCACTATGCGTAATCTAGCAGGTGTTAGCCAAGACGATGAGCTGTTTGCGCCTATCCTAGATAGTGCAAAAAGCCGTAGTATTTGGCTCGGTATTAATTTGGTTACCGCGCTGCTAGCGGCTGCGGTCATCGGTCAGTTTGAGGAAGTACTCGCACAAGTAGTCGCTTTAGCTATTTTGATGCCAGTGGTTGCTAGCATGGGTGGTATCGCCGGCTCGCAGACTTTGACGGTGGTGATTCGCGGTATGGCGATGGGTCAAATCGGGGGTTCTAATCGGGTTTGGCTGCTTAATAAAGAGCTGTGGGTCGGCGCGATAAACGGTATTATCTGGGCCATTATTATGGCAGGTATTGCGCAGTTGTGGTTTCAAGATGGTAAGATCAGCGCGGTAATTGGCTGCGCTATCGCTATCAATATGACTGCGGCTAATGTCTCGGGCATCAGTATTCCGCTGCTACTCAAACGCATGAATATCGACCCTGCCCTCTCCGCTTCGGTTATTTTGACGACGGTCACTGATATCGTCGGCTTTATGTCGTTTTTGGGGCTCGCAAGTCTCTTGATACTTTAGCGCCCTTTTCGCTTCGTGTTCGCTTAGATGTAGTCATCAATGGCATCAGCGAACTGCTAACCTTGATAAAGGACTCAAACATAATCTTAAAACAGCCATTTTAATTCATAAAAGTATTAGGACAAATGATGCAAACTGTACAAGTGAAAGTATTAAACTCAAAAGTAATCGACGACCCAGCCTTTTCGCTACCTACGCGCGCCACTGACGGCTCAGCAGGTATTGATCTGCGCGCTTGTATTGACGAGCCTTTAACGATCAAGGCGGGCGAGACGCATCTAGTAGGTACCGGCTTGGCAGTCTATATTGCTGATTCTAATTTTGCTGGGATGATTTTACCGCGCTCAGGTCTTGGTCATAAGCATGGTATTGTGCTTGGTAATTTAGTAGGATTGATAGATGCAGATTACCAAGGCGAGCTGATGGTCAGCGTGTGGAACCGTAGCGCTGATGATTTTGTGCTTAATCCAGCGGAGCGGATGGCGCAGTATATTGTAGTTCCAGTCGCGCGCCCAGAGTTCGATATCGTCACCCAATTTAGTGATCAAAGCGCGCGCGGCGTCGGCGGCTTTGGTCATTCGGGTCGTCAGTGATAGTCAGTTTTTTTAAGAAGTAATATTAATACACGTATAATAAGCGACATAATAAGGCCACGGGAACAAAAAGATGCAGAACAAATCGCCTTTTGCTGCCCAAAAAGCCTTATTTCGTGCTTATGATATTCGCGGCGCGCGGCGCTATTTTACGCAAGACTTTGTGCAGGCGTTAGCGCAAGCTTTTGCGCAGCTCTATACTACTCAGCGTCATAATCCCAAAGATTATATTCAAGGTCAGACGCAGTCTAGCCCTACCGTGGTCGTTGGCTATGACGTGCGCCACGGTAGCGACTGTATAGCGCAAACGATAGCTGATATTCTACAAGCCAGCGGCCTAAAGGTTATTCATCTAGGCTTAGTCACTACCCCTATGGCGGCGTTTTGGGCGCAGCAATATGATGGTCATAGCATCATGGTCACCGCCAGTCATTCTGCAAAAGACACTTTGGGGATTAAGTGGCTGGTCCATAACGCCTCGCCTAGTCACGCCCAGATTCAAGCCCTCTATCAGCAAGTCGCTAACAGTCAGCTCAGTGCTATGGCTGATAACACTCATAAAGATAAAGTATCAACCAGTCCCTGCTTGCCCGCCGATACCATCGCAAGCATTTATATCGAAGCGATAGCGCAAGTGATACACGCTATTCATCCGGCTGATAAACGCGTCTCGGACCATAATCGTAACAAAGATAGCTTCTTACGGCATACCGTCTCTCAACCGGCTTTGAACCTAGACAAAAAGCTAGACTTGACTCTGGTTATTGACTGTCTCAGCGGCGCGACCAGTAATATCGCCAAGCCTTTGTTTGAGCGCTTTTGTCAGCGCGTCATTATGCTCAATGACTGTCCTGATGGCAGTTTTCCTACAGGTAATCCTGATCCGACAGAGCCTAACCGGCTTGCAGAGTTACAGCAAACGGTCATCGTTAATCGAGCCGATATGGGCTTAGCTTTCGATGGTGATGGCGATAGACTCATGATTGTCGATAATAGCGGCAAAGTCGTCACCCCTGATCATTTATTGTACTTATTAGCGCAAGTGGCCATTACTGAGCGACATTCAAAATTAGATACAACTGCTAACGATGAAACTAGCGACCACACTGCTACGGCGCCGCCCGTATTATTCGATGTCAAATGCTCTCATCATTTAGCAAAATTGCTCGCCGCTCTTGGTGCTAAGCCCGTTATGACTCAAACGGGCAGTAGCCTATTACGTCAACACTTACAAACTGATCACAAGCAAGCTATCTTTGCCGGTGAGTTATCGGGTCACTTTATCTTTAACGATGGCTATTTTATCGTTTATGATGATGCGATGTACGCCGGACTGCGCTTATTATACTGGCTAGCGTTTACCGCTGTCCCTACTATCGCGCAAACAGAAAAAGTCATGCTGACCACTGACTTGTGGGGCGAACTGCGTTCAGTATTACCGCCTTATGCTTTGACAGATATCACAAGGAGCCTACCTACTTTAGTCAGCACCGCTGATCACTATCTACCCTTACCTGCCAAGCAAGTTTGTCAGGCTTCCTTATTAGAGCATCTAACAGTTTGTTGCTGCTACTTACAAGATTTAGCGAGTGGGCACGGTACTAATACGGATAACACTAAGCTAAGCCCTGTAGATTTATTTAAAAACTTAACACTTTGCAGTTGTTTTAATAATAGCGCTAATACTCGTACTGAAACCCATCTTGCTGTTCATAATGTTTGCAATATCAGCATAGAGCAAGCGAAGCAGCTGATGCCATTAGATACGCAGATATCCCTGATAGACGGCGTACGCTTAGACTTTGCGAATGGTTTTGGTGTGCTGCGTGAGTCTAATACCAGTCATAGCCTTACCGTACGTTTCGCTGGCGATAGCATGAAGGATCTGCAAGCAGTACAAGCGCGATTCGTCGCTTTATGCGAGCTATTTGATACCCACTTAGCTCAGCAAATTGCAGCTATCGAGCCGGAATGATACCGTGCAGCTAAGCAATTTAATTTATACTACAAGCTGCGCAGTATTTAGTATCATTGCTATCTGATAATTGCTGCTTAATAGTTATTGTTTAATAGCTATTGTTTAATAATTACTGTTCAATGATTTTATGCCAGTCTCTGGAGATTGCCGCCTTTTTTTATATTGCGCTGACGTTTTGATTCGACCTGTTTTAAACTGGTTTTTTTAAACTGATATCTTGAGCTACCTTTTAGGAGTCCCTCATGTCCCTTAATTTTAATGACGCCAAAACCACCGCAGAGGTTTTGACCACCGCACTGCCTTACATTCAACGTTTTGTCGATAAGATCATCGTCGTCAAATACGGCGGTAATGCCATGACCGATCCTGAGCTTGAGAGCTCTTTTGCTCGTGACATTGTGCTGCTAAAGACAGTTGGGCTACATCCCGTGGTCGTACACGGCGGCGGCCCGCAAGTCGATACCTTACTCAAAGAGCTCGGACGCAAATCAGAGCGTATTGATGGTATGCGTGTCACGGACAAAAGCACCATGGATATCGTCGAGATGGTGCTTGGCGGCGGCGTTAATAAGTCGATCGTCAGCCTCATTAATAAACACGGGGGCCGCGCGATTGGCCTGACCGGTAAAGACGCCAACCTGATTCATGCCAAAAAAATGCTCATGCAAAAGGTCGATGATGATGGTGTTGAGACGCCTATCGATTTGGGTTATGTTGGTGATGTAGTCAGCGTCAATAAAAACGTCATTAATATGCTCATCTCCTCCAACTTTATTCCCGTTATCGCGCCGCTTGGTGTCGATGACAATGGCGATACTTATAACATCAATGCTGACCTGGTCGCAGGTAAAGTAGCTGAATTTTTGCAAGCGGAAAAGCTAATGCTACTTACCAATATCAAAGGCGTATTAGGCCGTGATGGTAAAGTAGTCACTGGCCTGACGCCCAAAAAAGTAGATGCCATGATAGAGGATGGCACCATCTCAGGCGGCATGATTCCGAAGATCGGCTGCGCTTTAGATGCGGTGCGCAGCGGCGTCAAAAGCGCGGTTATCGTTGATGGCCGTGTACCGCATGCGACGCTTCTCGAGATTTTCACTAATGAAGGCGTCGGTACACTGATTAGCCGTGAAGTCGACTCGGCCATGAGCTAGTTTTAGTAATAAATGGGAGCGCGGTTATGTCATTAGGGCTATGGTGTGTGCTTTTTATCATTCAGCGCCGTAAAACCACGTCCTTCTAGGGCGTGGATATCAGGCGTCAGTCATTGTCGCCCAGTATGGCGAACCCCTTGATAACCAAATACATTGAGATCATAATTATCCCATGAAAACGCTCAAGCTACGCATCAAAGACAAACATGCCACTCAGCTTAATATCTTGGCTGGGTCAGTTAACTTTGTCTGGAATTACGTCAATGAGCTTAGTTTTAAACATTTACAGCGCACAGGCAAATTCTTTTCAGCCTATGACTTGGCTGTTTACACCAAAGGGGCGGGTGAATACCTAAATCTACACAGTCAAACCTTGCAAGCGATTAGTGAGATTCACGCTAAATCCCGTAAACAGTTTAAAAAAGCCAAACTCAACTGGCGCACCAACAACCCAAAGGCCAAGAGAAGAAGCTTGGGCTGGATTCCGTTTAAAAAGACCGCCATTAAGCATATCAGTACGCGCCAAAGCGGTAAAAAGTCTTTAAAAAGCACCCTGCAATTTAGCTTAGCTAACCGTCAAAAGCTCACAATAGACCTATGGGATAGCTATAACCTCTCGCTCTACAACATCAACACTTGCGAATTGGTACAAGACAATCGTGGTCACTGGTATGCCTGTGTCACCGTTAAAGAATTTCCAAAGACTAAGTGCGGCACTGGCCAAGTTGGTATTGATCTAGGCTGTAAGGATTCAGCGGTCAGTAGTGAGGGTGATCAGCTACAAATCAAAGTCACCCATCAATACGCAGAAAAACTGGCCATTGCTCAACGCGCTAAAAACAAAAAGCGGGTCAAAGCCATTCACGCCAAGATTAAAAATACCCGCCAGGATTTAATTCATAAATTCACATCAAATCTTGTCAAAGCCAACAGCCTAATCGTTGTTGGTCAAATAAAATCAACATCATTCACTTCATCCAAACTGGCCAAATCCGTCTATGACGCGGGTTGGTTTGAGATTAAGCGGCAACTGGATTACAAATGCGCGAACGCAGGTTGCCACTATCTTGAAGTCAATGAAGCGTACAGCACCCAAACCTGCTCGTGTTGCGGCTCTCGCCAAGACAGTCCGAAAGGTAGATAAGGGCTTGGTATAAGAGAGTGGTTTTGTCGTTCTTGTAAAACGACCCATAATAGAGATGTTAATGGAGCAAAAAACATTCTCGCGGTCGGGCTTGGCCGTCTTTAGTAGCAATTCCCTCCGTTTAGGGAGGGAGGAAGTCAATTTGGAGAGTATCTACTGCTGGTGGATCATAGGTTATGGCGGCGCCAAATGGATCGAGGGCTGGAAGTCGTTTTTTATGATTGAGTGGTTTGCCCTTGATTGGACTGCAGAGCAAATCAGACTTTATGTCCTCATCATTTGGCTGTTTAGCGTGATTTGGTTTATCGTAGGGGTAATAAAACCTGAGCTTAGATTTTACTGATTTTTTTAAGGTCAGGTTTTATTGTAGTCTCGTGCTACTGCGACAGTATTTATAGTGTCTACAGTGAGCGGTGAGCGCTTTAAGCAAAGGCTTTGTCAAACTCATCCGCATCAAAACCGCAAAGTAGAATGGGCTGCTCATTATGCACCCCTTCTATAATTGGGCGCTTAATCATACTGGTATTTTCCAGCAATAAACCGATAGCTGTGTTGACATCAGCGTCTGCGGCCTGCTTTTGCTCATCGCTTAGCTTACGCCATGTAGTACCGCGTTTGTTTAGCACTTTATCAATGCCCAAATCCGCGACCCAGCGCTGGACTGAAGCTTTATCAATACCTTGCTTTTTATAGTCATGAAAGTCATAACTGACATCCAGCTCATCGAGCTTGGTAAATGCTTTTTTCATGGTGCTGCATGATTTGATACCATAGATAGTGATTGTCATCGTTATTCCTTATATTATTCTTGCTTGAAAATTAAAACTTTGGTCTTTCAATACTGCGCTATTATTACCCTAGCCCATCGCATTTTTCCCCAATTTGCGCTATTCTAGCGTATCTCATTTTACTAATTATTTGTTTTTAGAACTTACACTCCAAAACGTCAATAAAAATATCTAACTTCGAGCCAATTATGAACCACGCTGTGACCTCTGACCACTCTATCCCTAATAATAACGCTACTTCAGCCGCCGATAATACGCTTTATCAGCCACAGCTGATCGAAACGCAGCAGCAAGCCAAATGGGCAACAGATAAGCGCTTTGAAGTCAGCAATGAGCCAAGCGACAAACCTAGCCGCTATATGCTATCGATGTTCCCTTATCCGAGCGGTAAGCTGCACATGGGTCATGTACGTAACTATACCATCTCAGATGTGCTGAGCCGTTACTATCGCCTTAAAGGCTTTGAAGTCATGCAGCCAATGGGCTGGGATGGGTTTGGCTTGCCAGCAGAAAACGCAGCAATAGCCAATCAGACGCCGCCTGCCAAGTGGACGTTTGAAAATATCGATAATATGCGCGCGCAGCTTAAGCTGTTAGGCCTGTCGATCGATTGGTCGCGCGAGTTTGCTACTTGTAGCCCTGAGTATTATCAATGGGAGCAGTGGCTATTTTTGCAGCTGTATAAAAAAGGCTTAGTTTATAAGAAGCTTGCGACCGTCAACTGGGATCCAGTGGATAATACTGTCCTTGCCAATGAACAAGTCATCGATGGTAAAGGCTGGCGCAGTGGCGCACTCGTTGAGAAGCGCGATATTCCGATGTATTACTTTAATATCACCGAATACGCTGATGAATTACTCGATGATTTGGATCAGCTAGAAGGCCATTGGCCCTCAGAAGTACTGACCATGCAGCGCAATTGGATCGGTCGTAGTGCCGGTATGGAAGTGCATTTCCCTTACGAGCTTGAAGGCCAAGAGAGTACCTTGGATGTATTTACCACCCGTCCTGACACCTTGATGGGGGTCACTTATGTCGCTGTTGCAGCTGAGCATCCATTAGCGAAATATGCGGCTGAAAAGGATGAGGTCATCGCCCAGTTCAATGCATTGTGTAAAAAAGGCTCAGTTGCCGAAGCCGACTTGGCCAAAGCAGAGAAGATCGGTATGGATACTGGTCTCACAGTCACCCACCCACTGACTGGGGAGGCGCTGCCAGTTTGGGTCGCTAACTACGTGCTAATGAGCTATGGCTCAGGCGCGGTCATGGCAGTACCGGCACATGATGAACGCGATTATGAATTTGCGACTAAATACGACTTGCCAATCAAACAAGTCATCGACGTCCCTGCCGGTTATTTTGATGCGGCAAAAGCTGAGGCCGAAGCCGAAGGCTGTGAAGTTAACCTCGCCTATACTGAGCGCAATACTTTAGTCAACTCAGGCGAGTTTGATGGTATGGATTTTGAGCAGTCTTTTGCAGCGATGCTTGAGAAGCTCGAGCCAAAAGGCCTTGCCAATAAAAAGATTCAGTTCCGTCTGCGCGATTGGGGCGTCTCTCGCCAGCGCTATTGGGGCTGCCCGATTCCGATGGTCAACTGCGAGCACTGCGGTACGGTGCCGGTAGAAGAGCAAGATTTGCCAGTCGTACTACCGACTGAGGTCGTGCCTGATGGTCGCGGTAATCCGCTCAAAAACATGCCTGAGTTTGTCAATACCAGTTGCCCTAAATGCGGTAATCCGGCAGAGCGCGAGACCGATACCTTTGATACCTTTGTCGAATCCAGCTGGTACTACGCGCGCTTTGCTAGCCCCAATGACGACAAGCATATGGTCAATAAATCAGCCGCTAACAAGTGGCTACCGGTTGATCAATACGTCGGTGGAGTTGAGCACGCAGTGATGCATCTGCTTTATGCGCGTTTCTTTCATAAGCTCATGCGAGATGAAAATTTAGTCTCAGGTGATGAGCCTTTCAAAAACTTGATGACCCAAGGCATGGTACTCGCTGGCACCTTTAATCGTGTGAATAGCGATGGCAGCACGACGTATTATTTCGCTGATGATGTCGATATCGACTACAACGAGCGGGGTCAACCGATTAAAGCGACACTTAAAGCAGATGGACAGCCTGTAAATATTGGCAAAATCGAAAAGATGTCAAAGTCTAAGAATAACGGCGTCGACCCGCAAACCACTATCGATCAATACGGCGCGGATACGGTGCGTTTATATACCCTGTTTACCGCGCCTGCCGATCAAACCCTTGAGTGGTCAGATGATGCGCTCAAAGGGCCTTATAACTTTGTCAAAAAAGTCTGGCGTCTGGCTCATGATCATATTAATGCTGTAAGCGCGTCAAACTTAGCGCTTGCTACTTTAAATGATCAGCCGTTAACTACCGATAATCTAAGCCGCGAGGCCAAAAACCTACGCCGTAAGACTCATGAGACAGTAGGTAAAATCGATAACGACTTAGGCGAGCGCTTGGCCTTAAATACTCCAGTATCGAGTCTTATGGAGCTTGCTAATGAGCTCACAAGCTTTAAAGTCAACGGCGAGCAAGACTTACAAGTGCAGCATGAAGCTTTGATAGACTTGCTCATTATGCTCTCGGTCTATGCGCCGCATGCTGGCGAGTATTTACTTGAGCAATTAGGCGTGGATACACTAACGATGAGCTACCCTACTGTCGATGAGAGCGCCTTAGTACAAGATACGATCACTATGGTGGTGCAAGTGAATGGTAAGGTACGCGGTAAAATGGACGTCGCGCCTAATAGTGACCCTGAAGAGCTTAAAGCTCAAGCACGCAGCATCGATAGCGTCGCTAAGTTTCTTACTGGCGAGATCAAAAAAGAGATCGTTGTCCCTAATAAGTTAGTGAACATTGTCGTTGTTGGCTAGTTTATTTTTTAACTACAAGTGATGTTTTTGGCTTTTTATGGCGATGAAGGATGAAGGTTATGGCGTATCAACAGCAAAACATGCAGTCAGCACGTAAGAACAGCTTAGGTACGCCTGCTAAAGGTAAAAGCCTTGGTAAAACGCTAGCTACTTCTTTGTTAGCAGTGCTACCTATGATGACGGTGGTGACGACAGCGACTGTCCTTACGGGCTGCGGATTTCATCTGCGCGGACTGGATGCGCCTTTAAATTTTGAGGTCGAAAAAACAGCAGTGGTGATTGAAGATAATCGTCGCTCGTTCCCATTGAAGCTGCCACTAACTAGACGCTTAGAGACTTTGGGAGTAGACGTCGTTGATGGTATGACGATGATTGAAAACGCCGCAAATAGCAAAGCCAATAACACCGATGCCGAAAAAATCGCCCTTATAAAAGTAGACAATTTACGCTTTCGGCGCTATGAACTAGTAGGCGTCTTAACAGAGATACGTTTGGTACTCTCTGCTGATGTGACCTATGACACTTATCAAAATGGGCAGCCAGTGACTTTGACTAATCCCATCCAAGTGGAGCGTAGCTATCAGTATAATGAGGCATCGGTCAGCACTGACGATCAACAAGGCGATCAGATCCGCGATTGGCTCTACGATAGTCTTGCGCGCCGTATTACCGATCAGTATGTCGCTATCAGCTTACCCAAAGTGTCGCCCAATACTAGTAAGGCTCGCCAAACCGCACCTATGTTAGAGCACTCAGCGCCCTCGACCACTGTGGTGACTACCCCGACCTCTTAACGTTTTAAATGAATGCTTTAAGTGAATACGTTGAATTGACACTTTGAACTGATACCTTTAATCCTCACTTCCAATCAGCAACTGATGGCTTATCTTTTATGCAGCAGACCTTTATCCAAGCCTATCCTAAACTGCTGCAACCTTCAGTAGCTGTAGCGGGCTTGTGGCTGGCGCACGGTGATGAGCCCTTACTGCAGCAATGGTTAATTAATGCGCTGCGGCCACATTGGCGCGAGCAAAACTACGCCATCAAACGCATTGAGCTCATATCGGTGAAGTCTTGGCAAGAGGTGTTGTCTGAATTAGGTAGCCAATCGCTCTTTGATGATGCCAGCGCGCTCATCGTGACGGGCAATCATAAGCCGGATAAAGCCACTATTGCCGAGCTTGAGCAGTTTGCTATCGATGCACAAGCCGGCGCTCATAGTCATAGCTTATTATGGCTAACGCCGAAGCAAGATAAACGCAGCCAAGCCAGCAAGTGGTTTGCGCCTTTTGCCAAGTATGGCCAAGTTATCGATGGTAACTTATACGATGAGCGCGCGCGTCAGCAGTTATTGCAAGTACAAGCAGAGCAATTCGGCCTACGTCTTTCGCAAGAGGCTTGGCAATTATTGATGTCGCACACCGAGCATCACCTACTCAGCGCTTATCAAACCCTTTGGCGCTTATCCTATCTGTTCGCTCCAAAGTTATCTGAAAATAATAACGACAGTCTCAGTCCTACTACTGACAATCGTAATAGCGACGCGGCCAGTCATAAGAACCTAGCTCTAGGTATTACTGACTTGCAAGCTGCTTTAGTCAGCGATGCGCAATTCAGCGTTTTTGACTTATCCGATGCTATGCTCACAGGCAATAGCATGCAGGTAGCGAAAATCATATTTCAGCTACAAGCTACTGATGAACCAACGACTTTGGTACTTTGGGCAATAGCCAAAGACATGCGGTTGGTCATGGCGCTAATGGATGGGCAAGATCCGCAAAGCTTAGGAATCTGGCGTAGTAAGCAAGGCTTGTACAGCCAAGCTTGTCGTCGTCATTCCCTTGCGCAAACCGCCGAGTGGCCGGATTTGCTATATCGCTGTGATCAGGCCATCAAAGGCCTCATTCGTCAGCCTGCTTGGGAGCTGTTATTACAAGCTGCGCTTGAGCTGTCAGGGAAAAAGCTCTTTGCTGCTTAATGGCTTACTCAAATAATGACTTACACCTTTTAATAAAGCCCTTTTTATACCCTCTTATGTTGCAGCTACCCCGCTTTTCCTTAACCTTTCGCAAACTAATAACCATTTCAATTTGCCCCTGAAGTCTTTACTATAGTCAAAATTGTTTTGATGGTAAGTGGACTTTGAGCATGGGCAAAATCACCAAAAAATCAGCTATAAAATGGGGCATTATCGCCTTAGTTGTGCTTGCACTTATTGTGCTGGCTTACAGGACTTTTAAACCCAAAGAAGAGAGCCCTAATTACATTACCGCCACCGCTGAGATAGGTGATATCGAAAACAACGTCATGGCGTCCGGTAAAGTAAAGGCGCTTAACACCGTTGACGTTGGCGCGCAGGTGTCAGGAGAAGTCAAACGGCTGTTCGTGGAAGTCGGAGACGAGGTTAAGCAAGGCGAGCTCATTGCCCAAATCGATCAAGTCACCCAAAAAAACAATCTAAGCAATGAGCAAGCCAGCCTCGAGCAAAGCGAAGCCGCCATTCAAAGTGCTGAGGCTGAGCTTTTGAGTCGTCAAGCCAGCCTAAAGAGCGCCTATGCTGATCTGGCCAGTCGTCAATCTGAATACAAACAAGCCCAATCTGACTTTGCGCGTCTCAAGGGCTTAGTGGCTATCGATGCGATATCGCAACAAGAATATGATACTCAGGCCACCAGTGTGGCAACGGCAAAAGCCGCGGTTGATAATGCTCGCGCCGCTATAGATACTGCCAAAGCCGCTATTACCACCACTCAAGCCAATATCAACAGCCAACGCGCCGCCTTACGTAAAGCACAAACCAACGTCAGTACCGCTGAGGAGGATCTGAGCTACACCACCATTCGCGCGCCGATATCAGGTACAGTGGTCTCTATCACCACTGAGCAAGGCACCACCGTTAACGCCAATCAAACTGCGCCGACTATCGTCACCTTAGCCGATCTCTCGACCGTACGCATTAATGCGCAGATCTCTGAAGCCGATGTCATTAACGTGCAAGCAGGCATGCCGGTGTATTTTAATATCATTGGTAATCCTGACCAAAAGTATGACGCTACCCTAAAAGCTATTGAACCTGCGCCCGAGAATATCAGTGATACCAGCTCTACTGATGCTGCTATCTATTATATCGGTTACATCGAAGTGCCAAACACTGAGCGCCGCTTTCGTATCGACATGACCGCACAGGTTTATATCGTTATTAATGAAGCTAAAAACGCGCTGCTTGTTCCTTCTGCTGCCCTACAACCTGCTAAAAACAGTAAAAGATCTACTGGCGACTCAAGTACTGATACTGATGTTTCTACTAGCGCAGGCGTGGTTCGCGTGCTCAAAGACAACGGCGAAGTCGCTGAACAACGCGTTACCGTTGGCATTAACAACCGCGTTAACGCCCAGATTTTAAGTGGATTAAGCGCAGGCGATGAGGTGATATTGAGTGAAGAAAAAGCAGGGGGTAGTCAAGGTGGTAGAGGAGGACCCCCTTTTTAACAGGTCATGTTAGCTAACGTACCAGTTAAGGTACTTAGATTCAGTTAGCTCCAGTGCTGTTGAACGTCTTGCAACCTTTAAGCTTAGAGCACTATAACTTTTAGACCCTTAGTGATTTTCTGATTTGATAATATAGGTCGTTGTATTCATGGATCCCCTAAAAACCAATGCCAATAGCGCAGCAACTGCGCCGCTGATGCAAGTCAAAGGCTTGATTAAAGAGTTTCGTGCAGGCGAGCAGACGATACGCGTGCTGCATGATATCGACCTCACTATTCATCAAGGCGAGATGGTCGCTATCATCGGGCAATCTGGCTCTGGTAAGTCTACTCTAATGAATATCTTGGGTTGCTTAGATCAGGCGACAGCAGGTGACTATAAGATTTATGGACAGCCTGTCAGCCGGCTTGATGCCGATGAGCTGGCGAAATTACGCCGCGAGCACTTTGGTTTTATTTTTCAGCGCTATCATCTGCTTGGCGATATTAATGCTCGTGATAATGTCTCTGTGCCTGCTGTTTATGCGGGGATGGATGGACAGGCTCGCAGCGAGCGCGCTGAACAGCTACTGTCAGATTTAGGTCTTGCGGATAAGGTCAATAATCGTCCGAATCAGCTCTCAGGCGGTCAACAGCAGCGGGTATCAATCGCTCGCGCGCTAATGAATGGCGGCGATATTATCTTAGCTGATGAGCCCACAGGGGCGCTCGATAGCAAGTCAGGCGAAGATGTCATGGCCATCTTGCATGACTTAAAGTCGCAAGGTCATACCATTATCATGGTCACCCATGACCCCGGTCTTGCCGAGCAGGCTGAGCGCGTCATTGAGCTCAAAGACGGCTATGTCATCGAGGACTATCGTACCAAGCATTATCAGCAAACGGCAGTTGATAATAGAGTGCAGCCAGAGCCTATACTCAACAGGCATCGTAAAGGCAAGATAAGTAGCTTTATTGATCGTTTGTTTGAAGCTTTTAAGATGTCCCTGCTCGCCATGCGCGCGCATAAAATGCGTACGCTTTTGACGATGCTCGGTATTATCATTGGTATTGCTTCAGTAGTCTCAGTCGTAGGGTTAGGTAAAGGCTCACAAGAGCAGATACTCGCTAATATTAGCTCATTGGGAACCAACACTATTACCGTAATAGACGGTTATCCATGGGGCGATCCTAGACGTCAGTACAATGACGACAATCTCACGCCTGAGGATGCGCAGGCGGTCGCTGATCAGCCTTATGTGACCAGCGTTAGCCCGCAGCTTGATAGTAACATGAGTGTACGTTATCGCAATGTACAAGAGGCGGCGAGTATCAGCGGCGTGGGGCAAGACTATCTTGACGTTAGTGGCGAGACGTTATCCCAAGGTCAAGGTTTCGATGAGCAAAGCATCTTAAAACGCACGCAAGATATTATTATTGATGACAATGCTAAGCAGACTTTCTTTGCTGATGTTGATAACCCTATCGGCGAAGTCGTGTTAATCGGTAGTGTACCCGGGCGAGTGATTGGCGTATTGGAACCTAATAACAGTGGCTTTGGCGGTCAAGTAGAGTCGCCTACCCTTTATATGCCTTATACGACCATGATGTCACGCTTAGTAGGTAGTCCCAATATTGAGCGTTTCGTCGCTTTAATCGACGACAGTATCTCCTCCTCCGCTGCTGAGTCTGCCATCTCCACCCTTATGGAAGGTCGTCACGGTACCGACGATTTTCGTATTCGTAACTCAGACTCTATTCGTCAAACGATTGAGTCAACGACAGGCACTATGACCTTACTTATCTCATCCATTGCTATCATCTCCTTGATCGTCGGCGGTATTGGGGTGATGAATATCATGCTAGTTTCAGTCACCGAGCGCACCAACGAGATCGGCGTGCGTATGGCAGTCGGCGCTCGTCAAAGCGACATTATGCAGCAGTTTTTGATCGAAGCCATCTTAGTCTGTATTTTAGGCGGCTTATTGGGTATCGGACTTGCCTTTGCTATCGGCGAGCTTATCAATAGTGTCGCTGGTGATAGCTTTAAAGTGATTTATTCTCCAACTTCTATCATTGCCGCCTTTGTTTGCTCAACTTTAATTGGCGTTATTTTTGGTTTTTTACCAGCGCGTAATGCGGCCAAGCTTGACCCAGTGGAAGCGCTGTCTAGAGATTAGATCTGTACTTATTGTTAGGCTCAAAAGATATAAACATTTCTAATAAAGTTGGTTAGTTTAAAAAATCTATAAAATTTACGCTCAAATCATAATTTTTGTTCCTCATGGGGTTGTAATTATCGCAGGAATATATATAATGTGCTCTCACGTTTAGGGATACAAATTATCTAGATGTGAATGAGAGAAAGCTTTGCGAATGACTTAATGTTTAAACTTAAGTTGTTAGTATAATCTTTAGAATTTTCCCTTTAAGGAAAATTCTCTTGCGAGACTAAAATTGCAGTGCAATTTTTTAACGTCTCTCAGGACCGATAGCTCAGTTGGTAGAGCAGTTGACTTTTAATCAATTGGTCCCGCGTTCGAGTCGCGGTCGGTCCACCATTTTTAGTAGTACGCTTATTAAGTATTCTGCCCTATTCGGTATTAGCTTAATAAGTTTGGTTTTAAATAATTTTCCTCTTTCAGGAGATTATTCTTGCAGAGCTAAAAAAGCAGTGCTTTTTTTAGTCAGATATCGTTAAGGTATCAAGTTTTAGGAAATCCTATTTAAAGGATTTCCCTTACGAAGCTAAAATTGCAATGCAATTTTTTCATGCTTCTCAGGACCGATAGCTCAGTTGGTAGAGCAGTTGACTTTTAATCAATTGGTCCCGCGTTCGAGTCGCGGTCGGTCCACCATATTACAAAAGCTCCACTACTTTTTGGTAGTGGGGCTTTTTTTTGTTTGTTTATGAGCTACTGACTACTTAGTTAGTACTTTTTAATGCGTACTTTGATTAAGGCGTTTTGACTCTCTTACGAGCAAACCTAAGCTTAGGTATCGTGGTACTCAAAATATTCCTAAGCGAGGTCTTACGGGGCTGCTTTGGTGCTCTGTCTATAAGAAGATCAAAGTCCTTATCATTGATTTTGACCCTTTTATCATGAGCCAGTAATACCACTGCTGGCTGCAATGCTTTGATCTTATTCAAAGAAGCTCGATAAGCATTAGGCAGGGTAATCAGATAAGGCGATACAAACTTATCTTTGATACTCAATATAAGATCTGCAGTGTAAGCTTGCTTGGTCTGCGCGTGCCATAATGTCAAGTCGCGATCTGTATGCCCAGGCGTCTCCAAAACCACCCAGTCTTCAAAGTTTGGTATCGGGTCACCCTCTTCAACCTCAACATCAACTTTTAAGATAGGATCATACCAAACGTTAGCTATCGACTTTCCTTGCCTATTGGCCACATAGTAAGTTAGCGCTAAATCGTTCAGATGCGAAACTCTGCCTAACACTCCTTGATACCAAGCTTTATCAGCTTTTGCACTGACTACCTGGCAACCCGTTTTTTGTTTTAACAACTCAGCCCCGCCAGCATGATCAGGGTGCATATGAGTGACCACAACCGTTTTAAGCTGATCGATAGGACGCTCCAGGGTATCTGTAATGTAAGTTAAAACGCTATCAACATCACATCGACATCCTGAGTCTAGCAATAACAACTTATCAGGATAGACGGCCATATAAGTGGTCTGAATATATCCTTCAATCGCTACAATATTTATTAAATCCATTATTAAACCTTAAGCCTGATCCAATCAGACTACTCCTATCAATAAATACAATCTTACTATTATAACCTTAGCGCTTTATTAGTCAGTGATATTCAGTGAACGCTTGTGAGCAAACTTTTATTAGCGTATAAAACGACATGTTTAGATATTTATAAGCTCATAAATAAAAAAACTCAGCACTTAGGCTGAGTTTTTCTTCATCATGATTACAACTTCATAGGATTAAGCCAAGTCACGAACCTTAGGCTCACGCTCCCATAGACGAGATTTTGCATTTTCTACAAAGCTGTCAAGCTCAGCGAGCGGTGTGACAAACTCATCTTTTTCTACAGGAAGTTTACTTAAGATAAACTCATCCGTTGCACCGCAATAAGCAATGGCTTTACAGTGTACATAAGCATCAGTGAACCAATCTAGCGTTGAGCTATCCTCCGCCAGTTTCTTAGCTTGATCCGGCATAATGATACTCACTACCGCATCGAAGAATACAGAGGGTGCGCCAGCGACACGCTCATCTGCTTGGATACGCGTATCGTCGTCAAGCTTAACTTCTTTGCTAGGAGCAACAATTTTGACCATACCGCCTTGAGCGTTAATAGCATCTTCAAACTTCTTAACTTGCTCATGGTTTGATCCTTCAGCCACTAAGATACCAACCAAACGGCCTTTTAGTGATTTAGGCGTACGACCAATCGTTTGCAGAGGCTTAGAGGTGTCCATATCTTGTACTGGTGCTGCTGGTTCTGCCGCTTCTGGTAGCTCCATACCTAAGGCATTGGCAACACGATTAGCTAGATCTTCATCAATATTGATAAGGTGACTGAGCACGCGAGTACGAACATGCGGCGCATCTACTTTACCAAGCTCAAACGCGTAGGCTGATGCAATGTGTGCTTGTTCAGCAGGGGTTTGGCTACGATAGAACATACGTGGCTGACTATAGTGATCAGCGAAGCTCTCAGCACGGATACGACCTTTTACGCCATCATCCAGTTTTTCATGAAACGAGTTAAAACCTTTTTGAGGACTTTCACGTGGACGGTCTAGATCTAGACTTTGAGGCTCATAAAGCACACGAGTCTTAGGCACTTGCATTTGCATATGACCGTCTTGCTGGTTATTTGCAAACGGACATTTAGGCGCATTGATAGGAATCTGAACAAAGTTTGGTGAGCCTAATCGTGACAACTGAGTATCTAAGTAACTAAATAGACGGCCTTGTAATAAGGGATCGTTACTAAAGTCGATACCAGGTGGTATATGCGATGGACAGAAGGCTACCTGCTCAGTTTCTGCAAAGAAATTATCTGGGTTACGGTTTAGTACCATTTTACCGATGATTTTAACTGGCACTAGCTCTTCTGGAATCAGCTTAGTGGCATCTAAGTGGTCAAATGGAAACTCATTGGCCTCTTCTTCGGTAAAGAGCTGTACACCAAGCTCCCACTCAAAATACATACCATTTTCAATCGCTTCATACATGTCACGGCGGTTATAATCAGGGTCAGCACCAGATATTTTAACTGCTTCATCCCAAATCAATGATTGCACGCCAGCAACTGGCTTCCAATGATAACGGAAGAAAGTACTCTTACCTTCTTTGTTGAGCAAACGGTAGGTATGAATACCAAAACCTTCCATCATGCTAAAGCTACGCGGCAATGCACGATCACTCATAAGCCAAATCAGGTTATGCATCGTCTCTGGGCTTAGCGAGACAAAGTCCCAAAAGGTATCGTGGGCAGAAGCCGCTTGCGGAAAACCACGATCAGGCTCCGGCTTGACTGCATGAATGAGATCAGGAAACTTAATAGCATCTTGAATAAAGAAGATAGGCATATTATTACCGACTAAATCCCAATTACCTTCTTCTGTGTACATCTTGACTGCAAATCCGCGTACGTCACGGGGCGTATCCTTTGAGCCTTTATTACCAGCAACTGTTGAGAAGCGGGTAAATACAGGAGTCTGCTTACCGGTTTCAGTTAGTATTTTAGCTGTTGTATACTCTTCTAACGATTCAGTTAATTCAAAATAACCATGCGCCGCACTACCACGCGCATGGACAATACGCTCAGGAATACGCTCATGGTCAAAATGGTTGATTTTTTCGCGTAATACAAAATCTTCTAAAAGACTCGGGCCTCGGCTACCGGCTTTTAAAGAGTTTTGATTATCAGAGATAACGACACCTTGCTGCGTAGTGAGCGCTTTTGTGTCGTCGTCTGCACGTTGGTGAGTCTCGCCGCCATTGCCGCGAGTTGGGTTCATGTCTTTTGCGGGGTCAGTATGATCAATATTGGTTTTCATCATGCATCCTAGCTAGTTATAAGAATTAAGCTCTAATAAGAGAATAAGAGCGAAATTTAATTCTACTAAACTCGCTTAGGTTTTACATGATAATACCTGTTGATATTTGGTTAAAGTTTGCAGCTATCAAAAAAAAATTATGATACTTTATAAAAAGGCTGTTTACTTAAGTACTGTGGTCGTTTTGATACTAGCGGCGAATTGGACTCTAAACATTCTTAATCTCGCCACTTACAAAGAATGACAGCGTCAAAGGGTTTATCAGCCTATTAAACACGTCTTCTAACGATGCTCTACTACTCTTCAAGGACATGCTTTAGTCCGTTTACCCTTCTTCACTCTGCTTATGAGGTCGCTTATGTTATGCAATACTAGCTATCAATCGAGTCACTCTTATCTCTCCTCGCTCAAAACTATGTTTGTTGGCTTATCAGTCAGCGCGGTTACGCTAGCTTTTAGTCAAACGGCCGCTGCTATTACCACCAAAGATATCAGCTATACCGTAGACAACCAACCGTACCAAGGCTATTACGCCAAAGCGGATAAGCCTAATGCTCCCTTTATATTGCTGATTCATGATTGGGACGGCTTGACCGATTATGAAAAAAAGCGCGCGGATATGCTAGCGAGCGAGGGTTACAACGTCCTAGCAGCGGATATGTTCGGTGCAGGCATTCGCCCTACTAAGCTTGAAGACAAAAAACGGCTCACCTCCGAGCTATACGACGATCGTAGTAAAATGCGGCGTCTGCTTGCTGGTGCTCTAAATACAGGACAAGCGCAAGGCAATGATGTCCGCGAAGGCGTAACGATGGGCTATTGCTTTGGCGGTACGGTAGCTCTAGAGCTTGCAAGAGCAGGGTTTGAGCAAAAAGCTTTTGTGCCTTTTCATGGGGGGCTTGAGCTGCCAGCGGGTCAAACTTATGATAAAACGAAGGGTGAGATTTTAGTCTTTCATGGCAGTGCCGACGAAGCCGTGCCGTTTGAGGATTTTACCGCCCTTGGTAAGACGTTAGAAGCCAGTGGAGTACCCCATGAGATGTTGACTTATAGCGGTGCAGTCCATGCCTTTACTGACTTCGATAATCCTGATAGATACAATGCTCGTGCCGATGAGCGCTCTTGGAGACGTTATACAGATTTTTTATCCAATGCATATAAATAACTTTAGTTTGTACCCTATAAGAAGAGCGAACCTTATTTATTAACCAGTCTGTTAGAAGACAAGGAAGTGAGTCATGTTATTAAAGAACGAATTATTACGTGAGCGCATTAGATTATTAGGCTCATTCTTAGGTGAGGCAATTTCTCGCCAATCTGGAGAAGACACGCTAAATACCATCGAGACCTTGCGCCAAGGTTTTATCCAAGAGCGCCGCGAGCATAACGACGGACAAAAACAACAACTTATCGAGCTCATCGCCTCGCTAGACAATCAAACACTAAAAAACGTCATTCGCGCGTTTTCTATTTATTTTTTTTTGGCAAACCTGACCGAAGAAAACTACTTACGTGAGCAGCGGCAAGTGATGCGCGCAGAGTCTAACCAAAGCTGGGAAGGCTCTTTTCGTCGCACTTTATCAGAATGCCGCGAGCGCCAGATCGAACCTGAACAAATCAAAGAGCTCATCGATCAGCTAAAATTTATCCCAGTCTTTACCGCGCACCCTACCGAGGCGCGTCGCCGTACAACGATGAATATCTTGCAAACGCTATATGAGCACACCGATGCCATGGGTGTCTATCCTGAGGGCAGTCGCGCCTTTGAGCAGGCCAAACAAAAAACCGCAGAAACCATTGATCTACTATGGTCATCAGATGAGGTGCGGACTCGTAAACCCTTGGTCTATGATGAGATTAATAATGGCCTGCATTATTTTGATGCCAGTCTTTTTACCGCCATACCGAAAGTCTATCGCAATATCAAAGACGCAATCGTAGAGATTTATCCAGAGCTTAGTGACTATGCGCTGCCCGCTTTTGTCAATTTTGGCTCTTGGATCGGCGGCGATAGAGATGGCAACCCCTTCGTCACTCATGAGACCACAGAAATGGCCGTGTTGATGCATGCCAATACCGTGCTGCGCCATTACCAAGTATTGATCCGAAAGCTGCGCCGCGAGCTGATTCATAGCGATAGCATCGTCACCATCGCGCCCGGGATTTATGAGCGAATTAAAGACTATAGCGAGCTGGATCAGCAGGTGTTTTGTTATAACCCTGATGACTATAATCACGAGCCATACCGTAGATTGTTATCACTCATCCTTGCCAAAATAAAAGCCACCAACCAGTATATCCAAAGCCAAGGCACAGACGACAATGCAGCAAAAGACGCGTACTTATCGCCGGCCGCACTGTTAGATGACTTACGCCTTATCCGCAAGAGCGTCAACACGCATGATAGCGCCCATGCCGAAGGGCTACTGCTAGATACCATCCGCTTGGTCAAAACCTGCGGCTTTCATCTGGCCGCGCTCGATATTCGCCAAGACTCAGGCTATCATGGCGAGGTCATTGCCGATATTTTTGCCAATGCCTCCAACTTGCCCGATTACAAGGCGCTAAGCGAAGCAGAGCGCCAAGAGTGGCTGACCCGCCTACTACAAAAACCAGGCACACCGCTGATTTATACCGATAATTTAAGCGAGCAAACCCGTGAGCAGCTGGCATTGATGCAGTCGGTGGCCAAACTGCGCAAACTGGTGGGCGACGATACTTTTGGCAGCTACGTCATCTCGATGACCAATAACGCCAGTCAACTACTAGAAGTACTGCTGCTGATGCGTTTTGCAGGTTTGTCTGGTATCAATGACGACGGACACTTATTTGCCGCCTTGCCGGTAGCGCCACTGTTTGAAACCATCGAAGACCTTAAAAATATCGATAAAATCATGCCAACGGTACTGGATAACCCGCTGTATCGCGAGCTACTTGAGCACTCAGGCAATATTCAAGAGATTATGCTGGGCTACTCGGACTCTTCTAAAGACGGCGGCATTATCACCTCGGCTTGGCAGCTGTATAGCGCCCAGCAGACCATCACTCGTATTGCCAACCAATACGGCATCAGCACCCGTCTGTTCCATGGCCGCGGCGGCTCTGTCAGTCGCGGCGGCGGCTCAACTCATCAGGCCATTGCCGCGCAGCCCGCTGGTACATTAAACGGACAAATCAAGTTTACCGAGCAAGGCGAAGTGCTCTATGCCAAATACGCCAATCCAGATACAGCAGTGTTTGAGCTGACAATGGGTATCACAGGCGCACTAAAAGCCAGCTCGTCACGCTTTGTGGCGCAGCCGGCCCAGCTCGATAGCTATGAAGCACTGTTTGCAGATTTAGCCGATGCAGGCGAGCAGCAATATCGAGCATTGACGGATAATACAGACGGGTTTTATCAGTTTTACTCCGAGGCCACGCCCGTACAAGAGATCTCTTTGCTAAATATCGGCTCGCGCCCTGCCCACCGCAAAAAAGGCTTGCCAAGCAAATCAACAATTCGGGCGATACCTTGGGTGTTTGGCTGGTCATTGGCCCGCTTTACCCTTCCTGCGTGGTATGGCGTGGGCACGGCATTAGAGAGTGTCAAACAAAACGAAGGATTGATGAAAGAGATGAATAAAAACTGGCCGTTTTTTAGCGCCTTTATCAGCAATATCGAAATGGCCTTTACCAAATCGGAGATGAATATCGCCCACGCCTACAGTCATCTGTGCAAAGATGAGCGCTTACGCACACAAGTCATGCAGGCTGTCGAGCACGAGCACGCGCTTACTCACTCTGGCCTAAACTCCCTGCTCGAGCAAACCTCATTATTGTCCACGCAGCAAGAGCTGGCAGCGTCTTTACAATGGCGCAATGCTTACTTAGACCCGATCAACTATATCCAAATCGAGCTGCTCAAACGCATGCGTCAACCTGATAATAAGGATGCTAAAAGTACCGATAAACTGGCGGTAGAAGATCCACTAATTCGCAGTATCAATGCCCTTGCAGCAGGACTACGTAATACTGGTTAGAACTTGATACTGATATTAAAACGCAAATAACCGCTGACTTAGTTAGCGGTTATTTTTTGAAAAACCAAAATTTGGTTGTTCGCTGGCATCTCATATTGAGTCATTAATGTTAAATGGTGGGCGTTGGCTAAAGCAATGATATCTTCTTTATGCCGGATACCGCTACCAGCATCACGCTGGCGCAAAGTGCTATCAAACTGCTGGTTACTCGCACTGGTATAGCGTCCATTTTCATTAAAGGGTCCATATACTATTAGCTTGCCGTCTAACGGTAATGCTTCTCCGACCAACTCAAACAACCTCTCAACCAAAGGCCAAGCGATAATATGTAAGGTGTTAGCAGTAAATATAGCGTCATAAGGTTCGCCAGTATTAGTTTTTGGAATAGAATCTGTTAACAAATTAAAAGCCAACGGTGCATACAGGTTTGATGCGGGATAGGCATCATGCCAAGCTTGTATCACCTGATGATTATCAGTTACATCGCTGGTTTGCCATTGTAGGTGCGGCAATCTTGGTGCAAAGTAAACGCTATGCTGGCCGGTACCTGAGCCGACTTCTAAGACATGAGTATGCTCTTGTAGCTCTTTTTGTAGCACGTTTAAGATAGGTGCTTTATTATTTTCACACGCTTGCGAAAATGGCAGTCTATCTTGGCTACTAATATCCGCATTACCTAAGTTATTTTTATTCATAATACTATCTTAATAAAGGTTCAATAAATCAGTCTAATAAATACCGGCTTCCACTCCAGCAGCTAGCGTCATCGCAAGCTCTTCCACTTGCTCCACAAACACCTCTTGCCAATCACCTTTTAAAATAAGCGTATCTTGGATTTGATTCCAACGCAAACCAGTGATAATCGTTTTCATAGCCAGTTTAGTTCCTGTCCCATCAAACCCAGCGCGAATATATAACGCAAAAGGCAGCCCCTGTTTGTGCTCTAATACCGCGTAATAACAGCGATCGAAGAAGTCTTTGGTCAGCCCTGCCATATAAGACAAATTCTCAGTCGTACCTAATAATAACGCATCCGCTGCGAGTATATCTTCAGGCTGCGTATCCTGTGGTGCTTTGAGAACCACGTTGATATCTATATCAGGGTGATTGGCACCGTCATGAGCGGCTTGCGCCAACTTTTTAGTATTCGGTGATGGTGCATGCGCGACGATAAGTAAAGTCTTGGAAGCCATATTAGTCACCATTATAAAATATATCAGTTCTTAGAATAAATAGTCACCTTTTGCATGATATCAGGATGGATGCTTTTCGCAACTGGACAACTCAGCGCTGTGTTATAAAATATCTTTTGCGTTTTCTCATTGAGCTGCTGCTTAAAAGAGATAGCGACATGTATTTCACTGACGCGCCTTGGATCAGCTGTCATCACTTTGGTCACCTCAGCGGTAGTACCTGCAATATCAATTTCCATATCACGCGCTTTAATCCCAATGATCGTTAGCATACAGCTTGCCAAGCTTGTCGCTAATAGATCAGTCGGTGAAAAAGCCTCACCCTTGCCCTGATTATCAGTGGGTGCATCGGTAATAATTTCATTGCTTGATTGCAAATGGATGGCGCTAGTACGCAAGTCGCCTTGGTAGGTTACTTTTGAAGTTGTCATAGGGCTCCTTCTGATTTAATAGTATTTTGAATGATAGGCAGTGTTATGACTATTTAATAAATGCTAAGATTACGACACTTATGCAAACATTAGTACTGTAAATGGTTCAAAGGAATTATAATATGCACGTATATGAGCTCTCAGAGTATCAAATTTATCAATTAAAATCGATAGATCCAGCTTTAAGTACTAATTGGAAAACAATCATTGCCAATATTTTGCCACAGCTTGACCCTGCTAGTCGTAAAAGTGTGTACGAAAAAATATTGTCAAAGAGAAATATTAGCGCAAATTTTACTTATATCATTCCAGAAAACCTTAGAAGTGTATTATCTAACACCGCAGTACGCAATAAAGAGTTGCAAGCGATTAGCGTACAGATGCTAAAGTTGGTCGAATCCCAACCGCAAACCTGCGATGCTATTGATCTTGCAGATAAAGTAGAAGCTATGATCGACTATATTAATCGAATTGATATAGGCGATCATCATTTAGACCAACAGAGTCGAAAGAGTATAAAGCGTGCTTTTTTATACGATTTAGCGACTTGGATTGATAATGTAAAACTGATAGTACAACCTGGCATTAGACAGCTTAATGTTGACGTTGTAAAAACGTATTTTAAAGAAGTTTTTATCAAACAAAAGATTCAAGAACGTGACTTTCGTGCTTGGGACTCGACTGATATTGATTTTCAAGAACAAGAAAACTTACCTAGTATTATCAGAGAAGAAGCTAAGCGTAAAAAGTTCTTTGTAATCGAAAGTGAAAAGTATTGGTATTTGATTGGTATCGCTGATAAGCCTAGACAAAACCCTTACTCCTTCAAACGCTTTTTGCATGAAGGCAGTATGCAAAATGAACTATACGTATATTTAACTCATGTAGTTCTCAGAAAAAACCTTTTAGATAATGAGCGCTACCTTGAGCACGTTACTTATTGCATGAGTCGACTCTATACTTTGGATGCTGGCGTATCAGATACGATTATCAAGTTTATTGAAGATGTACAATATAAATGTAAGACGCAAATTGAACCGTTACTTAAAAAACCCCTTGAAAAAGACGGTGAAGAAACAGAATTTCATATTCACAAGCGTATGAATGAGTATGAACAACAAATCACTGTATTGATACTCAATAAGCTAAACAACCTCATCGAAAACGCTATCAGCGACAAGGACGATCGAGACTATCTATTTTATTACTTAAGTAAAATTTTTAATAGAATGATTGATAGTATTCAGAACTTTCAATTACTACCTATTGCAACTTACTCTTATAACGTAGAGATTATGGTTGCCAGACTAATTAGCTTTAGGCACTTATTAGATATGATCTACGATTCGTTAGAGAATAAAAACTATAATGCAAAAGGACTTACTGAAGCCTCCAAAGAGATCATAGATATAATCAAAGAAGAGTTCGATGATGTGGAAAGCAATCTCAAACAGATATCGCGTCTAGAACAAAAGCTAAAGCTTTATCATGAGACCAAGGAAAAAGGAAATCTTTGGCAAAGACTAATAGTAGGATGGCAACCAAGATATGATTTCGAAGATATTGAACACTCAAAGAATCAATTAAAGAATGAGTTTTTCTTATCGATCGTTAGATTGGCAAAAAGTCATACTGATAATATTATTTATTTAGAGTTTGACTGTGATGAGACCGTTAATGAACATTATAGACACTATGCTATCGCCAATGACAAAATGGTTATCACACGTTTGCCTAAAGTATTAAGACTTCCTGAAGATAAAGAAACGTTCGATGTGCAGAAAATTAATGAAGCTATTCATCATAATGTTTTTATTTTCCGTAAGTCATCTGTTCTATAGCTCTTGATAAAAACCGTAAGGGTTAGAGATAATTCTTACAGGTAAGGCAAAACCAATAAAAGAATAGCAGACAAAGAAAAGCCCCCTTAACAATTAAGTTAAGGGGGTTTTAGGAATAGAGAGCTGACGATGACCTACTCTCACATGGCCGGAGCCACACTACCATTGGCGCAACGATGTTTCACTTCTGAGTTCGGGAAGGGATCAGGTGGTGCCATCGTGCTATTGTCGTCAGCAAAGGGGTTTAGATATGAGTCTGTTGTGTGACTTTTAATAAGTATCACTTATCCTAACTGAATCAAGGATAAAGGTGATATCGATATAATGCTTGTCTAACTATAGAACCAAGTTCTGATAGATAGCTACAAACCACTTGGGTGTTGTATGGTCAAGCCAAACGAGCAATTAGTACAGGTTAGCTACACGCATCGCTGCGCTTCCACACCCTGCCTATCAACGTCCTAGTCTTGAACGGCTCTTTAGGGAAATCTAATCTTGAGGTGGGCTTCCCGCTTAGATGCTTTCAGCGGTTATCCCATCCGAACGTAGCTACCGGGCAATGCCATTGGCATGACAACCCGAACACCAGTGGTTCGTCCACTCTGGTCCTCTCGTACTAGGAGCAGATCCTCTCAAATTTCCAACGCCCACGGTAGATAGGGACCGAACTGTCTCACGACGTTCTAAACCCAGCTCGCGTACCTCTTTAAATGGCGAACAGCCATACCCTTAGGACCTGCTTCAGCCCTAGGATGAGATGAGCCGACATCGAGGTGCCAAACACCGCCGTCGATATGAACTCTTGGGCGGTATCAGCCTGTTATCCCCAGAGTACCTTTTATCCGTTGAGCGATGGCCCTTCCATACAGAACCACCGGATCACTAAGACCTACTTTCGTACCTGCTCGACTTGTGGGTCTCGCAGTTAAGCGCGCTTTTGCCTTTATACTCTTCGACCGATTTCCGACCGGTCTGAGCGCACCTTCGTACTCCTCCGTTACTCTTTAGGAGGAGACCGCCCCAGTCAAACTACCCACCATACATTGTCCTCGGTATTGTTATACCTGAGTTAGAACCCCAACATGACCAGGGTGGTATTTCAAGGATGGCTCCACAAACACTGGCGTGTCTGCTTCAAAGCCTCCCACCTATCCTGCACAAGTCAGGTCAAAGTTCAATGTAAAGCTGTAGTAAAGGTTCACGGGGTCTTTCCGTCTAGCCGCGGGTACACAGCATCTTCACTGCGATTTCGATTTCACTGAGTCTCTGCTGGAGACAGCGCTGCCATCATTATGTCATTCGTGCAGGTCGGAACTTACCCGACAAGGAATTTCGCTACCTTAGGACCGTTATAGTTACGGCCGCCGTTTACTGGGGCTTCGATCAAGACCTTCGCATACGCTAAGCCCATCAATTAACCTTCCAGCACCGGGCAGACATCACACCCTATACGTCCACTTTCGTGTTTGCAGAGTGCTGTGTTTTTAATAAACAGTTGCAGCAGCCTGGTATCTGCGACTACCAGCAGCTCAAGGAGCGTGTCCTATCACCACCAATAGCGTACCTTCTCCCGAAGTTACGGTACCATTTTGCCTAGTTCCTTCAGCAGAGTTCTCTCAAGCGCCTTGGTATTCTCTACCTGATCACCTGTGTCGGTTTAGGGTACGATTCGTTTATGACTATCGCTTAGAAGCTTTTCCTGGAAGCCTGGTATTTGCCACTTCGTCCTACAAGTAGGACTTGCTATCAGATCTCGACCATATAGCAGCCCGGATTTACCTAAGCTGCAAGCCTACATCCTTTCACCTAGATAACCATCACTAGGCTGACATAACCTTCTCCGTCCCTCCATCGCATCATAAACAAGTATCGGAATATTAACCGATTTCCCATCGACTACGCCTTTCGGCCTCGCCTTAGGGGTCGACTCACCCAGCCCCGATTAACGTTGGACTGGAACCCTTGATCTTCCGGCGTGCGAGCTTTTCACTCGCATTATCGTTACTCACGTCAGCATTCGCTCTTGTGATACCTCCAGCATGCTTTACAACACACCTTCACAGGCTTACACAACGCTCCCCTACCACTTGAAAACAATTTTCAAATCCGCAGCTTCGGCTCCTAGTTTGAGCCCCGTTACATCTTCCGCGCGGGCCGACTCGACTAGTGAGCTATTACGCTTTCTTTAAAGGATGGCTGCTTCTAAGCCAACCTCCTAGCTGTCTATGCCTTCCCACCTCGTTTCCCACTTAACTAGGAATTTGGGGCCTTAGCTGGCGGTCTGGGTTGTTTCCCTCTCCACAATGGACGTTAGCACCCACTGTGTGTCTCCCGGATATCACTCATCGGTATTCGGAGTTTGCATCGGTTTGGTAAGTCGGTATGACCCCCTAGCCGAAACAGTGCTCTACCCCCAATGGTGTTCGTCCGAGGCGCTACCTAAATAGCTTTCGGGGAGAACCAGCTATCACCGAGTTTGATTAGCCTTTCACCCCTATCCACAAGTCATCCCCTGGCTTTTCAACGACAGTGGGTTCGGTCCTCCGGTGCCTGTTACGGCACTTTCAACCTGCTCATGGATAGATCACTCGGTTTCGGGTCTATACCCTGCAACTATGACGCCCTATTAAGACTCGGTTTCCCTACGGCTCCCCTAACGGTTAACCTTGCTACAGAATATAAGTCGCTGACCCATTATACAAAAGGTACGCGGTCACCACGCAAGGTGGCTCCCACTGCTTGTACGCACACGGTTTCAGGTTCTATTTCACTCCCCTCACAGGGGTTCTTTTCGCCTTTCCCTCACGGTACTGGTTCACTATCGGTCAGTCAGGAGTATTTAGCCTTGGAGGATGGTCCCCCCATCTTCAAACAGGATTTCTCGTGCCCCGCTCTACTTAATATGTTATCTTCAGAATTTAAAATACAGGACTATCACCTACTATGGTCAGCTTTCCCACGCTGTTCTTCTATTCTAAAGATAATCGGCTTCTCCCCGTTCGCTCGCCGCTACTTGGGGAATCTCAATTGATGTCTCTTCCTAAGGGTACTGAGATGTTTCACTTCCCCTCGTTCGCTTCTTATACAAAGTATAAGATACCTAGCTTATGCTAGGTGGGTTTCCCCATTCAGAAATCTCCGGATCACAGGATATTGCCGCCTCCCCGAAGCTTATCGCAGGCTGTCACGTCTTTCATCGCCTCTGACTGCCAAGGCATCCACCATGTGCGCTTAATTACTTGACCATACAACCCCAA
>NZ_AYXN01000043.1:0-149409 GCF_000511655.1 Psychrobacter sp. TB15
CTTAGATTAACACATGAAGTGCAATACCAAATGCAAGGTGAAAAAAAGACCTAGATGCGCTAGCATCAAAGTTTTTATCCACCGACCAAAGTGAGATTGCAACCATGAGCTATACACATCTAAGCCTAGGTGAACGATACCAGATTTATGCCCTTAAAGGGGCAAAACATAGTATTAATTTTATAGCGAGGGTGTTAAACAGAAGTCCCAGTACCATATCAAGAGAGCTTAGGCGTAATAAAAGCCTACGAGGTTACCGAGCAAAGCATGCTAATAACAAGGCTTGTGACAGACGGGCTAACAACGCCACAACTATTGTGACTGACCTCTGGGCATGGGTGACAGACAAGCTTAAAGAGAACTGGAGTCCTGAGCAAATATCTGGCGTTCATGCTGGTATCAGTCATATGAGCATTTATCGCTATATTTGGCGTGATAAGAGGCAGGGCGGTACATTGTGGCAGTGTCTCAGACGTAAAGGAAAACCATACCGGCAGCGTCTAACCGCTGAGACTCGAGGCCGTATCAATGACAGAGTCTCGATTCATGAGCGCCCTTGTATTGTTGAAGAACGCTCACGTATTGGAGATTGGGAAGCGGATACCGTTATCGGTCAGCATCACAAGCAAGCGATTGTCACGCTCGTTGAACGTAAAACGGGGCTGCTGAAGATGAAGCGTGTGGGTCATAAAACAGCACAGCAAGTATCAGAGGCAATGATAGAACTCTTAGCGCCAGTGAGGTTGCAGGTTAAGACCATTACCTCTGACAATGGTAAAGAGTTTGCTCAGCATAAGAAGGTGAAACAAAAGCTCTTTAGCCCTTTCTTCTTTGCCGATGCTTATGCGTCATGGCAGCGAGGAACCAACGAGAATACCAATGGCCTTATCAGAGAGTACTTGCCTAAGGGTTGTGACTTTAGACAAGTCTCTGATAATGAAATACAGGACATTGAGAACAAACTAAATAACAGACCAAGAAAACGATTAGGGTTTAAAACGCCTATGCAGGCGTTCTATAATATTAATTAGCGTTGCACTTGGTGTGTTAATCTAAGTTTTTTATCGTCATCTCATCAACGGTTTTTAATAACATTTTGCGACTTAAATATGGCTTCACGTTCCACATTATCATCTCTCAACTCGCAGTCTGTACAGCTGATTTATGCAGGCGGCACCTTTGGCAGTTATGGGCGGCCACTAGCGCCGCTTGCCGCCGAAGTGTTCTTACCCGCCTTGCAGCAACTTGTCACTGAGCACGATGATGCCGCTTTTTTACCTAAGCTGTGTTGGTTAGATAACTCGCTTATCAAAGACAGTAGCCAATTAACGCCAAGCGACTTTGTACATTTTTATACGCTGTTACTCTCGGCCTATCAAGCTGGCGAGCGCCAGTTTGTGCTGATCACAGGGACTGACACCTTAAGCTACTTAGGAGCGTTTTTGGCAGAAGCTTTTGCCGGTTCTGACATCAGTATTACTCTCACAGGCAGCATGCGTCCACTACTAGATAGCGAAGAGCTGCACGCTTATAAAATCGACAGCCACGGTGATGCTTGGGATAATTTTCGTGAAGCTCTGCGCTTAGCAGCAGCGGGGCAATCAGGGGTGAAGATATGTTTTGGCGGTGAGTCTTGGCCGGCGCAAACGGTGCAAAAGATTCATAGCCATGATTTTATGGCCTTTACCGGTCATCACCGTGCCGCCTATCCTGATAATAGCTATATAGATAAGCTGACAGATACTCGCCGGCAGCATTGGCTTGATGACCAACAACAAGTTTTGGCAGCGGTACAAAATCAGCCACAGCACGCTCATGTTCATGCACTTTACTGCTTGCCTAACGATCCAAGCGTGCTCAGCGAGCAGTTACAAGCGCTGCTGTCAAAACCGCCATGCGCCATTATCTTATTAGGGTTTGGCAGCGGCAACGTACCTTACTCGCCGCAGCTTGCCGAGGCGCTACAAGCGGCTTATAAACAAGGCCATATGGTAGTCTGCGCAAGCCAATGCCCATTTGGCGGCGTGAGTAGCAGTTACGCCGCGGGCAGCTGGCAATATGATTATCACGTCATCGCTGGTGGACGCCTCACTCTCTCTGCGATCTACGCGCGCCTACTGTGGTTATTGCTACGTTACGACACCCCTGCCCGTAGACGTCAGCGCTGGACTTATAGCGTTAACCAAGCAGGAACTTCTACGAGTCGTCAGCGCTAAACAATCCCAAACTCATAAAATAAGCTTAAGCACCTCAACCATTATGACCGACTCTTTAGCAGATAACGCTCAGCCAATAGTGCCGCAAGACGAGCTAATCCAACACACCGATGAAGACACTCCTACTTACACTTTAGCGATAGCTATCGAGTTTTTGGGGACTCATTATTATGGCTGGCAACGACAAAAAGAGGTTTTAGGCGTCCAGCAAGTCCTAGAGGCTGCTATTAGCAAAGTCGCTAACGAGACAGTAGAAGTGGTCGCCGCAGGACGCACCGACTCTGGGGTACACGCAAGTAACATGGTCGCTCACTTTGTCACTCGAGCCTACCGACCGACCCATAATTGGCTGCGCGGTGTCAATAGCTTATTACCCGATGATATTGCACTACGCTGGATTCAGCCGATGCCAAGCGATTTTCATGCGCGCTTTAAGGCCATCGCTCGGCGTTATCGCTATGTTACGCTCAATCAAGACACGCGCCCAGCTATCTTAAACCACCAAGTGACTCACATTCATCAGCCACTTGATCTAGCCGCAATGCAAAAGGCTGCTGCAGACATAGTAGGAACGCATGATTTTACAAGTTTTCGCGCCGCAGCTTGCCAGTCCAATCAGCCGGTGCGTACCATCAGTCATGCCAAGCTCTTTGCTCATGGCGCCTTTATTGTATTTGATATTCAAGCCGATGGCTTTTTGCATCATATGGTACGTAACTTAATGGGTACGCTGTACGCTATCGGCCGTCACGAGCTGCAGCCGGACGACCTCTTAGCTATTTTAGCGCAAAAAGATCGTACGATTGCCCCGCCGACCGCTGCTGGTGATGGACTTTATTTTATAAAAGCGTATTATCCCGAAGAGTACGAGTCGCTGCTCCCAAAAGAGCCACTGACTCCAATTTGGCTCAATCTGCCAGATTAATTTTTTAGATATTCAAGCTCAATTATAATTTGACATACATAACCGCTAAACGCTGTCAAGCAAAAACCCGTTGCCATATTGCTTTAATCGCTAAACTTACGTATAATATTGGCTTATTTTTCATTGATTGATATAAATTATGGCTAAAAAAGACGATATTATCGAGTTTGAAGGCGAAGTCATCGATACCTTGCCAAACACTCTGTTTAAGGTTCGTTTAGAAAACGGACACGAAATCATTGCCCATATCTCTGGCAAAATGCGTAAGCATTACATCCGTATTTTGACTGGTGATAAAGTCAAAGTCGAGATGACGCCTTATGACTTGACCAAAGGTCGTATTACTTATCGTGGTAAGAACTAAACTGCTTACTTCGTATGACCTTTGAGTTTTGATCTAGTCTAGAGAATTAAGCACGCTTAGCATCTCTTGTCAGGCAAAAAATACCGCTAATAATTGTACTAGCGGTATTTTTTTGCCTAATATTCTAGCTTAAGGATTCAATCAATCTGACTTGTTATAAAATCACTTAAACTCTACTGTAGCGTCATCGTCGATAACTCCTAACAAAGATAACGCGTCCCAGTTGGTCAAACGCACGCAGCCTGCTGAGGCTTGGCGACTAATGCGATCAGGATCTGGCGAACCATGTATACCATAAGACGGCTTTGACAAGCCAATCCAAACCTTGCCTACTGGGTTATTAGGACCTGGCGGAATAATAAACTTCTCTCCGTTATCGCCAGTATAAGTATAGTTGGGGCCATTGACTTTCACTTTTACTTCATGCGTACCCGTTGGTGAAGGCGTAGCAGTGCTGCCGACTGTCGTGGGATAGCTAGCTACAAGATTGCCTTGGTCATCATAAGCATAGAGAGTTTCAGTAGTTTTATCCGCGACCACACGGCTGACAGGCGTTGTATTAGGATTGCCCGGATTATAGACGGTGATGGTCTCGCCAGCATTAAAGCTAGCCTTTGGATTTAGAGACTTCAGGTAGCTGTCACTCATATGAAACTTCTCAGCTAATGCCTCGAGCACGGATTCATAATACATGCCCTCGAGATTAGACTTGGCTTCTGCGCTAGCTGGAATCGTGGTCGTTTTGATATTGACATCATCAGGGGTTAATTTATAGCGCACTAGTACAGGTTGACGGGTTAATGCCTCACTCGCTGTCAGTGCATCCCAAGTTTCGGTATTTAATTGGTCAGTGACGCTCAAACCATTAGCCTTTTGAAACGCTTGCATCGCTTTACGAGTGTTTTTGCCCCAGTACCCATCTACTGAGCCGACGCCGCTATGGTGCCAATTTAATAGCGCTTGCAAGCGAGTGCCAACTTCACGATCTATCTTCTCCCCTTCCTTCCAATTAACACTGTTTATTTTTTTTGCAGATTTTGATAATCCCTCTGTCGTATACTCAATAGTTGGTAGTAGCTCGTTAAGAGATTCAGCTGTCGCCTTACTTGCTGCTTTATCGCTATTTATCTTTTGACTGACGCCATTAGTAATGGGGCTAACATCGCTGTTAGTCGCCGCTAGCGCTGGACTCATTAGTAGCACAGTAGATAGACTGCTCGCTAGCATGGCACTGGTGATTTTGGTTAATTGAGACATAGTTTCCTCTAATATTCAATATAGTCTTATAGTGACTTTTTATTATTGTGAAAGTATTTACTAATTTAAATACCTTAATAATAATGCCATAGCGCCCTGTTAGCATATAAGCTCATTATGTTAATAGCGGTCTACTCATATAGTATCTATGTAAATATAGTAGCTATACAAACATAACAACTATGCAAAATCTACGTAAAAAACTGCTTACTTAGTAAATATATTAACAAGCTCTTTTGGACAAAAAAACCTATAAACCGGCAAACGATTTATAGGTTAAATGAGAGATAAAAATCCATAAATATGGACTAGCACTTAAAAACAGCTATAGCAGTTTGGCCAATACCGCCTCGCCCATCTGACGACAGCCCACTTGCGTCAGGCCACTTTCGCTGTTATCCAAGATATCAACCGTACGTAGACCATCATCCAACACATCGCTGACCGCTTGCTCTATCGCTTGTGCAGCGGTCTCTTGCTTAAAAGTATAGCGTAGCATCATAGCTACCGATAGAATCGTCGCTAAGGGATTGGCTTTATCTTGTCCAGCGATATCAGGAGCCGAGCCATGACAAGGCTCATACATACCTTTACCGTCCTCATCGAGGCTCGCTGATGGTAGCATCCCAATAGAGCCTGTAAGCATAGCCGCTTCATCCGATAAAATATCGCCGAACATGTTGCCAGTGACCATAACATCGAACTGTTTGGGATCCTTTATGAGCTGCATACAAGCGTTGTCAGCGTACATGTGCGACAACTCAACATCGCTATAATCCGCTTCTTGCATCTTAATCATCGTCTGCTTCCACAGCTCAGTCACCTCTAACACGTTGGCTTTATCAACTGAACAAATCTTAGCCGGCTTACCGCTGGTTTGGGCGCGAGTCTGCGCCATCTCAAACGCGACTTTGCCGATACGCTCAATCTCGCTGGTGCTATACACCATAGTGTTATAGCCCTGCTGCTCGCCATTATCTAAAGTACGGATGCCGCGCGGTTCACCAAAATAGATACCACCCGTCAGCTCACGGACGATTAATAAGTCAAGCCCTGAGATGATATCGGCTTTGACACTCGAAGCATTCGCTAGCTGCGGATATAGTTTGGCGACACGCAAATTAGCAAACAGACCAAGCTCACTGCGAATCTTGAGCAAACCACGTTCAGGACGTTTACTGCGCTCAATGTTATCCCACTTAGGGCCACCAACTGCGCCTAACAGTACAGCGTCGGCTGCACGAGCCTGCCTTAAAGTCTCCTCGGACAACGGCTCACCAGTCGCATCAATCGCCGCACCGCCAAGAAGCCCCGACTCCAGAGTAAAGCCCAAATCGAATTTATCATTGGCCGCTTTTAGGACATCGATAGCTTGAGTCATAATCTCAGGACCGATGCCATCGCCTGCTAGTGTCAATATAGTCGCCATACTTTTCCTTGTCTTTGAATATTGTAATAAAACTAGAGCTTGTCAAAACTTAGTTATTTGTGGGAATCGGAGGTTTTAATCATTGCGATAAAACGTTATAAAAGGATTTAACTGGTCACCGTATCATCAAACACGCCAGTTTCTACAAACTCGCCTTGACGCTCAGTATCAACTTGCTTACAAAAACGACGCTTAATAGTGCCATCTTGAATAAGCTCTATGCATAGAGGGTTCGGCGATGCACTCGTTAATAAGCTACTGTCTTTTTGTTGAGATTGAACTTTATAAGCGCGCAGCTGATAAGTACCCGCAACGAACTCGTGAATAACCGTGAAACGCTCGACGTATTCTAAGTTATTTTCAGGATAGAAGTTCACTTGTACTTCGCGTTTGATAGGTGTTACTCGGGCGTAATAATTAGTCAAACCGGAGATGCCAGAGGCCGATAACGGCACCAGCTTAACAGCTTTAGTATCGACTAGTGGCACCTTATCTTTTTCAGGTTTTACTATTACAATGTTACGGTCAACAGGCTGATGCGTCTCTTCTGCAATAGTCGGCGTTTGATCGATGCGAGTAATCTCACAGTGATAAGTACCTACACAAGCGATATTAGTCTCGCCTGCCACCGGGTAAATCTTGCCAGACCAATTGTCAGCACTATCAGCAGCTTCTATCTGATGATAGCCTGTAAAAAGCTGACAACTTGATAACAGTGCACTCATAGCAAAAGTGGCACCAACATAAGCGGCAAAACGTGTTTTTTTCATAATGACGGCTACTTTTTGTAAATGATAAAGTTGCTTTTATAATAGCTATCTTGCCGCCATAACTCAATACAGTATTGCTCCCTGTATAACTATTATTAACGCTGGTATCAATAATAGTCATCATTCTCGCTGCTACTGATTTATCGACATATCGTTTGTCAAAACGGACTATCAACCCTAACTATTAAGTCTAAAATTTGGCTTAAGCATGCACTTGATTAAATATCCAAGGCGTCTTTTGCATCATTTTATGCTCATAGTCTTTGATAGCATCGCTTTGTTGCAAGGTTAGACCGATATCATCGAGACCATTTAACAGACAATGCTTGCGAAACTCATCGATCTCAAACGCATACTCTTCTCCTGTCGGGGTGATGACCACTTGGCGCTCTAGATCAGCGGTCAGCTCATAGCCCTCATTCGCTTGCGTGGCTTGCATAAGCGTATCGACAATAGCTTCATCTAAAATAATGGGCAGCATTCCGTTCTTAAAGCAGTTATTATAAAAGATATCGGCAAAGCTTGGCGCAATCACCGTACGAAAGCCGTATTCTGAGAGGGCCCATGGCGCATGCTCGCGACTAGAGCCACAACCAAAGTTTTTACGCGCAAGCAAAATCGTTGCGCCTTGATAGCGGGGCTGATTTAAGACAAAATCAGGGTTGATCGGGCGTTTACTATTATCTTGCCCCGGAAACCCTTCGTCCAAATAGCGCCAATCGTCAAATAAATTGACGCCAAAACCGGTGCGCTTAATAGATTTTAAAAACTGCTTAGGGATAATCTGATCGGTATCAACGTTTGAGCGGTCTAAAGGGCATACAATGCCCGTTTGAATATTATAAGCTTGCATAGTGTTTCCTATAAATAACTATCGAATGTTAGAAGAGTAATCGATTATCCTCTTCTAAAAAGTACGCACATCGACAAAGTGACCCGCCAATGCGGCCGCTGTCGCCATCGCTGGACTCACTAAATGCGTGCGCCCGCCATTGCCTTGACGGCCCTCAAAGTTACGGTTAGAGGTCGACGCGCAGTGCTCACCGGGCTCAAGCTTATCGGCATTCATCGCCAAGCACATTGAGCAACCAGGCTCGCGCCACTCAAACCCTGCATCAGTAAATAGCGTATCTAAGCCCTCAGCTTCTGCCTGCAGTTTGACTTGTCCGGAGCCAGCAACGACGATCGCTTCTTTGACGCTATCAGCGACCGTGCGCCCTTTAATTACTGCTGCCGCATCACGCAAATCTTCAATACGCGAGTTGGTACAAGAGCCGATAAAAATACGATCAAGATGAATATCTGTTATCGGCTGACCTGCCTTGAGTCCCATATAACGGTATGCGCGCATCCAGCCCTCTTCTTGAGTGGCATCTGCCGCTTGCTCTGGCGTCGGAACGGACCCCGTGACATCAACGACCATCTCAGGAGAGGTGCCCCAAGAGACTTGCGGGGCAATCTGGCTACCATCAATCTCAACGACAGTATCGAACACCGCATCAGCATCTGAATACAAAGTACGCCAGTAGCGCTCTGCTTGCTGCCACTGCTCACCAGTGGGTGCGTAAGGACGACCTTTGACATAATCGATGGTAGTATCATCAACTGCCACCATGCCAACGCGCGCACCTGCTTCAATCGCCATGTTACAGACCGTCATCCGGCCCTCCATGCTCATCTCTTCAAAGACCTGACCGGCAAACTCGATAGCGTGACCGTTGCCGCCGGCGGTACCGATCTTCGCGATAATCGCGAGCACCACATCCTTTGGCGTCACCCCAGCACCAAGCTCACCGGTGACACGGATCTGCATATTTTTCATTTTTTTGGTGATCAGGCACTGCGTCGCTAAGACATGCTCAACCTCAGAGGTCCCGATACCATGCGCTAAGCAGCCAAGCGCACCATGAGTAGCGGTATGTGAGTCTCCGCAGACAACCGTCATACCCGGTAACACTAAACCTTGCTCAGGTCCTACCACGTGCAAGATACCTTGACGCGCATCATTGATCGTAAATTCAGCAATATTGAATTTGGCGCAGTTGTCATCGAGCGTGACCACTTGCAGACGCGATACTTTATCTTTGATACCTTCAACGCCTTCTAGACGCTCTTTGGTCACCGTCGGTACATTATGATCTGGACTTGCGATATTGGCCGACAGACGCCACGGCGCTCTGTTGGCCAGCTCTAAGCCCTCAAAAGCTTGCGGACTCGTCACTTCATGCAGTAGATGACGGTCAATATAAATAAGGCTAGAACCATCATCACGCTTGCTGACTTCGTGAGCATTCCAAAGTTTGTCGTATAATGTTTGAGCGGCCATGTAGCTGTCCTTTTCCGGTTACTGATCTTTGAACTGAGCTTCAATTAGTATGCGCCTATACTGAACGCTAATATCCTAATTATACCTTATAAGCTAAATCGATAACGCTGTAGTCTATTTAATTAATAACTATTTATTTGCTAAACTTAACAATTAACAAAAATAACAAAGTAAAAGTGTTAAAAAGTGGGTTCATCTCTTGTGATTATAGCAGCCTAATCCTATAATAATAATTGATGATTTTTATCCATTCCCAAACTTATATTTCTAATAAATTGTGATTGGATTAGCCAACTTTTAATTATAGCTCTACATATAGCTAAGGATACCGGTTTGAATACCACCAATTTGACAACGTTTGTCACCGTTATGCAAACAGGCAGTATCTCAGGAGCAGCAGAAAAGCTGTTTATCACTCAGCCTGCCGTCAGCAAACGTATCAAAAACTTAGAAGACGAATTCAATATTACGCTATTTGACACCGTAGGCCGCGGTATCGTGCCTACCCAAGCCGCTAACGAGATGCTGCCGCACGCCCGGCGTTGGCTCGATGATTATGATAATTTTAGGATTAATCTTCAGCACTCAGAACAAGTGGTCTCAGGCAAGCTAGTCATTGGTACGAGTCATCATATTGGTCTACATCACTTAGCGCCAGTGCTCAAGCATTTTATTCAAGCTTATCCTGCTGTGCAGTTAGAAGTACATTTTGTCGACTCTGAAGAGGCGCACAAATCCGTTCTTGATGGTAACTTATCTCTGGCTTTCTTAACCTTACCGCCCGTCTATGACAAGCGCTTGACTTATCATACGCTATGGTCCGATCCACTATATTTCATGACCGGCACGTTATCGCCCTTAGCGCAAAAAACCAATGTGACTTTAGAGCAGCTAGCACACTATCCAGCTATTCTACCTTCTGCCAATACCTTTACGAGTCAGATCACCTTGGCTGAATTTGCCAAACATAACTTAAAGCCTTATGCCACAATGAGTACCAATCCACTTGAGTCGATTCGTATGCTCGTCTCCGTAGGACTGGGCTGGTCGGTACTGCCGCAAACCCTGATAAGCCAAGACTTAGAGCGTATCAATATGGCGGATAATATCGAGCTGCAACGCTACTTAGGCGTGGTTATCAATCCAAAATTGACGCGCTCTAGCAGTGTCGAGGCGCTATTAGAGCTACTTGCACCTATTGATTAATTCATGATACCGTTAGTAATATAAACGTAACAAATATGATAAACGTGATCCACAAGGTCACGTTTTTTTTATAGTTATTCTATAGCTCAAAATTATTGAGGGGCTTATGTAACGCTAGTCGCATCTAATCTACGATTAGTAATTGATATTGTGATGCGTTATAATTTTTAAGTATGAACTTTAACATTCAGTTACTTCAGTGATAACTATGTCATTTTAATTAATGCTCTAGCATTATTGAAGTAAGGTTACTGACTGATCTACTTGATAACTGATGCTACTTAATTTAATGATGAATCTAGTGTTAAAAGTAGCTGACAGTATCACTGATTTGCAATGCTATTGATTTAAGATCTGCTTGAGTATTAAAGGTCATAACTAAAGACAGTATAATTAAATTAGCAGCCAGTTTCATTTATGTTTGTGAGTAAGATGACTTATACAACCATAAATGACAGCTCATTTTCAAAAAGAGCTTATTATCTGCTTTTAGAGTCATATCGATAAACGTATGGTAAAACTGACGATTTTAAACGATTGATATCCTTCACTGCGATGAATAAAGAATGACTTACTTTTATTTATCGGTGTAAGCCTAAAGCTGACTGTGATTATATCAATCCTGTACAGTCAAAAGTAATCACTTATTGATAAGTGCAAAGTTAATAAGTGCAAAGTTAATAAGTGCAAAGCCATTACGAGATATCTAATGGCTTTTATTGTTTTTAGATATCACCTTTTGTGCTGAGTTTCTATTTTTATCTCGATAGCAAAATATAATAACAGCCAACAGCGTTGGTTAAGGACAATTTATATGAACGGAGTTTCTAGTGGCGTGCTGATATCGCTTGCCGCCTATTTCTTAGTGATGATTGGGATTGGTATTTATGCTTACTTTAAGCAGGCCAATGATACTGAAGGTTACATGCTTGGGGGCCGTAATCTCGGTCCAGCAGTTACTGCATTATCCGCAGGTGCTTCAGACATGTCAGGTTGGTTACTACTTGGCTTACCTGGTTATATGTATGCAGATGGTGTGGTTAGTATTTGGATCGCACTTGGTTTGACATTAGGGGCATTATTAAACTATCTGATCGTAGCACCTCGCCTTCGTGTGTACACCGAAGTAGCTGACAACGCTATTACCCTACCCGATTACTTCGCCAACCGCTTTGAAGACAAGTCACACATGCTACGTGTCATCTCAGCCGTTGTCATCATTCTATTCTTTACCGTTTATACCGCTGCAAGTCTTGTAGGGGGTGGTAAACTTTTCGAAAGCTCATTGAACCTATCTTATAGCACAGGCCTATGGGTTACTGCTGGTGTGGTAGTTGCTTATACACTATTCGGTGGTTTTCTCGCTGTATCCATGACTGACTTCGTACAAGGGGTCATCATGTTATTTGCTATGGTGATCGTCCCTATCGTTGCCTTTACTGATCTTGGCGGCATTTCAGCTACGACAACCGCAGTCCAAAATATCGATCCAAGCTTGCTCGATATCACCAGTGGTATGACAGCACTTGGTATCATCTCACTGATGGCCTGGGGCTTGGGTTATTTTGGTCAGCCGCATATTATCGTACGTTTTATGGCGATTCGCTCAGTTAGAGACGTTCCGACCGCCCGTAATATTGGTATGAGCTGGATGATTATCAGCCTTATTGGTGCCTTGATGACTGGTTTTGCTGGTCGTGCGTATGTGCAAAAGACTGCCATGACATTAGATGATCCTGAGACTATCTTTTTGGTATTCACGCAGTTCTTATTCCATCCATTGGTTTCAGGCTTCTTATTAGCGGCCATCTTGGCAGCGATCATGAGTACCATCTCCTCTCAGCTATTGGTGGTATCAAGCTCATTGACTAAGGACGTGTATAAGCTGTTCTTTGATAAAGAAGCCCCAGAGGCGCGTCAAGTACTCGTCGGCCGTATTTCTGTGATTGTCGTTGCTGTTGTCGCTATTTTGCTGGCATCAAACCCAGACAGCTCAGTACTGAACCTCGTTTCTAACGCTTGGGCAGGATTTGGCGCGGCATTTGGCCCGCTCGTTATCTTTAGTCTGACATGGCGCGGTATGAACCGTAACGGCGCTGTCGCCGGTATGGTTGTCGGTGCATTGACGGTCATCTTGTGGGTCTATGGTCCATTCGAGATGAATGGAGTCGCCCTAAATAGCTGGTTATATGCTATCGTTCCAGGCTTTATCTTGAGCACCATTGCTATCTTTGCAGTGAGTATCATGACTGGCGGTCCAAGACCTACGGTATCTGATAGATATAAAGAAATGGAGCTGAATTTAAACAAATAAATTCATAGACTATTGAATATTAAAAAACCTCGCTATCAAAGATGGCGAGGTTTTTTATTGGTAGCTATTAATTATGATGTAAGTAGCTACTATTATAAGTAGGAAGGCTGGTCTAACCTTCTATTATGAGTATCTACTCTTAATAGAATAGCTATGTACTATTGCTAAATGGGTCTGTCTAAACATGCCCCTACCTATATGGATAGCTAACTATCATATAGGTAGCGACAATGGATACACTGCTTACCATTCAATCAACTGGAAGGCAGCTGTCACATGTGTAGCAACATATGAGTAGTAAGTAGGTTGTAGCTATCAGTTATTAATTTACTCTCTGTAAAACACTCTAAATATCTTTCCATATCTAAGAGTTTTTATTCAATTAAAATATTGGAATCAATAAAAAAGCGACCTATGATAGGCCGCTTTTTATTGTCTACAGGAGATACAAATCGATTATTTACCCTGATAAGAAAGCTTTAAACCAGCAATGTAACCATCATTATCTTGGAAATCACCAACGATCTTTCCACTAGGTAGACGACCTTTTGCATCACCGAACCATAAGTATTTACCACCAACTGAAACGGCCCATTCAGGCGTGACATTGTACTTGGCACCTAAGCCTACGCTGTAATACCCTTCGATAGGACCTAAGGAGGTGGTTGGGTCACCTGCACCACTATCCCAACCTACTGTGCCACTGACCGCTAGAGCCTGTGCAAGGCGTTTAGCTAGACCAAGCTCTACTTGCCACTGATCATCATCATAGTCGACTAAGTTAAGACCATCAGGACGGGCAGCATTTTTACTAACTTCGTTATATAATGGCGGCGTAATGACAAAGTCGCTCCAAGGTACCCAACGGACTTTTGCCGTTGCTAAAGTAGTCGGATTGATACCTGTTTGGAAGTCGAAGTTCACTGACTTAGGAGTCGTAATCTCGTATCGACTAGTTTGATTGGCTAAAAGAGCACGTGGAGGAGTACCTATTGCACCGATGGTCGGCGCTAAAGGGTAGGTTTCAGATATTTCAATATCATGATCAATTTCAGAACGATAAGTTAGTGCTGCTTTTAATGCGATTTCAGGCTTACTAAAAGAGAAACCTGCAATATAACCGTAGTCCATGTCAGGGTTGCTGTTCGACGTGTAGCCAGTAGCAGGACCGTAAGCAAGACCACGTAGTTTTGTTTCAGACTGAATACGCTGTGCTACTGGACCGCCATAAACTTGAAAGTTTTTATTGGCACCAAACTTCATACCAAGAATACCCGTTAGGCTCTGGCTACGAACCTCTACATTAGTGTTTTCACCAGCAGTTCCAGCTTCAGCTCCAACTATCGCATTACCTATTGGCCCGCTAGGTGCTGGGTCATTTGCGAACTCTCCTGATGAGTCAGCTGGATTAGTATTTGCGACAAAATTATTATCACCGCTATATTCCGCCGCAGCACCGAAAGGCTCATCGTATAGTAAGCCAATACTGAATGTATCATTGATGTCCGTTTTTACACCGTAACGGAAAAAGTCATAAGACTCAGCAATATCGCCCGTTTTGTTACCGCGTACATAGGTATTATCGAATGGGTTGTTATTGGAACTATCATAACCACTTACATCAGCGTCAATATAAGTATAGACCGCTTCAGCGTAAGTGCCATCTTGAAAAAAAGCAGTGACATCTTGACCTGAACGATCAAGACCAGCAGCATTAGCCATACTAGCTACAGAAAAAGCAGCTAAGGCTACCGTAAGGGTTTTTAAGTGAAAGGTAGGGCGCATTGTGTATCTCCAAACATCCTCATTGTTTAACCGTTGCCATAGTCCAGTTGTTACTAAACATGTAAACGGGGTCCTAAATTGAATAGTAATGTTTTTTTGACACTAAAACAACATTTAAAGTGCTTTATTTCTTAAATATGACCAAACAGTACAAAATGTAGTTATCCGTAATCAACTGTCGACTGACTCAATATTTCACTCATTCATTATTAATTAAAAAAGCGACCCCTAAGGATCGCTTTTTTATTGAGCTTAAATCAGACTTATTACTTAGACTGATAAGAAATCTTTGCCCCAAGTACATAACCGTCATTGTCTTCGAAGTTACTAACAACCGTTTTACTTGGAATTTGACCTTCAGCATCACCGAACCATAAGTATTTACCACCAGCAGATACGGCCCAGTTCTCGGTAACATTATACTTTGCGCCAAGGCCAACACTATAATAGCCCTCGATAGGACCTAGTGACGTCACTGGGTCACCTGCACCACTATCCCAACCGATATTACCTGAAACTGCTAATGCAGGAGTTAGACGTTTGGCCAGACCAAGCTCTACTTGCCACTGATCGTCATCATAGCTGACTAAATCTAAACCTTCAGGAGGTATACCAGTACCTTGAGGCAGAGTTGCTAATACTTGACTAAAACCATTATATAGTCCTGGTGTAATCGCGAAATCACTCCACGGTACCCAGCGTACTTTTGCAGTCGCTAATGTCGTCGGGTTGATACCCGTCTGAAAATCAAAGTTTACTGACTCAGGTGTGGTAATTTCAATATCACCACTTCGATTTGCTGAAAGGCCCGGGATAGGTAGACTATCGACAAAAGGATATAGCTCAGCAGAATTAGCAGTATGCTCAATTTCCGAGCGGTAAGTCAATGCTGCTTTTAAAGCAATCTCAGGCTTACTATACGACGCACCTGCTAACCAACCATAGTCTTGATCCGCATTAACATTTAAAGTATAACCATTAGCAACGCTATAAGCCTCACCACGTAGCTTTACGTCAGCTTTGACACGCTGCGCGACAGGACCACCATACACTTGGAACTCTTTGTTTTCACCAAACTTTGCACCAAGGATACCGGTTAAGCTTTCAGTACGAACTTCAACATTGGTACCTTCGCCTGTTGCATCTACAAAGTTGCTATCGCCTACATAGTCAGCCGCAGCACCGAAGGGCTCATCATATAAAACACCAATGCTAAAGGTTTCGTTGATGTCAGTCTTTACACCATAACGGAAAAAATCATAATCCTCAGCAATGTCGTCGATCTTATTACCTGAGGTATCTTTACCAGTTACATCAGCGTCGATATAAGTATAGACGGTCTCTGCATAAGTGCCATCTTGCAAAAATGCGGTAATATCTTGACCGGAACGATCAAGGCCTGCAGCGCTAGCCGCGCTTGCCACTGAAAAAGTAGCGATCGCTACGCTAAGAGCCTTTAAACAAAAAGTGCTACGCATTAGTTCTCTCCAAACATCCTAACTGTTTTATTTCCTTGTTTAACCTAGCTAAGAACAGTTAACTCAACCAAACTTCGCTAAACAAGGGGGATTGAAGGGCAAGATACTAATAGCTTTTGAAGTTGATGACAACCATAAAAAATAATTATTTAGTTACTATGCCGTCACAATATAGTCACAACTTTACATTTAGAAAAGCTCATATAATCCGGTCTGCGTTTTGATTCAAACCATACAAGCGGCTATCTAAGCAGGCTGATACTTAAATATTGCAATGATGAAAATAACATTTTTCTCAATAATGCGGAGGTTTATCTGCTAGGACATCAAAAGGAGCGATGCCGTCACCTTGGTTTTGACTCTGCATTTGGTTATAGATAAGCTGCAACTGTCGCTGTAGCGTTTGAATATCTTTATCTTGACGAGCAATCACTTGATCTAGACGCTCTACGGTCAGCTCGAGATGCGCCATACTCATCTGTAGCTCAATCATCTCACCTTTTAGCTCCGCTGAGGCTAGCGGGTCATTCGCTATAGGCTCTTTTTCTATATTCCCTAAGGTGTGGGGTGAAGCGTCTTTCATAGTACATATCCGGTCGATTATGTGATTATTGGGTGGTGATAAGCGGTTTTGAATATTCGCAAATTAGGGCGTGTTGAACATTCGACCGTGGCACTGACAGAGACTATTTTTTAGGCGATTTGCAGATAAAAATGGTAAGTTTAGTCGTTCTAAGCGTCTATTTTTATCAATAAAGCGGCAAAAAATAGTCCTGTCCCTGCAGGCTGATGCTAAAATCGCCCTAGTCGTTGCGACTGTTTAAATAAAATCAGCTAGCCAATGCAATAAGCATTACCTGCAATTTTAACGACGACTAGAACACAGCTTTGATTAACTAGTAGCGATCAGCAGTGCGCATTTGTGAATGTTCAACACGCCCTAAGTCACAGCGATAAAAAAGCATGACGCATCCTAAAGTCCTCTAGGCTCATGTTATACTGCTGACTATTTGCTAGTCTCTATAATTTATTATCAATTTATGATTAATAATGGGCAACTCGCTATTTTATCATCTATTCCACTCTCTTATATATAAGCTTAAGACATTCTATGGCACTGATACATCTAAAAAACATCCACCTCGCTTTTGGCGTAGCACCTATCCTTGATGGTGTCGACTTTAGCATTGAGGCTGGCGAACGCGTCTGTCTGATCGGTCGTAATGGCGAAGGTAAATCCACTTTATTCAAGCTTATCAACGGCTCTATGCAGCCTGATAGCGGCGAAGTCATTATCAATAGCAGCGTGCGTGTTGCTATGCTTGAGCAGGATGTTCCTGAAACTTCGGGGCGTATACTAGACATCGTCATGGGCGGCAGTCGGCAAACCGCTGACCTGCTCATGGCCTATAACCAGCAAACCGATCTATGCGCTGAGGGCGATATGGATGCCTGCGAGCGCATGGCGACTTTGCAGCACGATATCGACGCGGTACATGGCTGGGATTTAGAGCGTGAAGCGACGCGGCTGATTACCACTATGGGGCTTAACGCGGATGATGACTTATCCTCGCTATCGGGTGGTCGTAAGCGCCGAGTGCTGTTGGCAAGAGCCTTAGTCACTAAGCCTGACGTATTATTGCTTGATGAGCCGACCAACCATTTGGACGTCGATAGTATCGAGTGGCTGGAGCGCTTCTTGTTAGATTGGCAAGGTCTGACGCTGCTATTTGTCACTCACGATAGAGCCTTTGTCAATAAGCTGGCAACGCGCATCGTCGAATTAGATCGTGGTCTATTGACCAGCTATGATGTCACTCAAGGCGCTAAAGGCTACGCGCGCTATCAAGAGCTAAAAGAGCAACAACTGCTCGCTGAAGAAAAAAGTAATGCCAACTTTGATAAAAAACTGGCGCAAGAAGAAGTGTGGATTCGCCAAGGAATCAAAGCCCGCCGTACACGTAACGAAGGCCGCGTGCGCGATCTAAAGGCCCTGCGTGAAGAGCGTAGCCAGCGCCGTGAGCAAGTCGGTAACGTCAACATCACAATGGATGCAGGCGAAAAAAGCGGTAAGCTCGTTTGTAAGGTCAAAAACCTTCATCTTGAATACGATGGCAATGTGCTCGTCGACAACTTTAGTACCACCATTATGCGTGGTGACAAGATAGGTATCATCGGTCCTAACGGCGCTGGTAAAACCACCTTAATAAAAGCGCTACTCGATATGTCTGACGATGAAGTCACCAAGAGCGGTACTGTGGAGCTAGGGACTAATCTGCAAATCGCTTTCTTCGATCAGTTGCGTGATCAGCTCGATCTAGAAGCTAGCGTTGCCCAAAACGTCTCTGAAGGCTCAGACTTCATCGAAGTGGGCGGCCGAAAGACCCATATCATGAGCTATTTGCAAGACTTCTTATTTGCTCCGGAGCGAGCGCGCACCCCTGTCAAAGCCTTGTCCGGTGGTGAGCGCAACCGCGTATTACTTGCCAAGCAATTATTAAAGCCTGCCAATATATTAGTGCTCGATGAGCCTACCAACGATTTGGACATGGCGACCCTTGAGTTATTAGAAGAGTCCGTCAGTAACTTTAATGGCACGATACTACTTATCAGCCATGATCGCTCGTTTATGGATAACGTGGTTACCTCTACTTGGGTGTTTGATACCGATGAAGACGGTAACGGCGTGGTCGATGAATATGTGGGCGGCTATCAAGAATACTTGATTCAAAAGAATCGCGCGCAAGCGTCTAAAGCGCCGAGCCGTCCTCATACTTTTAAAGCCAACCAAAAACCAGCTGCAACACCCGCTAAACCTGTTAAAGCGCAAAAAAAGCTCAGCTTCAATGAGCAGCGCGAGCTTGATTCGCTACCAAAAGAAATCACTAAGCTAGAAACAGAGCAAGCCAAGCTACAAGACAAGCTGGCTGATGGCTCTTGGTTTACCGAGGATTTTGATGCCGCGACAGCCGCCAGTGAGCGCTTAGCGGTCATTGAGGAGGAAATGATGACAAAGCTTGAGCGCTGGGAAGAACTTGAGAGTGATTAATGATAAAAGTCAGGTATTGTCCTACTGTCTTTTATCTTCTCACTCTCTCATTGCTATTGACTTGCATGAGAGATTAAACAAAATCGGTTACGTAAAGGTGCTGAAAGTTAGTGAACATTGGGCTGATTTCAAGTATCATCGCCTATAAATAAATATCCTTATCATTTATAAGGTAATCTTATTACTCAAAAGGTGGTATCGATTACCTTACGATGAGAGCAGTCTTTGAGACTTTACTAGTCATTACAGATACTTTTAATAGTGCTTATATTTAATAGTGATTATATTTAATAGTGATTATAAATGCTATTTAACTGAATATGCCAATGGCGCGTACCGTTCAGTCGATACGAATTCAATGCTGATTATTCTGATAATGACTTAAGACTTTTAACAGTGTAAAGCTAATAATAATGCCCGCAAAGGTCGCGTTATTTTTGGCGTACCAATTTATTTTTTAACCAAAATAGCTTAGAATAGTAACAATTAGCAAAATTAGGCATAGCTGATGTGGCTTGTCTCTTTATATTGTCAATATAGTATGAACCAATACTAGATGTTTTATATTTCTAAGTCACAAACCCAGTGTGGGATAATCCCATTTCATTCACCTGGAGGAAGTATTAATGAGCCAAGCCGAAGGCGTTAATGTACAACGCCGTAGAGTTTTGATTGCTTCAACTGCCGTAATTGGTGCAGCTGGAGTAGCGGCGGTAGCCACCCCTTTTGTTCGCTCTTGGACGCCAAGTGCCAAAGCTGAAGCTGCTGGTGCTGCGGTTACTCAAGATATCGGTTCTATTGAAGAAGGACAAATGATTGTCGTCAAGTATCGCGGCAAACCTATCTATGTCGTCAAACGTACTGAAGATATGGTGAGTACTTTAGAGCCTGTTGAGTCTTTACTCGCTGATCCCGACTCAAGCGCATCGCTACAACCTGAATATGCCAAGAACCAAACTCGTTCTATCGAGCCAGGTCTATTAGTGGTTGAAGGCGTTTGTACTCATTTGGGCTGTGCCCCAAACTATCGCCCTGAAGTTGGCGCAGCTGACTTAGGTGGTAATGACTGGTACGGCGGATTTTTCTGCCCTTGCCATGGTTCTAAATATGACTTAGCGGGTCGCGTTTATAGCGGCGTACCGGCACCAACCAATTTACCCGTCCCAGAGTATAGTATGGATGGTACCATCTTGACAGTTGGGGAGGCTTAATATGAGTATGGGTAAAAAATTAATGCATTGGGTGGACGCGCGCTTTCCTGCGACTGAAACCTACGAATACCATATGTCCAAATACTATGCACCAAAAAACTTCAATTTTTGGTATTTTTTTGGTGTGTTGTCGATGGTGGTATTGGTTAACCAATTGGTAACTGGTATCTGGCTGACCATGATGTATAACCCAAGTGCTGAAGGCGCGTTTGCCTCGGTCGAATATATCATGCGTGATGTCAAAGGCGGCTGGCTCATCCGTTATATGCACTCGACAGGTGCATCAGCGTTCTTCGTAGTGGTCTATTTGCATATGTTCAGAGCCTTGCTGTATGGCTCATATCAAAAGCCACGCGAGCTACTATGGCTGATCGGTATGGGTATCTATCTTGCCTTGATGGCAGAAGGGTTCTTCGGGTATCTATTGCCTTGGGGTAATATGTCATTCTGGGGTGCTCAGGTTATCTTGAACTTACCAGCAGCGTTGCCGGTCATTGGTGATGGTCTTGCTGAGTGGGTACGTGGTGATTACATCATCTCAGGTATTACGCTGAATCGCTTCTTTGCGCTACACGTTGTAGCTATTCCGCTAGTCTTAGTTGGTTTAGTATTTATGCATATCGTGGCTTTGCATCACGTTGGTTCTAACAACCCTGATGGTATCGATATTAAGAAGCTCAAAGACAAGAATGGTGTACCGTTAGATGGTATCGAATTCCATCCGTACTACACTGTGCATGACATGGTTGGTATCGTAGTATTCTTTATCTTGTTCTTTGCAGTGGTGTTCTTCTTCCCAGAGGGCGGCGGTTATTTCCTTGAGCCACCAAACTTTGAGACAGCGAACTCACTGAAAACACCAGCACACATTGCACCAGTATGGTACTACACGCCATTCTACGCTATCTTGCGCGCGGTGCCGAATAAGCTGGGCGGGGTCATCGCCATGGGTGCGGCCATCGCTGTACTATTCTTGATACCGTGGCTCGACAGATCACCTGTACGCTCAATACGCTACAAAGGTATCTTGTCTAAGATTGCACTAACTGTCTTTGCTATTAGCTTTATCGTACTTGGCTATTTAGGTGCGACACCTGCCACGCCAACTGCGACTATTATGGCTCGTGTATTCACGATTCTATATTTCTTATTCTTCTTACTAATGCCGTTTTACACTGCTATTGAGACGTGTAAACAGCCACCAGAACGCGTTACCGGAGGTCACTAATGAGAACCCTAATCAAATCCCTAGCTGGTCTAGGCTTAGGCGCGGCATTGACCTTGACGGCTGGTAGCGCAATGGCAGCTGGTGGTGGATGTGGTACATTCACCAACGCTGAAGGTGTGGAAGAGCATTTGGCTTGTAGCGACGCTCCTATTGACTTCACTAACAAGGGTTCGCTACAAAACGGCGCAAAAATGTTTATGAACTACTGTGCTGGGTGTCACTCGGCGAAGTATGTTCGTCACTCACGTATCGCCAAAGACCTTGAAATACCGCCAGAGCTGGTCGAGAAATATCTGATGGTGACCACCGATCAAATCGGTGATCATATCGATGCTGAGATTGACCCTGAGCTACAAGCGTCTTGGTTCGGTGCGGCGCCTCCTGATCTATCTTTAGTCAACCGTTTACGCGGTGATGATTGGGTCTACACTTACCTGTTATCTTTTTACGAAGATCCTAGCCGTCCTTGGGGCGCGAACAACCTAGTGTTAGCTAACGCGGCTATGCCTCACGTCTTGCACAACCTGCAAGAAAGCGTGAGCCAAGAAGAGTTTGAGTCTGAAGTCGGCGACTTAGTTAACTTTATGGCTTGGATGGGTGAGCCGGTTCGTCATGATCGCCGTGTCATCGGTGCTTTTGTCATCCTATTCCTACTAGTATTGCTCATTCCGGTCTACTTACTCAACAAAGAGTTCTGGAAAGATGTTAAATAAGTAAGCGCTAAAGCTAACTGATTTGTACTAAAAAAAGCATTACCTCGGTAGTGCTTTTTTTGTGCAAAAAAAATGTGCAGACAATGTTTAATAGCCATAGACCATTGGGACAGCAGAGAAACCCTCAAACTGGCTACGCTAACAAATTATAGATAACCGCGTGGAATTGGTTAGCATTTACGCTTACTGTCTTGATTAACAAGGTGAGTTTGTTTACGATGACAGCCTTAATAATGAATATTAGGCTGCTATGATTGATGCGAATGACATTCCCAGTAGTCAGCTGATCTTATATGCTGATGATGGCTACGATAGCCATGTCGTGCGCTTATTACTGGAAGAAAAAAAACTAGAGTATTACCTATCGCGCTTGCACTCTGAGCGCCCTGAAGACTTAACTGAACTAAACCCTTATCATACTTTGCCAGTACTACAGCAGCGTGAGACTGCGTTATATGAGATCAACGTTATCTTTGAGTATTTAGAAGAGCGTTATCATGCCAATAAATTACTCCCTGAGACCCCGCAAGAGCGCGCGCAGTTTCGACAATTGGCTTGGCGCATTCAGCGTGATTGGCTAGTCTTGGGTAAACGTCTGCTGATGCACCCTGATAGCTTTAATAAAGCTCAAGCAGCGCTGGCTAAGAAGCAACTAGCCGACTCGCTGATTACTTTAGCGCCCCTATTCGCTCATAAGCCTTACTTTATGGCCGATGAGTTTGGCTGGTGCGATGTCTTGTTAGCACCGCTGTTATGGCGATTAGAAGAGATGCAAATTGAGCTACCACGCAATATCAGTCGCCCATTGCTGGACTATCAAGAGCGGTTGTTTGAACGTAAAAGCTTTCGGGCCAGTGTGCGCTAACCTTTTGCCGTACTTTTATAACTTGAGAATACTTGTTACTATTATTTTGTAAAATATCAGTAGAGGAATAAAAAATGAGTGATACCCCTATCGCTACTACCCCAACGCGCCCTTATATGGTACGTGCTATCTACCAGTGGATAGAAGATAATGCACTAACCCCTTACTTGATGGTTGATGCCACGGCAGAAAACGTACAGATTCCAACTGAGCACGTGCAAGATGGTCGTATCGTCCTCAATATCGCCAGTCGTGCCACCGGTAATATGAGTATGGAAAATGATTATATTCATTTCAGCGCGCGTTTTGGCGGTGTGTCGCAAGAGATTTGGGTACCCTTGCAAGCGGTACTTGGCATCTATGCTAAAGAAAACTCGCAAGGGATGTTTTTTGATCCTAACGAGTACGATAACTATGAGCCTGAAGAAGAGGCTAGCGCGGTAGCGAATAAACCAAAAGCTGCGACTAGACCTAAACGCGATAACAAAGCGGGCTTAAAGATACTCAAATAGTCTGCACAAGATAAAGCATTAAACCATAAAGAAGGAGCCTTATAGATAGGCTCCTTTTTTATTAGCATATGTTTAATCAATCTAAGTTCTAGGCAAGGTCACTCCGCGTTGACCTTGGTATTTACCGCCGCGATCCTTGTAGCTGGTCTCGCAGACATCGTCGCTATCGCTTTGGAAAAACAGCATTTGCGCCACGCCTTCTCCGGCATAAATACGCGCTGGCAAATTGGTGGTATTACTGAACTCTAGCGTTACATGCCCTTCCCACTCAGGCTCTAGCGGCGTGACATTGACGATGATACCGCAGCGCGCATAAGTCGATTTGCCTAGACAAATGGTCAGCACATCACGCGGAATACGGAAATATTCCATCGTACGTGCTAAGGCAAACGAGTTTGGTGGAATAATGCACTCATCGCCAACGATATCAATGAAGCTTTTTTCATCGAAGTTTTTGGGGTCGACGACGACTGAATGTACGTTGGTGAATACTTTAAATTCAGGAGCGCAGCGCACATCGTAACCGTAGCTTGAGGTGCCGTAGCTGATGAGACGCTCACCTGCGTCATTGAAGCGCACTTGACCGGCTTCAAAAGGCTCAATCATCTGCTGATTTTCAGCCATTTCACGGATCCAGCGGTCAGATTTGATAGACATTTTTATTCCTTAGCAAATTTTTAATAGCGACGATTATACGGAATTGATGACTGAATTTACAGGGTCGTCATCACTTTAAAAGTGGCGGCATTATAAAAGCGAGCCTTTGCATAAATGCCTTACCCAATCACACTTTTGACCTTCAAAAAATCCGCTTATCATCGCTAGGTTTGGCAAATTTATTGATATTTTTTTCGATGTTTTTGGCAATGCTCAAATAGTAAGTCGCAAATTCATCATCAGCCAAAACGCTTGGCTCACCTTTATCTACTTGGGCGCGGATACCACTGGCGAGTGGTAGTTGTCCTAATAGTGGCACCTGATACTGCTCAGCGATAATCTCACCGCCGCCCGTTCCAAAGATGGCTTCGGTATGCTGGCAGTTACTGCAAGTATGTAGCGCCATATTTTCAACCACACCCAGTACGGGAATGTTGGTCTTATTAAACATCTCAATGCCTTTTTGTGCATCGAGCAGTGCGACATGCTGCGGGGTTGTAACAATTACTGAGCCAGTCACCGGAATGCGCTGGGCAAGCGTTAGCTGAATATCACCGGTACCTGGCGGCATATCGATAACTAGGTAATCGAGCTGCGGCCAGTTGGTCTGATTATACAGTTGCATCAGCGCGCCTGTCGCTTTGGGACCACGCCAAGCCACTGGCGTATTATCGCCATCGAGCAAGCTGCCGATAGAGAGCATCGCTAAACCGTGCGCCTCGACCGGAACGAACTGATCGTTTTCCAGCTCAGGCTTAACATCGGCAACCCCAAGCATCGTTGGCATACTAGGGCCATAAATATCGGCATCAAGCACCCCAACCTTGTGACCTAGTTTCTGTAATGCCAAGGCAATATTGACCGTCGTTGTTGATTTGCCGACGCCGCCTTTACCTGATGCCACGACAATAATGTGACGAATACGCGGATGCGCGGCTAGAGAGGCTTGGGTGGGAGCGGCCTTAGTGATAGCGGGTTCAGCATCGCTACGAGCGGCCTGTGACGGTGTACTGCCCGCCATAGCATTAGTGGTCTTTGGCATCGAGGTCGCTGACGATTTGGGCAGGCTTGCGCTCGAAGCTTTGGGAGGCGCAGGCAAGCGGACATTCATATGAATAACCTTAATACCGTGAGGACGCAGCAGTTGCCCAAGCTCCTGCTGAATCACTTCAGGGTCACTACTGTGCGGCAAACGCAAGTCTAAAGTGAGCTCATGATCATTACGCTCAAGGCCGGTGACCATAGTCGCAATGCTCGCATCACCGACGTGATAGCTCAGCAACACCTTATCAACCGCGCTATCACGCTGCGCTTGCTGCTCTGGAGTTTCAGGTTTGGTCTTTTTTTTAATAAAATTAAACATAGTTGCCTTTATCATTATTATCAGTATTTGTCGTTATTATAACATCAATAAGACGTGTCTTAGCCGATAGCCAAAAACCTCGAGGCAATAAATAGGTAGATAAGCACACCTGAGGCATCGCTGATTGAGATAATCAAAGCCCCAGCGGTACGCTCGGCATAAGCGGCAAGCCTGCGAATATCCTCTCGCTGCGCTTGCGCTAAAGCAACTGCCAAGCAGAACTAGGGTTGATGAGCGCCAGTATATCCGCAATATCAATGGGTCGTAGCGCTTCAACCTGATCGGCTGCTTTATCATATTGTTGTTGGTCAATAGCACTACTTATCTTTAATGCAAAAGCTTCATTATCCATTCTTTTACTCCGAGCAGCCTAAACGATGCACTTAGCAATCATAAAAAAGAGCCAATAGTATGAATAGTATTGGCTCCAATTAATAGATGTTATCTGTCAGTGCCAAGATCGAATGTTCAACACGCCCTAAATACTGCTCTTGATTTTTATCGAGCAGTAGCTGTTGGTTTTAGCTATCGCATTATAACGACTGAAAAACAGCTATTGAGCAATGGCTACTGGCGTCTTTTCTTGTAGCTCAGCAAAGCTGACGCCCTCGGCCAGCTCAACCAGTTGTAAGCCGTTATCAGTGACGTCCAACACCGCAAGCTCAGTAATGATGCGATCGACTACGCCTTTACCAGTCAAAGGCAGCTGGCACTCGGCTAGTATTTTAGGATCGCCATGTTTGTTAACTTGCTCCATCAGGACAATCACCCGCTGCACGCCGGCGACCAAATCCATCGCCCCGCCCATACCTTTGACCATCTTTTTGGGGATCATCCAGTTGGCCAGATCGCCGTGTTCCGAGACTTCCATCGCGCCTAGTATGGCAAGATTGACATGCCCGCCGCGTATCATCGCAAATGACTCTGAGCTACCAAAATAGCTTGCGCCAGAAGCTGCGGTAACCGTTTGCTTACCAGCATTGATCAAATCGGCGTCGACGGCATCTAATGTAGGGAACTCACCAATACCCAGCAAGCCGTTCTCTGATTGTAGCCATACGTCTACGCCTTCAGGAATATAGTTAGCGACTAGCGTTGGTAGACCAATGCCTAAGTTGACATAATAGCCGTCTTGTAGCTCTTTTGCCGCGCGCTGTGCCATCTGCTCTCTTGTCCATGCCATGTCGTACTCCTTTTTTGATTACTTTTTAAAGTTGCTTTTTTAAGCGACTATCATTCATTAACACTCTAGTTATTACCACGATCTAAAGTTACTCCAAATCGCGTATTCAAGCGCTGCCAGCCTCTTTGACCGTGGTTTTTTCGATGCGCTTTTCAGGGCTAGCATTCAATACAATACGTTGCACAAAAATACCGGGCAGATGCACTTCATCTGGATCAAGCGCGCCGGTCTCGACGATTTCTTCGACTTCGACGATGGTGATTTTTCCCGCCATCGCGCAGTCTGGGTTGAAGTTGCGAGCGGTCTTATTAAAGATAAGGTTGCCAGCTTTATCGGCTTTCTGCGCTTTGATAAGAGCCACATCGGCAGTTAAAGAATGCTCAAGCACATAAGTACGACCATCGAAATTTCGTGTCTCTTTACCCTCGCTAACTAAAGTGCCGACACCTGTTGCGGTATAAAACGCTGGAATACCTGCCCCGCCTGCGCGTAGTTTTTCGGCGAGCGTGCCTTGCGGAGTGAGCTCAACCTCAAGCTCGCCTGCTAAGTACTGACGCTCAAATTCTTTATTTTCGCCAACGTAGGATGAGATCATTTTTTTAATTTGCCGCGTTTGCAGTAGTAGCCCTAGGCCAAAGTCATCGACGCCAGCGTTATTACTGATACAAGTTAAGTCCTTAACGCCGCTATCCCGTAGCGCTGCGATGAGCGCTTCAGGTATACCGCAGAGCCCAAAGCCTCCTATAGCAAGGGTTTGGCCATCCTTGACGATATCTTGTAGAGCGCTCTTTGCACTGTTGTACACTTTTGATTGACTCATGCTTATCTCCTTTAAGCTATTTTTTTCATTTATTTTCGATAATCACTTACGCATTTTTTTATTTTAAAAAACATAGACTTAACGATAAAAATTAAACGGTAAGCGTATTACACTAAAAAGATACGTATCATATCGTTATATATTATTTAAAAAGATTATGCTAACTTACCATAATATTTTGATAGAGCCTAGAGAAAAACTCAAAGCCGTAATAATGAGTTGTAGCAACTTATACCGACAGCAGTACTAAGTCATCCCTCGCTGCCTTTTATTCGCTTTTTGACGCTACTCTTTATCAAATCATTATTTCAGTTAGCAGTGAGTATATCTTACTCATTATTTTTTATGCCAAGGAGAGGCGGTTATGTTTAGTACCTTTGCTATTGTTATTACCTTGCTACTACTGATGTTCTTCGCTCACCGGGGATATTCAGTACTGATTTTGGCCCCGATTGATGAACCGCTGTTGTTTAGATAATTACTAAGCACTATCACATAAATGATAGATTTACGGTATCATAGACAAAATTTTTAATTTAGAAATATCTCATTATTAGGATCGATAACGATAAAGCTTGAAAAGTCGAGCCGTGAGATAATCAACCCATTTATATCGATAACAAAGGTGATAAAAGTGCGTGAAATTTTAGTAACTAGTGCCCTACCTTACGCCAATGGCTATATTCATTTAGGCCATCTTGTAGAATATATCCAAACTGACATTTGGGCGCGGGCAATGAAGGCACAAGGCCATCAAGTCACTTATGTTTGCGCTGACGATGCTCATGGTACGGCTATTATGCTAAAGGCTGAAGATAACGGCATCACGCCAGAGGAGCAGATCGCTTCGGTCAAAGCCTCGCACGAAGCTGATTTTGCTAAGTTTTTGATTGAGTTCGATAATTATCACAGCACTCACTCCGCTGAAAATAAGCACTACTCAGAGCTAATTTATCGTCGGCTCAATAGCGCCGGTCACATCTCAACCCGTGACGTCGAGCAATTATTTGACCCTGAAAAGCAGCTGTTTTTGGCCGATAGATTTGTCAAAGGCGAATGTCCTGAATGCGGATCGGCCGATCAGTACGGGGACAACTGCGAGGTTTGCGGCACCACTTATGATGCCACTGAGCTGAAAAACCCGCGCTCAACGTTATCGGATGCCACGCCAGTACTTAAAGTCTCTAAGCATTACTTTTTTGATTTACCAGAGTTCGAGCAGTTCTTACAAGATTGGACACGCAGTGACAAGCGTCTACAGCCTTCAGTTGCCAATAAACTACAAGAATGGTTCGATGCCGGTCTTGCCAGCTGGGATATCTCGAGGGATGCGCCCTACTTTGGCTTTAAGATACCAGACACCCCTGAGGGCGAGCCGGATAAATACTTTTATGTCTGGCTGGATGCGCCTGTCGGCTATATGGCAAGCTTTCAAAACCTGTGTGATAAGCGCGCAGGCACGGACAACGCGCTCGAATTTGATCGCTACTGGGCGGCTGAGAATGAACATAAAACGGAAGTTTATCATTTCATTGGTAAAGACATCGTTTATTTCCATGCTCTATTTTGGCCGGCGATGCTTGCGGGTAGCGAATTCCGCACGCCCACTGGCGTCTTTGCTCATGGCTTCTTGATGGTCAATGGCGAGAAGATGAGTAAGTCGCGTGGTACTTTTATTAAGGCTGAGACTTATGCAGAGCACTTACACCCTGAGTACCTGCGCTATTATTTTGCCAGTAAACTATCAGATAAAGTCGAAGATATTAACCTAGATCTTGAAGACTTTATGCAAAAGGTCAACTCTGACTTAGTCGGCAAAGTGGTCAATATCGCCAGCCGTAGCGCCGGATTTATTGTCAAAAAATATGATGGCATGCTCACTGAGGTTTGCGCGGAGCCTAAACTACTAGAAGACATCACTAAGACTGGTGATGAGATCGCCACCGCTTACGAGAACCGCGAGTTTAGCCGTGCTATGCGTCTGATCATGCAGTGCGCGGATAAAGCCAACGAGTACATCGACGAGAAAAAGCCTTGGGCGCTTGCCAAGCAGGAGGGCACTGAGCAAGAAGTACAAGACGTCTGTTCAGTAGCGATTAATATCTTCCGTCAATTGATGGTGTATCTGGCTCCGGTATTGCCTGAGCTAACCCATAATGCCAAAGCGTTTTTGAATATCGATGATTTGAGCTTTCATAGCCGTAACGAGTGGCTGCTCGGTCATCAGATTAATAAGTTCAAGCCGCTGATGCAGCGTATCGAAGAAAAAGATGTCACTGCGATGATTGAAGCCTCAAAAGCGTCATTGGGCGAATCAAAAGAGGAACCAGCTGCAACTGATAAAGAGGACAACAGCGCTGAGCAAGCCGACTATATCGGTATCGAGGATTTTAGCAAAGTTGAGATGAAAGTCGCGCACGTTTTAGAATGCAGCCACGTCGAAGGCGCAGACAAGCTTTTGCAGTTTACGCTCGATGTCGGCGAAGACAAGCCGCGCAATGTGTTTAGCGGTATTCGTAAGTTTTATGAGCCTGAGCAGTTGATCGGTAAAAAGGTGATATGCGTGACGAATCTTGCGCCGCGTAAGATGAAGTTTGGCACCTCAGAAGGAATGGTGCTCTCTACTGGCAATCCTAAGACTCAGCTCACGGTCGTGACTTTGCCTGATGCTTGTGTGGTTGGTGATTTGCTTGCTTAGTTTTATATTTACAAGCTCATATACATTGAGTCTTATAAACCCTAAGTCTAAAAAGGTGCCTAGCTTGGCACCTTTTTAGACTTAGGATTCAACCTTAGCGCTAAATCTTTTGAACATTTTAAAACTCAATAGTATTGAGTGATAAAATCATTAAAACATCTGACTTGCCGAATGATAATTTTAGCGGTTTTTTGAACTTATAAAACTTATCCGCTAATTTTTTATTGCGAATCGTTACATTACTGTCATAATATAACCAATTATATTTATGAATCCTCTATTTTATCTCAGTCAGCTGCAGGCGCGCGCCGAAAGTGGCGCTTGGTTAAGTGGACGAGCTGACTTGCATTTTCCAACCGAAGAGTTAATTTGATAATGACTATTGCTACCCCTCTACGCCTAAGCCTATGCGGAGCTGCTCTCAGTGCCATCAGTATATTTGGCTTAGTAGGTTGCTCAAACTCGGCTACTGAAACCACCACTGATGATGCGGCTACTGGTAGCGAAAAACCAGCCAAGACTCTCGCTATTACCCAAATCGTCGAGCATCCATCACTCGATGAGATCAGACGCGGGCTTATAGAAGAGCTGGCAGATAACGGCTACGTAGAAGGCGAAAACCTAACGGTGAATTTTCAAAGCGCGCAAGGTAATCTAGCCACCGCCGGACAGATTGCCAAACAGTTCGCCGGTGACCTGCCAGACGCTATCGTCGCTATCTCAACGCCCTCTGCACAGTCTATTGTCGCTTCCACGACTCAGGTTCCTGTCATTTATACCGCTATCTCTGATCCATTAGCTGCCAAGCTTATCGATGAAAACGGTGTCCCTGCGCAGTCTAATGTCACGGGCTTATCGAGCCAGCTGCCTATTGAGCCACAGTTAGATCTCATTCAGAAAGTTGCGCCTAATGCCAAAACTATTGGCTATGTTTATAGTCCTGGTGAGGCCAACTCAGTCACTGTGCTCAATCAGCTCAAAGCAGCGGCTCCTGCGCGCGGGCTCGAAATCTTGGATCTAACCGCTAATCGCCCAACCGATGTGGCGATGGCGACTCGTAGCCTAGATGGTCGCGCCGATGTCATCTATACCTCGCTCGATAATAATGTCGTCTCAGCGTTTGAGGCGATGGCAAGCGCAGCAAACGAGCTCAAAATCCCAGTCATCGCCTCTGATGAATTCAGCGTTAGACGCGGCGCCACTGCCGCGCTTGGGGTCAATGATTATGACTTTGGCCGCGTCACAGGTGAGATGGTTTACCGAGTATTGAACGATGAAGCGGTCGCGACAGTTAAACCTCAAGTGATGAATGATCTGACTTTATATGTCAGTCCTAAACATGCACAAGCGCAAGGCGTGACTTTATCTGACGAAGTACTAAAAGGCGCTATCAACGTCGATGACCAGTAAGCCTAGGACGTTGGCGATAAAAGATTAATTGAAGCATTATTAAAATGAGTATAGGAATTAGCAAAGGATTTGCTAATAACTACTGATTATGACCCTATCTTCCTTTACTGGTTGTATGGACACATTTTTATCTTTAGGAGTAAGACCTATGTTGTATCAGAAACGAGCTAGCCGTTTTAACTTTACCAAAGCTTTAATGCTAGGCGGCGTTTGTACCGCTATTTTGACCGGCTGTAATCAATCGCCAAACGATGACCCTGACACTATCGATGGTGCCGCTGGTGGTGAAGTGGCCACAGAGACGAAATCAGTCGCTATTACTGCTATCGTTGAGCATCCAGCGCTAGATGATGTACGTAAAGGCGTGGTTGATGAGTTGGCCGAACAAGGCTTTAACGACGGTGAAAACTTGACGCTAAACTTCCAAAGCGCGCAAGGTAATACCGCCACTGCCGGCCAGATTGCCAAGCAGTTCGTTGCTGATGAAGCCGACGTCATTGTCGCTATCGGTACACCATCAGCGCAGTCTGTAGCGGCGGCGACTAGCACGATTCCGCTAGTATTCTCAGCAGTAACCGATCCTGTTGAGGCTAAGCTTGTTACTACGCTTGATGGCTCTGGTACTAACGTTACAGGCGGCTCTGATGCGCTCCCTTATGAGCCGCAAATCGAGCTGATGCGCCAAATTATCCCAAGCCTAAAAAATGTCGGCTACGTCTATAGCCCAGGTGAGGTCAACTCAACCATTACGCTCAAAAACCTAAAAGAAAAGCTCTCACCGATGGGCATTAATGTCCTAGAAGCACCTGCAGCTCGTAGTAATGATATTGCTATGGCAGCTCGTAGCCTAGAAGGTAAGGTCGATATGATCTACACCTCAACCGATAATAATGTGGTTTCAGCCTATGAAGCGCTTTATCAAGTCGCTAAAGAAAGTAAGATCCCACTTATTGCCTCGGACACGAGCTCCGTTGAGCGCGGCGCTATCGCAGCCTTAGGCGTTGATTACTATAGCTTAGGCCGCGAAACCGGTAAAATCGTTGTCAATATTTTAAATGGTGAAAACCCAGGCGCTATTCCGGTTTATACCCCGCAAAACTTAAACCTACATGTCAGCCCAAAACATGCTGAAGAGCAAGGTATTACTTTGCCGCAAGCGGTTATCGATGACGCAGAAGAAGTGGTAGAATAGGCTTATTTTGCTGCTCGCTAAGCTTAGAGACAGCCCAGCTATCCCTTTATAGACTGGGCTTGTTTTTTGATGCTATTATTTTGCTACTTTCTATTTTTTTTGCTACTGATAACGCTATAAAATAAAAGCTTGTTATCTCTTAGCGAATACACGCTTTGGTTCACCCTAATCGCAGATTGCATAATCTGTTTAACCCACCGCTTAGTCGCTGCTAATGTTAGGTAGCACTTGGTTATGACTTACTGATTACTTATGTCTTTAATTGCTTTTTTTGGTGCGCTTGAGAGTGGTCTAATCTACGGTCTTGTCGCCCTAGGCGTCTTAATATCCTTTCGAACCTTAGACTTTCCTGACTTGACCGCTGATGGTAGTTTTCCTCTAGGCGGTGCGATTGCTGGGGTCTCTATCGTTGCTGGGGTTAGCCCTTGGCTCGCTTGCGCCCTTGGTATGCTCGCAGGTTCAGTTGCAGGCGTAGTCACCGCTTGGTTGCATGTTAAGCTTGGTATCTTGCAGCTACTGGCCAGTATCCTTGTGATGGTGGCGCTGTATTCTGTCAATCTGCGCATTATGGGCGCGCCCAACCTGCCACTCTTAGGTGAGACCACTGTCTTTAGCTCACTGGTCACAAACGATAATGGCTTTTGGATGCGCTGCTTGATTATCGGCGCTGTGGTGATGCTAGCCAAGCTGTTTTTGGACTGGTTTTATAGTACTGAGTCTGGTCTATCGATGCGTGCAACCGGCTCTAACCTGCGTATGGCGCAAGCGCAAGGCATCAATACCTCATGGATGACCATTATCGGTATGGCGATCTCTAATGGTTTGATTGCACTAGCCGGAGCGCTCTTTGTTCAGACGCAGGGCGGCGCGGATATCTCTATCGGTATCGGTACCATTGTCATCGGTCTGGCGGCAGTGATCATTGGTGAGACCATTATTCCTGCTAAGCGTATTTGGCTTATTACTTTAGCCGTCATTATTGGCGCGGTGCTCTACAAGCTATTTATCCAAGTGGCCTTGTCGAGCGATACGCTACGTAGTATAGGTTTTGGGCCGCAAGATTTGAACTTGATTACAGCACTGTTGGTCGTGCTAGCATTAGTACTGCCTAAGGCAAAAACCAAGTTTTTATCGCGTAGAGTCAGAGCTTAAAGCAAGCAGACTATAAACCTAGCAATCTAGCAATATAGGCACTTACGATTATGATGCAAGCCAATGATTTACGCCTGACTTTTAACCCAGGCACCCCTATCGAAAACCCTGCTCTTCGCGGGATCAATCTCAATATCGCAGATGGCGAGTTTGTCACAGTCATCGGGACTAATGGCGCGGGCAAATCGACTTTTTTGAATGCAGTTAGTGGTACGACGCGCGTCGATAGTGGTTCGATTTTATTGAACGGTATCGATGTCACCAAAAAGTCAGCCCATCAGCGCGCGCACTGGGTAGCACGTGTGTTTCAAGATCCGATGGCGGGTACTTGTGAAGCGCTGACTATCGAAGAGAACATGGCCCTAGCTTATAAGCGCGGCGGCAAACGTGGTTTGAGCTTCGCTTTAAATCACAATAACCGCGAGCTGTTTCGCGAAAAGCTATCGGTATTGAAATTAGGGCTTGAGAATCGACTTACCGATCGCATGGGACTATTATCAGGTGGTCAACGTCAAGCGGTCAGCTTGCTTATGGCTTCCCTGCAGCCCTCCAAAATCCTATTACTCGATGAGCATACCGCAGCGCTCGATCCAAAAACGGCCGCTTTCGTCTTAGAGCTGACCGATAAAATTGTCACCGATAATAATTTGACAACCATGATGGTCACCCATTCTATGCAGCAAGCCCTCGCCCACGGTACGCGCACCGTCATGCTGCATCAAGGTCAAGTGGTATTAGATGTGGCAGGCGAAAAGCGTCAAGGCATGACAGTACATGATTTACTTGATATGTTTGAGCGCACCCGCGGTGAAAAGATTGATGATGATAGCCTGATTTTGAGTTAATAGGCTCTCGTTTAGACAGTAAGTATTTTTTTTAATGACTGGCCGACTGCTAAAAAACTCAAAGACGCGCGTTATTAAAAATAACTTCTGCTAAAAACCAATAAACGCTCTCACCGATAAAACAAAACCTCAAGGGCTAAATACGCTTAAGGTTTTTTATATAAAAAGGATAATTGCTTTAAAAGCTGACAGTTTATAGACTATCTAAAATTTGCGCTGGCAAAGACACCACATCAAACGCTAAAGCAAAAGGCAATAATACCAGCTTACCCGCTGTACTAGTGCCGCCGCTTGTAGTTTGTTACATCTATGTATTTTGACCAAAAGATTCATGGTATAGGGCTTACTTAGCGCTCGGTACTTAAATCTTACTATCTACTTTGACAAATCCAAAGTACGCAGTCTGAGCGCGTTGGCAATCACTGATACCGAAGACAGACTCATTGCCGCCGCTGCTATCATAGGACTAAGCAGTAGTCCAAACGCAGGGTAAAGTACGCCTGCGGCAATCGGTACGCCAATAGCGTTGTAAATAAAGGCAAAAAATAGGTTTTGTCTAATATTGCGCATGGTCGAGCGGCTCAGCTTATGGGCTTTAGCAATCCCCATTAAGTCGCCTTTGAGTAGCGTCACCCCAGCGCTCTCCATCGCCACGTCAGTCCCCGTACCCATTGCAATGCCGACATCGGCTTGTGCTAAAGCTGGCGCATCATTGATACCATCGCCTGCCATCGCAACCAATTTACCGCTATCTTGCATCTCTTTAGCGATACGATTTTTATCTTCAGGTGAGACATCCGCATGCACGTCATCGATGCCTAATTTATTGGCGACGGCTTGCGCGGTTTTTTGGTTATCACCCGTTAGTATAATGACTTTTAGTCCTGCATCGTGTAGCAGTCCTATAGCGTTCTTGGTGCTGGGCTTGATAGGATCAGCTACGGAGATGACACCAGCGGCCTTGCCGTCTATCGCGACAAACATTACCGTTTCGCCCTCTTTTCTGCGCACGTCAGCCTTGTCTGATAAATCTTGATCATAGCTATTTAAGCTCTCCATGAGCTTTGAGTTACCGATAGCCACGGCTTTACCATTGACGATAGCTTCTACGCCCTCACCGGTGGTTGAATTAAAATTTTGAGCTTTAGGGATAGTCAAGGATTTATCTTGTGCAGCTCTCACAATCGCTTCTGCTAAAGGGTGCTCACTAGCGCTTTCTACTGCGGCCACTAATGCCAAAAACTCATCTTCATCTTGACCTGATAGCGCATCAATGGCCGTCAGCGCAGGTTGTCCTTCGGTCAGGGTTCCGGTCTTATCAACCACGATGGTATCAACTTTCTCCATAGTCTCAAGCGCCTCAGCGTTTTTGATCAATACGCCGTTTTGTGCGCCTTTACCTGTCCCGACCATAATAGACATAGGAGTGGCCAGACCAAGGGCACAAGGGCAAGCAATAATCAGTACTGCAATCGCGTTTACCATAGCGTAGGCCATCGCAGGCTCAGGGCCGAATATGGCCCAAACGATAAAGGTAATAATAGAGATCACAATAACAATAGGCACAAACCAGCCTGCCACTTGGTCAACTAAGCGCTGAATGGGCGCGCGACTACGCTGGGCATCGCTTACCATTTGCACGATTTTGGACAGTACTGAGTCCTCGCCGACATTAACCGCCTCAACCAGTAGCGTACCGGTACCATTTACCGTACCGCCTGTGACGTCGTCGCCTTGCTCTTTGGTCACGGGGATGGGCTCGCCTGTCACCATAGATTCATCAACACTACTACTGCCCTCAACGACCATACCGTCGACAGGAAGCTTCTCGCCGGGTCTGACGCGTAAGTGATCACCCGCGACCACTTCATCTAGTGAAACCTCCACCTCTTCCCCTTTGTCGTTAACTCGTCTAGCCGTCGGCGGTGCCAGCTCAAGCAGGGCACGAATCGCGCCTGAGGTTTGACTTCTGGCTTTGAGCTCTAACACTTGACCGAGCAGAACCAAAGTCGTAATGACTGCGGCCGCTTCATAATAAACGCCAACTTGACCGGATGCCCCTCGAAAGCTATCTGGGAAGATGCCTGGGAAGAAGGTTGCGACAATACTAAACCCAAAAGCTGCGCCGACCCCTAACGAGATTAGGGTAAACATATTAAGGTTGCGGCTTTGAATCGACTGCCAACCGCGCACAAAGAAAGGAGCCGCGCCCCAAACCACGACAGGCGTGGCGAGCACTAACTGAATGATTTGACCCATTTGCCCTGAAAGATCCAGCGGCCCGATCTGCTCAAAGTTAAGGCCGACCATCTCACCCATAGCATAAATAAGTAGCGGTAAGGTCAGCACAGTACAAATCCAAAAGCGACGCGTCATATTATCAAGCTCTTCGGTATCTTCTTCTTCGCCCGCTGTAATGGTCTCAGGCTCAAGCCCCATACCGCATATCGGACAGCCGCTGTTTCTGACGTCTCTAACTTCTGGATGCATAGGGCAAGTGTAAACCGTACCATGGTAATCTTTTGGTACTTTGTCGTACCTGCCGCCTTTAACGGATTTTACTTCACCACCGTCAGCACCTGCGCCGTGACAGTGCGCATGGTCGTGCTCATTAGCGTCTGAGTTGGTAGCTTCTTTAGCAACTTGGTCTTCAGGTTGCAAGAACATACCACATATCGGGCAATCGCTTTTTTCGACATCTCTGACCTCAGGATGCATCGGACAAATATAAATCGTACCGTTATAGTTTTCGGGAACTTTATCGTACTTGCTGCCCTTTACAGATTTTATGTCATTGCTATCCGCATCCGCTCCATGATTATTCTCATGGGGCTTATAGGGCGCATGATTATTGTCATGGCTATTAGCCTCAGTGACTTCGCTTTCAGGTTTGAGCGCCATGCCACATAACGGACAGCCATTATCCTCAATGTCTCTAACTTCAGGATGCATAGGGCAAGTGTAAACCGTACCATGGTAATCTTTTGGTACTTTGTCAAACTTGCCAGCTTCACTCAGTTTTTTGTCCATATTATGAGACATGACGCTGCTCCTTAAACACAGTAAACAACGGTACGTATTAGCACCATTACTCTTTATTCAAGCTCTTCGATTAATGCTTGCATCTCACCGATTTCGCGCTTTTGCGCTTTGATGATGTCATCTGCCAATTGACGAACACGTGGGTCATCGATATCGGCGCGTTCACTGGTCAAAATAGCGATAGAATGGTGCGGTATCATCGCCTGCATCCAATCCACCTGATCGACGGTTTGCTGTGAGCGTACGCCCCATAAGCCAAAGGCAAATAGCACGATACCAAGACCATAAATCATCAAATTGACTTTGGTTTTTTTGTACATATTACCCATAAAGGCGAGCATGATGACCGCCATCATCGCGCCCATATATAGCGCCATATAAGCACGCGTCTCACTAAAGTACACATGATCCCATTTATAGGTATTAAAATACATCATGATATACATGACGATGGTCGAGGTCAGAATCATCAGACCAAATTTGACATAAGGATTCATTTTTTGCTTATGGTTCATATCGTTGTTCATGCGATTACTCCTTTTTTATAGTTATATGGTTAAGCCAATTTAAAATTGATCTATAGTTGCTTAATCAAACCATTAATATACTTATTAAATTTTGCTAAATAATAACTTAACAAAAAAGCACCTTCTAAAAGGTGCTTGTTTAGTCGTTAACACGTTAGTAATAGTATCAAGGTTCATACTAACGTTAATCTCAGCACTCTAAATAATGAGATATTTGTGCATTTAGAACTAGGAACCTAGAACCAAAATTTTACCCCTGCGGTGACGCTACTGGTATCAACATCTTCGTTGTTTTGGCGACGTAAGTCTCTTGCATCTGATAATGCTGTCTCGTAGCTAAAGCCTGCATACGGAGAGAGCTGACGACTGAGCATTTCATAAGTGAGCCGAACTTCAGTTTCTAACTCATTAAAGCCTTTGGTAATGTTATTGTCAGTATCACCCTTGCTAAATACCTTTAACCCAGCTTCTGGGATTACCACCCAATGCTGGTCTAAGCGCCACTCATATTCTGCACCAAGATCGAGCTGGACTTGACCATCAGTATAGACATAGGCTCTAGCATCCGTCTCAATAAAGTAAGGCGCTGTGCCGACGATACCCGCCATTAATGCCGCTTTGTCGTTTTCGGTATTATAAGCGGCGCCGGCTTCACCATTCCAAAAGGTACCGAGCGGCTGCCAATAAGCAAGCGAGCTTAGACTATCGATTTCTTTGTCATCTTTAGTCGCGGCGTGACCTTCAGTACGTAATCGGAGACGCCTACTATCATCACCATACCAACCCTCTATCTCAAAGTTAATTTGATCGTCTTCGAACTGATAGCCTAAATCATCTACCGATATGCCCCAAGTAGGCAAACTACCCATCATCACAGGCTTACCATACTCGCCATAGCCCACGCCGTTTGAATAATCAGGGCTACGCGCATCAGCAGGCGGCTCGCCGCCTTGCATACCCGACATATCCATATCACCATGATCCATACCTGACATGTTCATGCTGCTATGATCCATACCTGACATGTTCATGCTGCTATGATCCATACCTGACATGTTCATGCTGCTATGATCCATGCCTGACATATCCATACTGCTATGGTCCATATTCGACACGTCCATACTGCTGTGATCCATGCTTGACATGTCCATTTCGGCTGCTACTAAGGGTGACGCTAGCAATGCGAATGATGATAAGCCAATGAATAGCAGACTTTTTTTAATTGTTTTCATAATAAACTCACATTCCACAATTCATTAAACGACAGCAACTTCTCTAAACATGCCGGTTTCCATGTGATAAAGCAGATGGCAATGCCAAGCCCAGCGTCCTGCCTCGCCCGTCACATCAAAACTCACCTTTTGCGCAGGATGTACTAAGATAGTATGCTTGCGTACTTGAAAGTCGCCATTAGGCGCACGCAAATCACTCCACATACCGTGCAGATGCATCGGGTGGCTCATCATGGTGTCATTGACTAAGGTAATACGCACGCGCTCGCCCGGTTTGATATTGACAGGCGGCGCATCCTTAAACATAATGCCATCGAGCGCCCATATATAGCGCTCCATATTACCCGTTAGATGAATTTCAACCTCGCGATTCGGTTTGCGCTGTTCGCTCATGATCTCGTTGCCAACAGAACGCAGCTGGCTATACGTCAGCACCTCTCTATCGATGTTACGCAGATTAATCCCAGGATCATCGAGATTCATGCGCGGACTATCGACGCGCATATCGGTCTTAAAGTCATACTCGGTCTTGGCATGGTGTGCGTCATAACCCTTGTCGCCCATAGCCCCCATCATATCGGCCATGGTGAGCCACTCGATGCCATCCATCTGAGGCGTGGCAGCGCGCGCGCCTTTGCGAGTGGCTAAGGTTGCGGTCACATAATCGGTACGATCGATGTTTTGCGCAAAGATAATATGGGCGTCTTTAGTTGGCGTGACGATGACATCATAAGTCTCAGCGACGCCAATGCGAAAATCATCGACCTCGACAGGTGCAACATCATTACCATCAGTACCAACGACTTTTATCTTAAGACCCGGTATGCGCACATCAAATATCGTCTGCGCAGAAGCATTGATAAAGCGTAGTTTGACCGGCTGCCATGCTTTGACCAGCTGCACCCAATTAGCGGCAGTGGTTTTACCATTGATAAGATAAGTAAAAGTCGTTTCCCCCGATAAATCACTAAAATCAGTCGGCATCATACGCATCTGATTCCACATTTTGCGCTTATCAAAAGCGGCCTCTATATCGGTGGCAGCGATATCGGATAACAGCTTTTTAAAATCGGGTAGATGATAATTATCAAAGTCAGCGCGCTGTTTGAGTAGTTTGAGTAACGTATGCGGATCACGGTGCGTCCAATCACTGAGCAAAATAACATGATCTTCTGCCACCGGATAGCGCTCCGCCGCTTTTGGCTCGATGACGATCGCGCCGCGCATACCCGTTTGCTCCTGAAAGCCTGTATGCGAGTGATACCAATAAGTCCCTGATTGTTTGAGTTTGAATTTATAAGTAAAAGTGCTATTGGCGGGTATACCATCGAAGCTGATACCCGGCACACCGTCCATCTCAAAAGGTACGAGCAGACCATGCCAATGAATAGAAGTCAGCTCATTCATCTGATTGTGCACGCGGATGATGACCGTATCGCCCTCTTGCATCTTCAGCGTTGGCGCCGGCAAGGAATCATTAATCAGCGTCGCTATACTCGACTTACCATTGACGATAACAGGCTTTTTGCTGATATACAGATCGAACTCATCACCCGACAAGATAGGCACTTTATGATCAGGTCTATCGCTATTAATGATCGCCTTGCTTTGCGAGCCCACAAGCGCACTATTTGCCATCGTTGGCAGGCTTGATAGCATAGACGCCCCTACCAAGGCGGACGATCCCGTCAAAAAGCTACGGCGGTTGAGCGTATTTTTATTATTCATAATATGACTCGTAATAAGGAATTAATAAATACTAAAATCTCTAAAAACGCTTCAAACTATAGTTGCTGCTGCGGCGACTCAACTTGTGCATAAACCGTGCTGCTACCGTCTTTGTTAATTTGCATGATTTGATACGGATCAAATCTGTTTTGATACTCCATACCTGGACTGCCCATAGGCATGCCAGGTACGGCAAGGCCAATCGCCTCGCTTGGCGGATTTTTTAGGAACTGTGCCACATATTTGGCCGGGACATGACCTTCAAACACATAGCCATCACTCGTCACCGCAGTATGACAGGAGCGCATATTATCAGGCACGCCGTAGCGCTGTTTAAATACCGCCAAATCGCTGACATCTTGCCCGTTTGCCGTCATACCATGATTCTCGGCATGACCGATCCACTCTTTACAGCAGCCACAATTGGCATCTTTGTAGACGGTGGCCGAGACGTTTTGTAAAATGGTGGATGACGGCTGTAGGTCTGATGCCTTTGTGTTTGACGCTGGGCTTATAGTCTCTACTGGTACTTGTGTGCTCGCCGTCGTTTGCTTATCAGCCGCATCGACATCTGGCTGACTACAAGCCATCAGCCCAACGCTCGTCGTCAATAAAACAACGCCACCCAACCACTTATGGTCTGTATTAAACATCATGTTTTTATCCTTTTTTATCCCATTGTCTTGTATCAGATAATACTGTAGAGCGGGCGGCCTTTTACTAAGTCAACAGCCGTTATAAATGCAGCGGCCGCCGATGCCGTTCATAGCCTATATACTAGCGACCCCATTCTGACCGGCAGATGACATGCAGATGACAATCCTGTCATCTTTGCCACCATCGATGTTCATAGCAAACAGAATCCTTTAGTATGGCCTTATGCTATGAACCTAATCTGCAAGGTGGAATGATGAAGGTATTACTGGTAGAAGACGAGATCAAACTTGGCGAGTATATAAAAAAGGGTCTGAGCGAAGCCGGTTTTATCGTTGAGCATCAAGCGACAGGCCTCGATGGCTATCATGCACTCATGACCGATGAGTATAGCGTGGTGCTGATGGATGTCATGTTGCCTGATATCAGCGGCTTTGAGCTGATACGCAATTATCGCGCTGCCGGTAAGCAGACGCCTGTGCTGTTTTTGACCGCAAAAGACGAGTTAAGCGATAGAGTCAAAGGCATCGAGATCGGTGGCGATGATTATCTGACCAAACCTTTTGCCTTTGCCGAGCTGATCGTGCGTATAAAAAGCCTCTTGCGCCGCGCCAATCAAGCGGACTATAACAGCACGATATTACAGATAGCAGACCTACAGATGGATATCGCCAAGCGCACTGTGCATAGAGGCGATACAGTCATTAAGCTGACGGCCAAAGAGTTTGCTTTGTTGCAGTTTTTATTAGAGCGCCGAGGTGAGGTGCTCCCGCGCTCTGTCATCGCCTCACAAGTATGGGACATGAATTTTGATAGTGATACCAATGTCATCGATGTGGCCATCAGACGCCTACGGCTCAAAATCGATGATGACTATGAGACCAAGCTGATTCACACCGTGCGCGGTATGGGATATCGCTTAGATGCGGCAGATACTGCCATAGCAGAGACGGATAACGCGCGATGAAATACCGCTTTGATAATCGGCGCTTACCACTATTATGGCGTACGATTTTTTTATTGACGATCGTTGTCGTCATCTCCCAAATCGTTATTTATATTTGGGTACAACGCTCGGTCAGCGGCCACTTTGAGCAAATGGACTCAGAGATCATCACACATGCTGCCTTTAATTTGCGCAAACGTGCCGATTATTTCAATGAACGCACGACGGCGACTTTGCCATTGTCCTCTACGCCTTCAGCGCCACTTTATCCTGATGACCTGCACGCCTCATGGTCAGACTATAATCTAAAAATCCTAGTGATTGACAGACAAGGGCATCGACTGTCCAGTGCGCCAAGTGGTTTTAGCCATGAGCTGCCTGCGGACTTTGACCTTTGGTCATTGTGGCAAACGCATCGCGAGCAGCAATTTGTCACCAAAATCAACGACCGAAACTACCGCGCGTTGCTCATCAAAGACGAGCAGATCCTTGCCTTGATTGCCTTACCAATCGATGTCCATCATCAGTACCTTTTACAGTTCAATCGTCAGCTAAGCCTGATTTTACTTGCGATTACGTTGTTACTGGTTTCTGTTGCGGCCCTGAGTGTCTATTGGGGATTTGCGCCTTTATCCACCATTGTACAAAAGATGCAAGGCATCAATCCAGAGCGCTTGGATGAAAGAGTGAGCGTCAGTGACATGCCGCGCGAGCTACGGCCTTTGGCCGAGTCTTACAACCTAATGATGAGTAAACTTGAGGGTAATTTTGCTTCATTACTGCGGTTTTCGGACAATATTGCCCACGAGCTGCGCACACCACTGGCCACCCTTGGCACACAGACCCAAGTCATGCTGAGTAAGACCCGAGATACGGAAGAGTACATCGAGCAGCTACACCATCAGCACGACACACTCCAGCAGCTATCAAGCCTCATCAATAATATGCTGCTGCTTGCCAAAACCCAAAAAGGGCTAAATAACTCACAGCTTGCGCCAGTAAATACTGAGGAGTTGATCATAAAACTACTGGATTATTTTGAGTTGATAGCCGAAGACCGCCACTTACTCTTTAAAAGAACAGGCAGTTTTGAGGTGGTATTGGGCGATGAAGGTCTGCTACAAAGACTGTTTGCCAACCTTATGTCAAACGCTATACATTACGCCGCCAATGACAGCGTCATTAGCGTCGACGCTGCCATCGAAGACCCATCAGAGCTGCAACCTACCAAACCCTCTAGCATCAGTACAGCTCATCGGTCAGCGCTCATTATCACCATTACCAATCGCATGGCGCAGCCTATCAGTCAAGCAGAAGCAGACAAGCTGTTCGAGCGCTTTCATCGTCATCATACCACTACCAACATGCATGCTGGATCGGGGCTGGGGCTATCTATCGTACAAGCCATCGCCCAAGCCCATGACGGTACTGTCAGCATTCGCATCAGAGATCATGAGTACTTTGCCGTGAGTGTTAAGCTGTATCTGGCGCAAGTATAGTGGAGTCCAAATACATCAGCTATGGATACTTGTCTTTTACCAACAGTTTTTACAGACACAAAAAAACCTCAAACAATCTAATGTTTGAGGCGAAACTTGCTTAAACTTGAGAGTTTAAATTCGTTTTAAATATGGCGCAGCGGACGGGACTCGAACCCGCGACCCCCGGCGTGACAGTCTAAGACCAACAAAATATATTAAATATCCTTCGCTATAAACTGCGCATGATGCTTACGATTGATGAGGACGTAATCAGGGGCTATACAAGTCTGTCCAGCATTTAGGGTTTTTCCTGTCATAATTCTATTGACGGCACTCTCTAAGTCGGCCTCTTCGAGTACAATCACGGGTGACTTATCTCCAAGCTCAAGCGTAACATGGGTTAGGTTTGGCGCTGCTGCCATGATTTTTTTACCGACTTCTGTAGAACCAGTATAAATAAGGTGGTCAAAAGGCAACTGGCTAAACGCCACCGCAATATCTACATCGCCGACCACGACACTAACCATGTCAGCCAAAAAATACTGACTCACCGCTTCAGCAAACGCTTGCGCAAACTGCGGCGCGGCTTCACTCATTTTTACCATGACACGATTCCCAGCTGTCAGCGCGTCTATCATAGGTCCAATCGCTAAGTATAATGGATAGTTCCAAGGGACCATTACACCGACCACTCCTAATGGTTGAGGTTCAATCTCATTGCGGGCAGGTAGATAGACTGCTGAGATAGGTGCTTTTCTTGTTTTCATCCAAGACTTGCCATGTTTTTTAGCATGACTGATGCTGGTAAAACTTGAGAATAGCTCGGCAAACTTGGTTTCGCCTTCACTACGCTGGCCAAAGTCTGCGTTAATAGCCTGAGTCAGTTTGTATTTATTCTCGCTCAACAACTTCTCAAGAGTATCCAGCTGCGACTTTCTGGTCGTCCAGTCGAGTATCGGCTGAGTGCGACTTAGTGCTTGTAATGTTGCAAACTACGTTTGTAGTTGCTCTTTATTAGTAATGATAGAAGGTGATTTGCTCATTGAAGCGCTGGTGTCAGCTTCAGGTTGGGTACTATTCATTTCTTTGTCTTTGAAATATCTTTTATAGTGTGAGCCTATTAAGATGCTAGATAAGCATACTTAATAGGCTCTTATTTCTCTTACTATTCTGGAAGTACGATACCAAAAGAAGGATCTGGCGTCTCAAATAAGCTAAAAAAGGTTAGCAAGTCGTTCTGGTTGCCCTCTACGCTTGAGTCTGCCGAGGTCAACATTTCTTTAAACCCAGCTTTCCCAATTAGCAAGTCGACGAATAAAGGCTGCGTTAGATTTAGTGTGGTTTTCACTTCTTTTTTTGAGGGATTTGAGCCATCAAGCAGTCGATAATGTAAAACCGAGTTTTCAATCCACAGCAGATAGTTTTCGTTTATATCAGTGAAGTTGATCTGCAGGTTGGTGTTGAGGCCGTTCGCCTCTTCAGACTTTAAGCGAACAGACAGCGCATCAAAAAAGTTCGAAACTGGCGTCTGTAAGAATACATCTCGCATCACAGACATATCAACGCCTACGTCAGGTGTTCCCTCGCGCAGCTCTTTCGCGCCAGTTAAGTAGCTATCACGCCATGGACCAGATTCTGCTTGATAGCCTAGCTGTTCATATGTTTTGGCTAATAGCTCTCTGGCAGACATATTATCGGGATCATCAAACACTAAATGGTTTAGAATTTCTGCCGCCCATCTATAATTACCAGTATCAAATGCAGACTGAGCTTGCGTCATAACGCTTTGACTGCCTCCAGCGAGTTTGACGTAAGCAGAAGCACGTTGTGGGTCTGGCAATGGGTCTAGATGGGCAGGGTTAGAGTCATACCAGCCAATGTAGTTTTGGTAGACTGCGCGCGCATTGTGTTTGACTGTGCCGTAATACTCACGATTGGAAAACTCAGATGCCAAGCTTGGCGGTAGTTTGAGGTCTTCAGCGATCTCACCGGGTGTCATACCTTTATTGATACGACGTAAGCTTTGATCGTGGATGAACTTATACATATCTCGTTGCTGCTTGAGGAAAGTTTGGATTTTTTCTTTGCCCCACATTGGCCAATGATGGCTGGCAAAGTAGTACTCTGCATCACCAAACTCATTGCGAGCTTCTTCAATATAATTACTCCATTGCAGAGCGTCCCTTACCTTAGCGCCTCGTAAAGTATAAAGGTTATGCATATTACGAGAGACCAACTCTGCCCCAGCTAAAGCTTTGTATTTCGGAAGATAAAAGGTGAACTCTGCAGGGGCCTCTGTTCCAGGTGTGTATTGAAACTGGAAGTCGACACCATCAATCTCTAAATTGGTAGGGGTTTTCTCAATTAAAGTATTTGGCTCGACGATGCTGAACTGACCATAGGCTGGGCCTTTACCTAAGCCACTACCAATATGTCCATATTGGTTGCGGGGCAAATCTTTGCCATACATATATGACGAGCGACGCAGCATTGCTGTACCAGCCAGAATGTTTTCGCTGGTAGCTTCTTCCATAAACCCGAGTGGCGCGATTACAGGAATGTTATTTTTTTCAATCTCTTCTTGAGAAATAATTCCTAAAGTGCCGCCAAAATGATCCATATGACTATGGGTAAGAAGGACTGCGCTGATACTCTTAGGCATATCTGGATAACGTTCTACAAGATGTTTCATAGCAAAATCATAAGCATATTTTGCCGTCTCTTTTGAGGTTAAAGGATCGACGACAATCCAGCCTGTATCACCTTTAATCAACGTCATGTTTGACAAGTCAAAACCACGCAGTTGATAAATACCGGGTCTGAATTCAAACAGCCCTTTGATATTATTAAGCTTAGCTTGTCTCCAAAGACTAGGGTTCACCGAATTGGGTGCTTCACCCTTAATAAAGTTGTACTCTTTAGTATCCCATACGTATTTTGTAGGATCTGCTATCGATGGTATCTGCAAATCTTCAGGGCTAGCGATGAGACCACGGATCGCCTCTTCAAAGTCTCTTGGGTCGTCTAAGTCTAGCTGACTGACTGACGCTGCATTTGCGGCAATCGTTGTCGTAGTAGCTGCTTTGTTATTACTCACTTGAGCTGTTGAGGTCGTGCAAGCGGCAAGTAGCATACTACTTACTAGCAATAGCAAACGGCCAGGATTAGTTGATGTAAATTTGACTGTAGTTGAGTTTTGCATAGTGGTATTCCTTACCATAATAGATCCATTATTGTCGTTGACAAGATTGTTGTCAGTTTAAACGGCTTTGTACCTTATCGTTTAGATAAGCCTTTGCAGGTTTTGCTAAATCTTTGCCATTCCTTGTGTTTGAGCGTTTAGTTTGTGAAGGTTTGCTGCGTCAGTATGGTTCATAGCCTGATTTAGAACGTGGCGCTCAGCTTTTATTTCATGAGCGACTTTTTCTGCAATCGCTATCGTTGGAGCGTTAGTATTGGCACTATTGAGCGTTGGCATAATAGAGGCATCTACCACGCGAAGTCCGACAACACCCCTAACCTTGAGGTCCAAGTCCACTACGGATTCAGCGTCCGAGCCCATTCTACAGGTACCGACTGGATGATAAATCGTATCTGACTTATTACGGATATAACCTAACAAGCCATCTTTTTTTAAGAAGGGCGCTGCGTAATCTTCAGTAATATATTTCGCCATTGGTTGCTCTTGCATGATGTCACGTGTACGCTGCGCACCTGCCATCATCATCTCAATATCTTTTGGATGATCTAAATAGTTAGGATCGATTAGTAGGGCTGCACTAGGGTCAGCAGAGGCTAGCTTTACAGTGCCGCGGCTTTCAGGTCGTAGATAACAGCTATGAACAGATATCGCATAACCCCATTTAACTTGACGCCCATGATCTATCACTCTAGATATAACAAAATGAAGCTGGGTATCAGGCCAATCATTAGGGGTTGCTTTGGTAGCACTAAAGAACGCTGCACCTTCAGCGAAGTTGGTCGATAATAACCCAGTCCCATCTCTTCTCCAGTCACTTACACCTTTTATAAGGTTCAGACCAGCGGTAAAGCCTACGCCAAACACATCTTTTGTATTGACCTCATAGTCAAAAACTACATCGAGGTGATCTTGTAGGTTTTCTCCTACATTTGGGGCATCATAAACAACGGTAATGCCATGTTGCTCAAGTTCCTGTTTAGGACCAATACCTGATAGTTTTAGAATTTTTGGCGAGCCGAAAGCTCCCGCACACAAAATGACTTCTGCATTGGCTTTAATAGTGTTTTCTTGGTTATTCTTAACATAAACCATGCCTGATGCGATACCGTTCTCAATCAGAACACGAGATGCAAGTGCACTTGTGACAATCGTTAAGTTTGGTCTATCTTCTATAGGGTGGAGGTAAGCGGCGGCAGCCGAACAACGCTGGCCTTGTTTTTCACCATGAAAATGAGTGACTTGATACAGACCCGCTCCATCTTGCTTATTGCCATTGAAATCGTCATTTCTATCTAAACCATTGGTGACACAAGCATCGATGAAAGCAGAAGTAATAGGTCGAGGACTTAGAGGGTCAGCAACATGTAAGGGTCCGCTATCTCCATGAAACTCATCTTCACCGCGAACATTATTTTCAGCTTTTTTAAAAAAAGGTAATAACGCTTCAAAGTCCCAACCCTTACATCCTTCATCAGCCCAGCGATCATAATCTTTGGCACTGCCACGAGTATAAACCATAGCATTAATGGCTGATGAGCCACCTAAGCATTTGCCACGAGGTTGATAACCAATGCGATTATTTAGGTTTTTTTGCGGAATAGTATTTAGACACCAATTATTTATCTTAATCGGTTTATCTCTCATTTGTGCGATAACAGCTGCTGGCATACGCACAACTAAATCTTTGCCGTCACCGCCTGATTCTAAAAGACAGACTGTAGTTTTCGGGTCTTCACTTAAGCGACTTGCCAAGACAGACCCTGCTGATCCACCGCCAACGATAATATAATCAAATTCCATGATTAATATACTCCTTCCTTGTATTGTCCTAGCTAGTACTAGGCTTTTTTTGCTAAAGTGCTAAAGTTAGATAATTAATCTAACGGATAAAGCAGGTAAAATATTGATAAAACTCATTAATATCTTTTATTAGTATGCTTTTTTATGAACTATTATTACTTATAAGTGTCTTGATCATGATGCTAAAGACACTCTAAAAGGTGAACTATAGTTTTAAATTATATCAAGATAAACACAGAGTAAAACTATGGAACTCAATGAATATACGGTTCATAAAATGACAGCAATCTGTTATAGAAAAGCCGTAGCAACTTATCTGATACAGATAAATCGCTCGTCTGATATACCCAGAATAATGTCACAATTTAGTGATCTTGATGATTTTGAAGGCGATAGGATGCCACTCGCTGTCGTTACAAATGAGTTCAATTTGGCTACCTACTTCTTCCAAGATGATTACATAGGGTTAAAAGTTTTTAACTATATTGAAATCGAGTCTCTTCCTTTTTATAAAGGAATAAGCCAATGTATCAATCCTTTAATAAACGCTAATATCGATATCCCTCTTATTGTTCTCTGCCGCTTGATTTCGCGTTACTTCAGAGTAATGACTGAATCAATCGAGGTTCATTTATTTGAGAGAAAAGATTTAATCCGTCTTGAGTTCAATCCAAGCATGCCTGAACAGATTAATAAACATCAAATTGATGGTATTATTTTCTCTGTTTATAAAATCATATCGACATTTAACTCACTCAAACCTGTAGAACTCACTTTGGCACATCGTCAGTCTTCCCAAGGATTTGAACTATATAAACAGTTTTTAGGTGTTCCAGCAGAGATGTCTAAAACAATTAATAGTTTAACGTATCGGATTGATAGGGTTGATCACATTTACTACTCATCGGAACATGCAAAAAATACGATAGGAAGTACATTTTTTATCAATCCTTTGCACCATATGCTTGATAAAAACTTTACCCATACCAGCTATACGCAACGTTGCCAACATATACTCATAACAATCATGGGGCTAAATGAAGCAACTCGTGAACGAGTTGCTCAGGTGCTCAATATGAGTGTTAGTAGCTTGCAGAGACGCCTAAGAGAAGAAGGTACCTCTTTTAAAGCGTTGCTATTAGATGTTCGAAAAAAGTTAGCGCATAAGTACTTAATAGAGCAAGGGTTGTCAGCTACTGATACGGCATTCTTACTTGGCTATCATTCTAGCAGCCAGTTTTTTGGTGCTTTTAAGAGTTGGTTTAAAATGACTCCAAAAGCCTATATAAAATATCAATCAGATCAACAAAATTTATAATAAAAAGGGTAAAATTATAAGAGTGAGACCCTGGTTACTTATAGTTAGTCTGTTAACTTTAACTTATGATTATTCTTAGTGATATATGTATTTAGGTCAAAGTAAATAAATTTTGTCTTAATTCGGGTCAAGCATCAGTAATGCTCAATAAGTTATTAAAAGAAGACAACACGTTTATTGCGCACGAAAGAGATTATTATCTTATTTAAAAATAAATTATTCATACATATAAACTTTGCTAGCGTTCAACTTACGCTTCAATCGGTCTTAGCTTAACGTATAGAAACGATATTAAGCCGTAATTTATAAAAATTGACTTACTTATTGGTGTGTATTTCGGGGTTGCACAAGGGGTGATGTCGCTAATTGATTATGCGCTTGGTTCTATTATGCTGGGTTGATTTTCTGAAGGGGCTGCTTGGATTGCCTTTGTCATACTGATAGTGCTTGGGATTAAAATGCTCTATGAGTCGCGTTCAGTGAACGATGACGATACTAAGATCAATTTAATTCATAAAACACTACTGTCATTAGCTATTGAGCTATGCTGAAGAAACCTTACAAGTAAACTTGGTAAACTAACGACTCAACGAAGAGTTTACCATGGCCAAGAAAGTAAGAACCTACAGTGACGAATTTAAAGCCGAAGCCGTAAAGAAGATAGCAGAGAACAACGGCAATATTTCAGCGACTGCAAAGCAGCTAGACATCGCCATGCAAACCTTATCGAACTGGCAGAACAAAGCTAACCAAGTTAAGCTTAAAGGGTCTGAACAATATGATCCACAGCTTATGGCCGTGATGGAAGAGAACAAACGCCTCAAACGACAGCTTAAAGTCGCTGAGGAGGAGCGCGAGATCTTAAAAAAGGTGACGGCGTACTTCGCCAAGCACAGCTAGTAAAGTACGCCTTTATCAAAGACAATCATTAGATATTTAGCACCACTACTATGTGCCATGTATTAATCATTAAGCCCTCAAGCTACTACGATTGGCTAAGTCGTGACATCAGCGAACAGCAGGTACACCGCAATCAGTGCGAGCTACTGGTTAAAGCCGCGCACAGTGAAACTAAAGAGCGCTATGGATATGAGCGACTACATGCAACGCTCACCGAACAAGGGCATGATATTAGTCTATACATGGTCAGAAACATCAAAGAAGAATTTGGCATCAAATGCTGTCGTCACAAGCGCTTTAAAGTCACCACTGACTCTAATCATAACAAACTGGTCTATCCAAACGTGCTCGATCAGAAGTTTGACACCAGTCGCCCTAATGAGTCTTGGGTTAGCGATATTACTTATATCTGGACAAACGAGGGCTGGCTGTACTTAGCAGGGGCCAAGGACTTATATACCGAAGAGCTGGTCGGCTATGCTATCAACAAACGCATGACCGCAGATTTGGTCTGTCGCGCATTGAACATGGCCATCAAGAACAAACGACCTGCCAAAAAACTAATAGTCCATTCTGACAGAGGCAGCCAGTATTGCAGCCATGCCTACCACAAGATCGTTAAGCAGCATCAATTTACAGGCTCAATGAGCGCTAAAGGTAATTGCTTCGACAATGCTCCGATAGAAAGCTTCTGGGGCACTTTAAAGAACGAGCTGGTATATCATCAGGATTATAAGACTAGATTTGCAGCGATCAACGATATTATTAGATACATCGAGTTGTACTACAACCAAACGAGAATTCAAAAGGGTTTAGGCTATAAATCGCCAAGGCAGGTGTGGTTTGACTACTATCGTCAAGCTGCGTAACTAAAATCTCCCAAGTTTAACTGTACGGATTTGACGGCAGAGGTCACCTTTGGAATGTTTTTATTTAGCAGAAAAATTGAGGTTGTGGGCAATACCATTTTGTATTGAAACTGACAAAGTGGTTATCGGTGAATGGGTAGAAAGGTTTCCGTCTTTACATCAAACTTAGTTTGAGGCTGATCCTTTAAGCTCCTGAACTTATCGATAAGCATAAAAATTGGCGATCAGTTACCGTCAGCAACTTTTAATAACCTTGGTCACGAAATGGTCACCGTTTGGTCACCGAGCACTTGGTCACCGACTTTCAAAAGGCAGAGTGCATGTATGCAGACTTATAGAAAATACATTATTAAAGAGTGGACTACTTCTTAAGGGTTGATAAAGAAAAAATAACCAACCCTTACGGATAAAGGCTTTAAGCAGAAATTCAGACACAAAAAAACCCCAAACAATGTAATGTTTGAGGCGAAACTTGCTTAAACTCATAAGTTTAAATTCGTTTTAAATATGGCGCAGCGGACGGGACTCGAACCCGCGACCCCCGGCGTGACAGGCCGGTATTCTAACCAACTGAACTACCGCTGCTTAGGTCGTCTTAGCATCTTGCCTTTATAAAAGGCTCACTTGCTAATAAGTGGTGGGTGATGACGGATTCGAACCGCCGACATTCTGCGTGTAAGGCAGACGCTCTACCAACTGAGCTAATCACCCTGAGCGAGGATATAACGAAGCACTGCTTCGTCCGAGCGCAAGAGAATTTACATTTTCGTAAATTCTAAAAGCTATACATCCAAACTAGGTATTACTGAATTTTCCTTAAAGGGAAAATTCTAGAAACCTTAACCCAAAACTGAGTTTAAGATTTCTTATATCCAGCTAATCAAGACTGTCACATATTAATTAACCTCTGACAGCTCAGAACCAATAAAGCCCCTTGCTGTGGGTGTGTATTATATAGATTTGGTGATGCCTGTCAAACAGTTTTCATCATTTTTAGTAATTTTTTTTGCTTTTTATAGTGACTTACTAGCAAGCAGCTGTTTTTATTAGCTTTATATTCAAAAAATATTTAGATAATTTGTTTCCTGCTTACTAGCTACCTCGTCTTAGTAATAGAAATTTATTTAGCAGCGGCCAGCGCTTTTTCAATATCAGCTTTAAGAGCCTCAGGCTTAGTGGTTGGTGCATAACGCTCAAGCACTTGCCCATCGCTACCTATCAAAAACTTAGTAAAGTTCCATTTGATACCATTAGTGAGCAGGCCACCTTTTTGCTCTTTAAGCCACTTAAAAATTGGATGGGCATCGCTACCATTGACATCGACTTTGGCCATCATCGGGAAGCTGACGCCGTAGTTTTTTTGACAAAAAGCGCCGATCTCTTCGTTACTACCGGGGTCTTGTCCGCCAAACTGATTACACGGAAAGCCAATGATGGTTAATTTTTGGTCTTTATACTGCTCATTTAGGACTTCAAGCCCCTCAAACTGCGGGGTAAAACCACATTTGCTCGCGGTATTAACCACTAGCAGCACTTGCCCCTCAAAGTCAGCAAAAGACTGCTCTGTGCCATCCATACGCTCAGCCGTAAAATCATAAATCGTACTCATTATTCATCCTTAATTAAATTGTCTTTTATTACGCTTCACCTATTTATAAAAAAACCTACTGATAAAAAAATAAGGGAGCCTTATTAGCTCCCCTACTATATCTTAAAGCCTGCGTGATAAGTAGCTCATACTGAATACCGCTTAATCTTCCGCTTTATCCAAATCAATAGACACCGAGTTGATGCAATAGCGCATACCCGTGGTCTCACGCGGCCCGTCAGGGAACACATGGCCTAAATGCGCGTCACAATTACTACAAGTCACTTCAGTACGGCGCATACCTAAAGAGTCGTCAACGTGCTCATCGATAGCAGCATTATCGATACCTTGATCAAAACTTGGCCAACCGCAGCCAGCATCGAACTTGCTCTCTGAATCAAACAATTTGGCACCGCAAGCTTTACAGCGATAGATGCCTTTATCATTAACGTCATTATAGACGCCAGTGAAAGGACGTTCGGTGCCCTTCTCGCGGATGACATGATACTCATCAGCACTTAAACGCTGTTTCCAGTCGTCTTCGGTTAACTGAGCGATCTCTTCTTTGGTAAGTTGGCTGTCTTGCATAGTCATTCCTTATTCTTGGTCTCTAGATTAAAAGTCGCTTGATTAAAATTTTGAGTCTTCAAAACTTTCTGCCCTATAAGATATGATGTTTATCACTTATTATTCAATGTATGGCTAGCCGCGATTACTAAAATCACACGTTAAAATTCGCTTATATTTTTGTAAGTATACAAACTACTTTTGCTTTGATTGATACTTACAACGAATCTTAAGTATTTGATATTAATTAATTTTATAAAGCACAGCTCTTTAAGCTTACGTAAGGGAGTAGAATCAAATCATAAATTGCAAGAATAACTTGCATAAACTTAGTATAGGCGACTTGCATTATTATTTTTAATGCAATAATATCTTGCATTAAGGTATTTTATAAAGTGTTAACAAGCTGAGGTCAAAACCATTATGAGTAAAATCCAAGCTGACTCCGCTCAAGACCAGCGCTTAGCACAAGCTGAGAGACTGGTACAACTTCGCCGTGACAAAGGTCTGACCGCCGAGCAATTAGCACAGGCGATGACCAATGCGGGCGCTAAAGTCAGTCGCGGCGCTATCTCTAACTGGGAGCGCGGTATTAACGGTATTGTCTCATCCAAGCTGCCTACGCTTGCCCATATCTTAGGCTGCACAGAAGGGTATCTGCTTCGTGGCGATAGTGTCCGTGAGACTTCTAGCAACAACAATAATACTATCCGCCAAAGTTCGAGTAAATCAGCGGCTACACCTCTACCTACTTCCTCAGCAGACACCAACCAAAACCCTAAATCCTCAAGCACTTATCTTAACAACATGGCTGATACTACTGTATATCAAGTCAAGGATGGTACTACTATGACCGAGCTCAAAAAATCTGAAAAACTACAAAACGTTTGCTATGACATTCGTGGCCCTTTATTAAAAACGGCTAATAAAATGGAAGCCGAAGGTCAACGCATTCTCAAACTCAACGTCGGTAACCCTGCCCCCTTTGGCTTAGAAGCGCCGCATGAGATCCTGCGTGATGTGGCGATGAATCTACCAGAAGCGACAGGGTACTCAGACTCACAGGGGATATTTTCGGCGCGTAAAGCAGTGTTGCAGTATTATCAGTCAAAAGGTTTGCTATCGGCAGTCGATGTACGTGATGTCTATCTAGGCAATGGGGTCTCAGAGCTGATTGTGATGACGATGCAGGCGCTGATGAATGATGGCGACGAGGTCCTCATCCCAATGCCTGACTATCCGCTATGGACAGCAGCAACTAACCTCTCAGGCGGTACTGCAGTACACTATCGCTGTAATGAAGATGACAACTGGCAGCCTGATATCGAAGATATTAAGTCCAAAATCACCAGCAAAACCAAAGGCATCGTCGTTATCAACCCGAATAACCCAACGGGGGCGCTATACTCTGATGAGAACTTGAAACAGATAATCGAAGTGGCTAAAGAGCATAATTTAATTATTATGGCGGATGAGATTTATGATCGAGTCTTATACGATGATGTGGAGCATAAGCCTATGAGCACGCTTACTGATGAGGTGTTAGTCCTATCTTATAATGGCTTGTCAAAATCGCACCGTATCGCAGGTTTTCGCGCCGGCTGGATGATGGTGTCTGGTAAAAAACAGCATGCTACTGACTTTATCGAAGGCTTAGATATGCTCGCCTCTATGCGTCTGTGCTCAAACGTACAAGGACAGTATGCCATTCAAACAGCGATGGGCGGCTATCAAAGCATGAAAGAGCTGACCTCAGAGAAGGGCCGTTTATTTAAGCAGCGCGAAATGGCTATATCGCGTCTCAATGCGATACCTGGTATCTCTTGTACTATGCCGCAAGGGGCGTTTTATTGCTTTCCTAAGATGGACCCTGAGATCTATCCTATCAAAGACGATATGGAGTTTATGATGGATCTGTTGATTGATGAAAAGGTGCTGATGGTACAAGGTACTGGTTTTAATTGGGATACGCCTGATCATTTTCGCTTAGTATTCTTACCTAATCTACATGATTTAGAGAACGCTATGGATCGCCTAGATCGCTTCTTTGCCAAAAAACGCCAGCAGTTCGGTACAGACCAGCAGTTTGATCCAGACAAGACAGATAATCAAGCGGCTGGCAATCAAGCTCTTGAGGTTTAAGTGAGTGACAAGAGCACTACATTAAACCCCAGCCACACTTTGTAATAGTAAAAAAGCTTATCGATGATAACCGATAAGCTTTTTTGGTTTTTTATAGTTGGTATTTTACTAACTAAAAATCTGATTCAGTACTAAGAAGCTAATAGCCGACAGCGTGGCGGCGACGGGTAGAGTGATAACCCACGCCAGTCCAATAGGCTTCATAAGCGCCCAATTGGTGTTTCTATTGACGATACCAATCCCCAATACCGCACCGACCAACGTATGCGTACTCGATACTGGCAGACCCATGGTCGAGGCGCCCATCACGACGGCAGCGGCGGCCAACTCTGCCGAAAAGCCAGAAGCGGGATGCATTTTTGCCAAATTGGTACCGACGGTTTGAATGACTTCTTTACCAATAAACCAAAGACCGACGATCAGCGCCACCCCAAACGTCAACATCACCGCTGGTGGCACTGCCGCTTGTGAGGCAATCTCATTGGTACGAATGACATCCATAATAGCCGCAAACGGGCCGACGGCGTTGGCAATGTCGTTTGAACCATGACTAAAGGCAAAAGCGGACGCCGTAAATACTTGCATCCAGCTAAACATAATAAAGGTCGCTTTGGTCAAATCCTCTTTATGCTTACCGCGGATACTTTTGGTATAGATAAAGGTGGCCAACCAGACCAAGGCAGCAATCATGCCCATGATTAAAAAACCTTGTAGCGTCGTCAGGCTATTATTGACGTTTTTAAGACCTTTAAACACCACCAAAGACGTCATAATCGCGCCGCCAAGCGCGGCAATCATCGGCACCCATTGCTTGAGTGCTTTTAGCGTATCTAGACTGCTACGCTCATTTTCGATCTCATACAGCTTTTTGTAATAGTCCGTTTCTAAATCTTCGACGACACAATCATCATCTTTGTAGATTTCTTGGTCGCGCAGCATCGCTGAGGTATAAGCCAGCTGCTCCGACTCGGTCAGACGCTCCAGATACTCTTTATGGTTTTGTTTTAAGACTTTTTTACTGGCTTTTAATTCACCAATATGAGCCTCGGTTCTATCATTATACTCGATGATGTTTTTCTTAATTTGACCGTACAATATATAGGCCAAGATACCGCCCAATAGAGGCGATAACACCCATGAAATGGCAATGGTGCCAACCGTGCCCCAATCGACTGTCGAGAGTGCCGTCGCGCTGCCACCCAAATCAAAGCCCAACACGATAGAGCTACCAACCACCCCGCCGATGATAGAGTGCGTGGTGGAAACCGGTAGACCTTTTTTGGTAGCGAATAATAACCAAAACGCGGCAGCAATTAAGGCGGAAAGCATGACATAGATGAACTGATTAGGACTCACCGACAAGCCATCTAAATCAACAATGCCTTTACGAATAGTATTGGTGACGCTGCCCCCTGCTAGCACCGCCCCTGACACCTCAAATATCGCGGCCACCCCCAAAGCTTGCGGAATGGTCAAGGTACCTGCGCCTACTGAGGTGCCAAAAGAGTTGGCGACGTCGTTACCACCGATATTGAATGCCATAAAGACACCAAAGGCAGTAGCAACGATAAACAACGTCGTTTGCTGACGCATCGTGTAGTCGAGACCCCACCATAAGAAGTAGCTGGTCATCACAATCAGTACAATAGCAAAAAATAAATTGATTCTCATAGAACCAACCGGCTTAGTTGATGCTGCAGAGTTGCTGCTAATACCCATAAAATGAGACGCCTTGAGTAAGATTAAAGAGACTTGCTAGTAATAATGATGTCACAATACACGCTGATATCATGCTCAGTTACGTGGTTGCGGCTTAACTTCATCGTGCTTGAATCTGGATAGAGCTACTCTATTGAATGTATAGCAATCCTTCTAAACTTGCCTGCCACAGGCTATAGACATACAATTAAGCCGCAAGTAACAGTCCGAATCAATTGATTAAGGCAGCTCGCGGCTTAGGTCACTAGCGGTTATCTACATCATAAATATCCGCTGACAAGTTTATTAGAATGGAACCATTAGAATTAGAACAAATCATTAAAATGCGACAATGAAATACCAAATAATAAATATAAAAGCTGTAAACATCGACGCACTAAAACACTGAGATACTGTATTTAGGACTGATCCTAGAAATTAAAGAATCATCAGCCCTTATTTGTGCGCCCATTATATTAAAAATTTAGCATTTATGCACATTGAAATTGCCAAAATTGTAACGACAGGTTCATCAGTGCCTATCTTTTTGTTTTACCGCTGATTTTGTCTTTTATTTTGCCACTTATTTATAGGCTTTTAGTTGTGCAATAGCATGATCGAGTACATCAAGACGCGCGCGGCGCTTATCATTGGTCGCAACAATACACCAAGGCGCGTGCTCAGTATCCGTATGCGCGAGCATATCAGCTGCCGCTTGTACATAATCTGACCACTTCTCACGATTGCGCCAATCATCATCAGTGAGTTTAAATTTTTTATGCGGAGTCTCTCGTCTTGCCTCAAAGCGCTTGAGCTGCTCGTCTTTATCGATAGCTAACCAGTACTTAATCACAAGCGTGCCTGCTGCTTGCAGATCCGCCTCGAAGCGATTGATTTCCCCATAAGCGCGTTGCCAATCGGCAGGCTCAGCAAGTGCTTCAACACGTTCGACCAACACTCTTCCGTACCAAGTGCGATCAAAGATAGCAATACGGCTTATGCGATCGGTCTGCTCATTAGGCAACCGCGTCCAGAATCGCCAGAGATAAGGATGCTGCAGCTCGTAGAGCATCGGTGCGCCGATATTATAAATCTGATACTCACGCGGATCGAGTGGTGCTACCATCCTTTTTATTGAGCCGCCCTTACCCGCCGCGTCCATACCTTCAAAAGCAAATACCACATGACGACCTCCGCGAGCTCGTATGAGCTTTGCAAACTCAGCTTGCTTCTCCGCAAGCTCCTCTTTGTAATCTGACTTATCTAGGTCATGGTCTTTGATATCAGTGAGCGCTTTTGGTACCTCTGCCGCTACAAAAGTAGAAGCGGCAATATTAGACGCTGAGACGTTATCTGAGTTTTCTTCGACAGGCACCTCACTACTCGCTAATGCCGCTTGTATAGCATGAAGCACTTCATGACAAAAACTTATCTGTGCTTGCGACTTGTCATTACCATCAATGATGACCCAGTCGCCTTGCTCACGCAATATCGTTGCGGCTATTAAGTTAAACTGCTCGAGCACCTGCTCATCGCACCAGTCTATCTGATATAGATACTGAGGATCTGCGTTATCATCATTAAGACGCTCCTTTAGCGTCTCAGCATCAATATGAAACCAGCACTTTAATACTTTGGTATGATTGGTGCGCAAATCTTGCTCAAAGGTCTGAAGCTCAGCCAATTGCTCTGTTAAATAAAGGTGCCAATCTGCTGTTGGCAATTCTTGTTGCCCGCTTGCGCGGTCTGCTGATGCCTCTTGAATCATGCGCATGACGTTATGTATCAAATCGGCGTACCAATTCCCAAAATAAACCATCACATCGCCGTGACGCGGCATCGCTTTAGTATGGGCCTGCCAGATAGGCTGATAAGCTAAGGGCGGGTAGCCAATAGTAGCCTCTACTTTTAGTAGCCTTGGATCGACCCACTGCCGCAGCTGCTTGACTGAGCTGCCTTTACCTGCTTGCTCCATACCGTTGACGAGCACCAGCAAGCCGGTAGGGTTATTGGTCGGCGGCGGTGTTTGTTGCCTGGTCGCCCTAAGCGCGAATTGCGCAGTGACCAATGCAAGCCTTAGCTCGTCTTTATCCATCGAAAACTCACTCAATGGATTGGGCGTTAGCCGGCTACTAACCACTTTTGGATCTAAGCGCGCGCTGACGGCTTGCTGGGTATCATCATTTTTTTTATTGGCACCGGTTTTATGCTCTTTATCGTTAGACATAATAGCGACTCACTTAGTCATTATTTTTAGGAGGGAGTAGACGAATAATAGCATTCACTTGCCACCGAGATAATATCACTGTGTAACAGTTTGCCATTTGTATTGTTTTTTATTTAAAGGTAACTTGAGTACGATACGGCATAGCCCATATCTATAACCACTGATAATCCGCCACTGTGTAATGTCGGCACAGCAAGCTTTATAGCAAGTCTGGTAGCGGTATCGTCTCTCTTTGAGCGCAGCAAGCTTTATTCAAGCTTTTGTAAACGTAAACTTATAATTAGGGCGTGTTGAACATTCAACCATGGCACTGACAGAGACTATTTTTTAGGCGATTTGCAGATAGAAATTTTAAGTTTAGTCGTTCTAAGCGTCTATTTTTACCAATAAAGCGGCAAAAAATAGTCCTGTCCCTGTTGTTAGAGTGAGGGCTGATGCTAAAATCGCCCTAGTCGTTGTAAAAATTTAGCTAAGGCATCTGCATTACCTGCAATTTTCACTTAGACTAGAACTATTTTAGCTATCAGCAGTGCGCATTTGTGAATGTTCAACACGCCCTAGTAAAGAAAGAAAAAAAAGCGCATAACAACGGAAAAGCGCTAGTCTTTGATGTATCATAGCCTCATAACAAAATACCAAAGTAGTCGCTAGACTCATTTACGAAGTCTTGGGGTTCATAAAAAGCTTTGGTTTACAAAACAAGGTTACGCTCACCACGCTTTTTTGCTATTAGTATAAGTCACAAACCGCATATACTCTTAGACACGGGTTTTAACACATTTATTATAGGATTTCTTCATGTCTGCTCTATCCGATTTACAACAACACTTAGCTCATTATTGGCAATTACCTCACCACGATGATGAGGCACTCAATCAAAAGCTGACCGAAGTACAAGCTTGGCAAAGAGCACGTATCAAGCGTACTCATAGTGAGCTATTTAATAAGCCCAAAAATAAGCTGATGGCGGATTATTTTTTGACTCAGCTCTATGACGGTGCTGAATTCAAAGCGCTTGCCAAACAGCTACAGCGCATCGTTCCAAAGGCTCAGAAAGTCGAGCGTTTTGCGCCTGCTACTGCTCTAGAAACCGGGAGCATGGCAATATCAGCTTCCACTTTAGCGATTGAATTAGATTTGCATTTGGCTGAGTGGTTAATGGAGCATAGCCTACCTGTCAATGAAGACACTATGCTCAAAGCCTACCGCGCTGTTGACGAAGGCGATGCTCGTAAAGCTCAGCTCGAGAACGTCAAAGAAGTTTGTTACCGCGCTGATAAGTACATCAACTCATTTATGATAAGAAAAGCGTTTGGTATGACAAAACGTACCGCTTATCGTTATAACTTCAACTCTTTATACGACTTTATCAATTCAGGCTTCGCTGCGATGCGTCCTCTTGATAGTGTCAAAGGCTTTATCGATCCCTTTTGTGCTCGCGAGCTCAAGATTATTGACAAAGTCCATAACAGCGATAGCGACAACGCCGCACAAGTGTTTGAGGCCGCCTAAATAATTATTGATTTAAACAAATTTATTCAAATGAATTGATTTAAATGACAGTCCTTTAGCGCTTTATTCATCGCTGTGTATATCAGTAATAGGAAATATTTATGACCGATCAAACAACCTCTTCCGGCCATGGTTTAGCTCAAAATCAGAGTTTGCCGAGCGATAAACAACGAGACCAATTAGTGAAAGATAGTATTGCCACTAATCAGCAGATCACCGAGCAAGTTAAAGCACAGCAAAACACCAGTAAAGATGGCGCTCAGCAAGCCGATGATTTCACCCAAGTTCAAGACTTACCGGTAGGAACCCCGCAAGGTCAACAGACCTCGCTGTCTAACTATGATATGCCGAATACGGCTACTGATAGTCAAACCCAGTCTCAGGTGCAGTCTGCATTAAATAGCGGTGCAAGCAAAAAAGCTGCCTTTAATCAGCGCGACGATATCAATAACCCGCATACGCCAGACACCGATGGTCTAGAGCAAACGCATTTTGGCTACAAGACAGTCAATAAGGCTGAAAAACAAGCGCGCGTGGCAGACGTCTTCACCTCAGTCGCCAAAAAATACGACATCATGAATGACTTAATGTCTTTTGGTATTCACCGTTTGTGGAAGCGCTTTGCGATTAGCTTATCAGGGGTTCGCGCCGGCCAAAAGGTGCTCGATATCGCAGGTGGTACAGGCGACTTAGCAAAGGTGTTCAGCCGTGAAGTCGGTCGTCACGGTCATGTCGTGCTGTCAGATATCAACGCCGCGATGCTCGAGGTTGGCCGTGAGCGCTTAATCAATGCCGGCTGCAATAACGTCGATTTTGTCCTTGCCAATGCTGAGACGCTAGCGCCTTTTGATGATGATAGCTTTGATTTATTAACCATCAGCTTTGGTCTACGTAATGTCACGGACAAAGATGCTGCACTACGATCCATGTACCGTGTGCTCAAGCCCGGCGGACGTCTACTGATTTTAGAATTCTCTAAACCCATATTTGAGCCGTTATCAAAAGCTTACGATTTATACTCGTTCACCGCGCTACCGATGATGGGTAAAATCGTCGCTAATGATGCGGAGAGCTATCAGTATTTGGCTGAGTCAATCCGTATGCATCCCAATCAGCAAACGCTTAAGCAGATGATGCAGCAAGCGGGTTTTGTCAATTGCGATTATCATAACTTAACGGCTGGTATCGTTGCTGTGCATCGCGGTTTTAAAGCGTAGCTGCTTAAGTCTAAAGCTGAACCCTAATCTGATTACTGTGAGAATATTATGCTAACGGTCTTACTTTTGGCAGGCGCTGAGAAGCTAATTAATGTCGCTTTGATGAGTGATGAGATTACCCAAGCCGGTCTTGAGCCGCTTGCTGGTAAAGTGCTTCGCCTCAACATGGCGATGCCAGAGCTGCATTTAGACGTTATATTCAATCATAAGCGCCTACGTTTTGAACCAGTAACGACTCCTAGTGTGTTTGAGCCGCGCGGCGGCGATCCGTTAGATGAGCGCGAGCAGGCAGATATGGAGATGGCGCGGCTAGGCCACAGTCAGCCTGACTGTATTATTACCGTAGATAATCCTGCGCAGCTGCTTAACTTGCTGCGCGAGCCAAAAGGTAACTTGCCGATAGAGGGAGACTACAAAGTGCTCATGCAGCTCAAGCAGTTAGTCGCTGGGTTTGATCCTGACATTGCCGGTCAGCTAGAGCCATTGATTGGCAAACCTATGGCAAGTCAGCTACAGCTATTAATCACGCAGCTCAAATGGGGACTACGCCACAGTGGTAAGCGCGTCTTTGATGATGTCACTGACTGGGCCAATGATATCGCAGGTACTAGTGAGCCGGATCCAATTGATAAAGCTGAGGTGAACGATCTAAAGCAGCAGCTACTCAAGCTGCGTGCTGATGTCGAGCGCGAGCAGGCTAAGCTGACAGCGCTGAGAATGGAGCAAGCGCGTTTAAGACAAGATCAATAATTTACTGCGAAATCTTCTCAAACACAGCTACCACTGTTTTAACCTTGTCCCTTATCTAGAGTAATTATTATTCATGCTACTATCTCATCGCACGCGTCTACTCGAGCTTTGGCGTATTGCCGCCAGTTATCGACTCGACACCCATTTTCCTGTAGAAGAAGCGCCGCAGCTGCAGCCCGTAGCGCGTTTACTGCGGCTGCACCCTGCCGCTTGGGGCAAAAAGCATCAGCCTAATGCCGTCAAGTACGCACTTGAGGATATGGGTACGCTGTTCTTAAAATTAGGTCAGCTGCTCTCGACTCGCCGTGATTTAGTGCCGCCTGAGATCATCGAACAGCTCATTCAATTACAAGATAAAGTAAAGCCTTTCGATGTTGCTACAGCTATCGCCCAAATCGAAGATAGCAAGTATGGCTTAGGTCAGAATATTGATAGCCTATTCACCCGCTTCGATACTAAACCCTTAGCCGCCGCCTCCATTGCACAGGTACATACCGCTGCCTTGCCTGATGGCCGCGAAGTCGTCGTGAAAGTGGTGCGTCCCGATATTCAAAAGACTATCGTCGCTGACTTTGAGCTGCTGCGCGAGCTTGCGAGTTGGGCCTCTGCGCGCATAGAAGCGGCGCGTGCGGTGCATCTGATCGATATCGTCGAGGACTATCGGCAAGTGATGCTCAATGAGCTCGACTTGACGCTAGAGGCTGATAATACCACTAAGATGCGTAATAACTTCTTAGGCTCCGCGCTAATGTATGTGCCTGAGGTTTATGACGCTTCAAAGAACGTCATGGTCATGGAGCGTATTCAAGGCGTGCCGATCTCGCAAGTAGAAGTCTTTGATAAGCTTGGTTATGACCGTGCGGCATTAGCAGAAAAAGGCTTAACGATATTTTTTACCCAAGTCTTTCGTGATAATTTCTTTCATGCCGATATGCATCCGGGTAATGTCTTTGTCGAAACCCCGCCTGTTAAAACTCTTAATAGTGAGATAACCCCTGTCGACTTAGGTCATGCGCCGCGCTACATCGGTCTTGATTGTGCCATTATGGGTACTTTATCAAAGGAAGATCAGCTAATAGTGGCGCGAATGCTGCTTGCAGTGATGAATAATAACTTCACCGCCTTAGTTGATATTGTGAGCCGCGCCGGCTGGATACCGCCCAATACCGATAAACATGCCTTAGTACGTGACATGCGCCGTACGGTCGGCCCTATGGTGCAAAAATCGATCAACGAGATAGATTTTGCTGGCGTACTCATGCAGATATTAGACATTGCCCGCCGCCATCACATGAGTATCCCGCCGCAGCTGATGCTCCTGCTTAAAACCTTAGTGCATGTCGAGGGTCTAGGCCGCGATCTGTATCCTGATCTTGATATCTGGTCATTAGCTAAGCCAATTCTAAGCGGATGGATCAAAGAGCAGCTCGATCCTATGCGTAATCTGCAGCAGCTACGTCAGCAGCTGCCTGAGATTTTGTTATCGAGTACCGATATTCCAAAGCTGCTGGATCAGGGCTTACAGAGCCTAGCCTCGCAAGGCTCAAGACAAGACAGCCAACTGCGCGAGATGCAGCAAATACGCGCGGATATGCTCAATGACCGCCGCCGCGACTGGTTAGCGCTAGCAGGATTCGCGATTAGCATTGCCATTGCCACCCAAGTCATCGGCTGGTTGTCGCCGCTATTTTATATCTTGGCAGTTTTAGCCGTGCTTTGGCGTATTTTAGCTTAATAACAATCTTCAAATCCTGAGTCAAAGTAGCGCTAGCAAGGTTAGTGACACTGTCATAGTTACTGCTATGATCTTTACTGCTATAAGACGTTAAAGCCTATTTGTTTTCGGCGATGGTAATTTTCATGTGTTACTATTAGTCGATACCGAGAACCCTGAGGAGATCGCCACGGCCGATGCTATTATTAGCCGTCTAGCGGTACGTACCATCGAGATGGAAGGCACTTGTACCGGCGAGCACGGTATCGGTCAAGGCAAACAAAAACATATGGCACAAGAACACGGTAATAGCGTCGCCGTTATGCAAGCAATAAAGTCTGCACTTGACCCAAACAACATTCTTAATCCGGGGAAGATTTGGCCACAGTCGCTAGCTACAGCTGATTCATAAGCTGATAACTGCTTTTGTAAGTTCTTTTAAAATAAAAAACGCTCTCTAAAAAAGTGAGCGCTTTTTTTATTCTAAATGGCCGTCATGTTTTAAACAGCGATAAAACTTACAAACCTACTCCATCTGATCGATCGCCATCTGCGTCAATATGCGGCCGCGCGCAGTACGCAGTACATAACCTTGCTGAATAAGGTAGGGCTCAATGACATCCTCAAGCGTACCTCTATCCTCAGCCATGGCGGCCGCGACGGCTTCCACGCCTGCAGGTCCACCATCAAAACGCTCTAACAAAATCTCGATATAGCGTCTATCTAAGTGGTCAAGCCCGCGTCTATCAACGGCTAGCATATCAAGCGCACTTGCCGCTATTACTCCATTGATACTACCATCGCCTCTAACCTCAGCATAATCGCGTACTCGGCGCAGCAAGCGATTGGCAATCCTTGGCGTACCACGAGCACGGCGTGCAATCTCCACTGCCCCATCTTCGCTCATAGGAACTCCCATCAAGCGCGCTGCGCGGCTAACAATAGTGGTCAGATCAGCGATATTATAAAACTCCAAGCGCTGCACGATACCGAAGCGATCACGTAGCGGTGAGGTCAGTAGGCCCGCTCGCGTCGTCGCCGCAACCAAAGTAAAAGGCGGCAGATCAAGCTTAATGGAGCGGGCAGCGGGCCCCTCGCCAATCATAATATCGAGCTGAAAGTCCTCCATCGCTGGATAAAGGATCTCTTCGATAACTGGGCTTAAACGATGAATCTCATCAATAAATAACACATCGCCTGCCTCTAAGTTGGTCAGCATCGCCGCCAAATCACCTGCCCGCTCAAGCACTGGCCCTGAGGTTGAGCGCAGATTGCCGCCCATCTCACGCGCAATGATATTGGCAAGCGTGGTTTTACCTAGACCGGGTGGACCAAATATCAGCGTATGATCTAGCGCCTCATCACGAGCCCGCGCCGCACCAATGAACACCTCCATCTGCTCACGCACCACCGGCTGTCCGATATATTCAGCGAGTAATGACGGACGAATATTGGCATCAGGCGTATCACCTGCGCCTTCTAAGGGATTAATTAATCGCTCTTGGGTCATAGTTGTATCATTTTATAAAAATATTGAGTTAGCAAATAGCATAACCAAAGTATTGGTCTATGTCATGCATAAACCCTAATTCAGAGACAATATAAGGTAAATAAGCGACATCTAGTGTCGCTTATTTATGAAGAATTAAAAGTTGTGATCAGCGAAGTTAACTAAAATCTCGACAACTGCTGCAAGGTCGCTTTCAGTAGACTTTGGGTGTCATCAAAGGTAGCGCCGTCAGCTTTGGCTGCCTTGATGGCTTGCTGAGCTTCTTTTTCTTTATAGCCCAAGCTCACTAGCGCCCCTTCCACCTCCGCTAAAATACTACCTTCAGAGGTGACAACAACAGGCTCTACATCAAGCACTAAAGAACTATCATCAACCTCAATGTTTTTCAGCTTATCTTTGAGCTCAATCAGCAAGCGCTGCGCGGTTTTTTTGCCGATACCTGGTATGCGAGTGAGCGCAACTTCCGAATCCGCTTCAACGTGCATTTTGAGCTCCGCAGCTGACATCGCTGAAAGCATCGCTAAAGCCATCTTAGCACCGACGCCGTTGATTTTGATCAGTTGCCGAAACACGTCGCGCTCTTTACGATCGATAAAGCCAAACAGTAGCTGCGCATCTTCACGCACATGTAAGTGCGTCCAGATACTCGCTTGCTGTTCAAGCTGCAACTGACAGAACGACGACAGCGGCAGCTCGATATCATAACCCACCCCAGAGGCGGTCATAATACAAGCGGTTGATGCCATCAAATGCTGCACTTGCCCAGTAATCAGTCCTATCATATGCGCCACCTATCGTTAATAGAGTTATAAGATATCATTAAATAAGCTATTTTGACCAAGTAAACTTACTTATAAAACTCAACCATACCCTCAAGGCTAATCGGACGAATTTTATGCGCTTGACCTGCTGAGCCAAAGGCTTCAAAGCGATTAGTACAGATGTCGGACATCGCTTGCATAGACGCTTTGAAGTATTTACGCGGATCAAAGTTGCTCGGGTTTTGGGCCAAATGCTGACGAATCGCCCCTGTGGATGCCAGACGCAAGTCAGTATCGATATTCACCTTACGTACACCATGCTTAATCGCTTCAACGATTTGCTCGACGGGTACGCCGTAAGTCTCGCCGATATCGCCGCCATACTCATTGATAACTTTGAGCCATTCTTGCGGTACCGATGACGAGCCGTGCATCACTAGATGCGTATTGGGGATACGCGCATGAATCTCTTTGACCCGCTCGATAGATAAGATGTCGCCAGTCGGCGGACGGGTGAATTTATAGGCACCATGGCTAGTACCGATTGCGATCGCTAGTGCATCGACTTGGGTGTCTTTGACGAACTGCTCGGCTTCGTCGCTGCTGGTTAATAACTGCTCATGACCTAACACGCCTTCCGCGCCAGAACCATCTTCCTCGCCTGCCATGCCCGTCTCAAGGCTACCCAAACAGCCGATCTCCCCTTCTACTGAGACGCCGCAGGCATGAGAGAACTTGACGACTTCACGAGTGACGCTAGCATTGTAGTCATAGTCCATCGGTGTTTTGCCATCTTCACCTAAAGAGCCATCCATCATCACTGAGGAGAACCCTTGCTGAATAGAACGCTGACAGATCGCCGGCGACATACCATGATCTTGGTGCATAACGACCGGAATATGCGGCCATTCTTCAATAGCCGCTAGAATGAGATGACGCAAAAAAGCGGATCCAGCATAAGTACGTGCTCCTGCACTTGCTTGCACTATCACTGGTGAATCACAAGCGTCGGCTGCCATCATGATTGCTCGCATCTGCTCTAGGTTGTTGACATTAAAAGCAGGTACGCCGTAGCTATGCTCAGCGGCATGATCTAGTAGCTGACGTAGGGATATTAAGGCCATAAAACGCTCTCTATTTAAATTTTAAAGACATGAAAGTAACACTGATAATTGTTGCGGGGCGATTATAGCAAAATATACCCCTCTCTCGTAGTGCTTGTGTCTGTATTTATCTTTTTGCCACCTTAATCATAAAACCTAATAATAGACAAGGTTAGTTGGCACGACTAAACGCAAAAAAAAGCCTTGGTAATAACCAAGGCTTCTTCAATAAAGTAGAGATTTATCTTTAACTCAGTGCTCTTAAAGCTAGTGCAAAATAGTGTCAGCGGCTTAAATGAGTATTAGTACTGTTGGTCCGCTTCTACGGCCACTTCATTAGCAGCGTCTTCTGTAGCGTCAGCACCGTCAGCTACGGCTTCAGCTGTACCTTCGACAGCAGCATTTGTGCCATCAGCGATAGCATCGCCAGTATTAGCTAGCGCTTCAGTAGCAGCGGCTCCGGCTGTTTCAGCGCCTTGAGCGATTTCATCACCAGCGTTTTGCGCAGCAACTTCAGCGTCTTGAGCAGCCAATTCAGCTTCAGTAGCGGCAGCTTCTGTGTTAGCTGCGATGTCATCACCAGCAGACTCAACAGCAGCTTCGGTGTTCTCTTCAGTTTGTTGGCTACATGCAGTGACTGCAAAAGTACCAGCAAGGATACTGGCAAGTAACAAATGACGTTTTAACATAATAAACCTCTCGTAAATAATGCATGTCAAATTACATGGTTTCGCTAGTTTATAGTTAGCAAATAGGACATGCAATAAAATTTTCAGTATATTAACAATATAATAACTGCTCCATACTATTATTCTTCAACGCTATTAAATGACGATAACGTTTGCGAATAATTTGACAGCCTACCTGAGTTAATTTATGAAGTTTGTACTTCTAGTGTTACTATCAGCGATTTTAAGCGCTCAATTGTAAGGCGGCTACGGCAGGTAAAACCTTCCCTTCAACAAATTCTAAGAACGCGCCGCCGCCTGTCGACATATAGCTCACGCCATCAGCGACTTGATATTTATCAATAGCTGCTAGCGTATCGCCGCCACCAGCTATCGAAAACCCGTCGCTGTCTTGCACAGCTCTAGCGATAATTTGGGTGCCTGTACCAAAAGCATCCACTTCAAAGACCCCAACCGGGCCATTCCAAAGAATAGTCTTCGCATTATTGATAGCGTCGGCTAGTTTTTTGGCGCTTGGCTCAGCGACATCTAAGATCATATCGTCAGCGGCTATATCGGTAACCGCTTTTACCTCAGCCTTGGCTTGCTGCAGTGAGCCGGTAAAATCTGCAAAATCGATGTCATTCTTGCTGGCGGTAACCACATACTCTGGTAATAAAATGTCAGTTTTGGCCATAATATCACGCGCGGTATCGACTAAGTCTGCCTCAAATAAAGAAGCGCCAACATTGTGCCCTTTTGCTGCTAAAAAAGTGTTAGCAATACCACCGCCAACGATAATTTGGCGGCAGACGGCAGCTAGGCTATGCAGCACCTCAAGCTTCGTAGAAACTTTTGAGCCGCCAACAATCGCTAGCATAGGCTGAGCCGGCGTCTCAAGCGCGCGGCTGAGTGCATCGAGCTCAGCCGCTAGTAGTGGCCCTGCACAAGCGACTTTATCCGCCTGATGCATCGCTTGGGTCACCCCTTCTGTAGATGCCTGCGCCCGATGAGCGGTGCCAAAAGCATCCATCACAAAGACATCGCATAAGTCAGCATAATGCTGCGATAAGCTAGCATCGTTACTCTTCTCGCCTTTATTGAAGCGAACGTTCTCAAGCAGTACCACCTCTCCTGGCTGAATGTCGACACTCTGCTCTAAATAATCACGGTTTAAAGTGACCGGTTTATCAATCTGCGTGCCCAGCTTTTGGGTCAAATAGTCGGCAACTGGCGCAAGCGAGTATTTATCTTCCGGACTACCTTCAGTCGGACGACCTAAATGAGAGCAAATAATAACAGCTGCGCCTTTGTCTAAAGCCATTTTGATCGTTGGCAAGCTTGCTTGTAAACGGGCATCGCTCATCACTTTGCCGTCTTTGATGGGGACATTGAGATCTTCACGAATTAAAACCATCTTATCCGCCAATTCCAGCTCACTCATACGCAAAAAGTTCATGACCTTCTCTACCTTATCGTCTCTTATTGAATGCTTAATTTATTCATTAGCTCATGTTGAGCACGTCCAACTGCTTTGACACTATTTCATTTTACAAGCCGCATCTGCTAACTTGTTACCAGCTAGCTTTTAATCGCTAGCCCTCATATGCTGGCTCTTATGTATAGCGTTATTTGCTGGCCGCATTTTAGCGGTCTATTTCATATACCGTCAACTTTATCTCGCTTATATTTATACTTAACAAAACAGGCCACATGATAACAAACCTTCGATAAACGCTTTTAGGGCGTGTTGAACATTCAAATGTGGCACTGGCGGCGGCTATTTTTCAGGCAATACGCAGTGAAATTTTCGAAGCCTAGTCATTCTAGGATAGACAATTTCGCCATGTATTGGCAAAAAAGAGCCCCGCCCCGAAGGGCTGATGCTAAAATCACCCCAAACGGTGTTGTAAACCTAGCTAAGGCCTCGACATTATCGTCGGTTTACGCCTAGTTTGGTGCGATTTTATCTATCAGCAGTCCTAATATTTGAATGTTCAACACGCCCTTATAAACCTATTCAATAAATATCAGTAACATTTCGTGGTGGCACTATTTGCTTATTCGCCTTAAGCTGTTACGGTACAAAACAACAAAAACCAATAGGAGAGTACAATGAGTATTGATTTAGATGCGGCCAAAAAGACACTATTAGAGCTACAAGAAGAATACCAAACCCGCATCGATACTATCGAAGACCATATTCAAAACCCGCAAGACGAGCTCAATAAAGACTGGGAAGATCAAGCGATCTCTATTCGTCAAAACGATACGCGCCAGCTGCTGGCTGAAGAAGCTAGGCAGAACCTTATTTATGTTAATGAGGCGCTAAGCCGTATCGAAAACGGGACTTATACTGAGTGTGAAGTCTGCGGTGAGCCTATCCAAGAAGAGCGTCTAAAAGCCGTGCCTTACGCCACTTTATGTATGGACCACGCAGAATAAGCTATCTAAAATTTAAAATCGGGTTGTTATTAATAAACATTGAGGCATACTGTGATAAGTATGCCTTTTTTATAGCAATATTTTGTCGCAAACGTTTAAGTCATTGATGCTAAGACTTTATTAGGGCGTGTTGAACATTCGACCATGGCACTGACAGCGACTATTTTTTAGGCGATTCGATGTTAAAAATAATAAGTTTAGTCATTCTAAGCGCTTATTTTTAACGATGAAGCGGCAAAAAAGAGTCCTGTCCCCTGCTTTTATCGTTGGGGCTGATGCTAAAATTGCCCCATACTGCGTTACAAATCTCGCTAAGGCATCTGCATTATCGTCGCTTTGTGCCTTGTCTGGAACAATTTTAGCGATCAGCAGTGCCTATTTGCGAATGTTCAACACGCCCTAGCTCTTTATTTTGAGCTGGCCGTACTCCAAGTATTTAACGCTTGCTGCCACTGCTGGCAACGATGCGCGATTTTATCAACGCTCAAATCCATAATATCGCCGACGACTGCGACATAACGAATAGGCAAACCTTGCAGCCCGGTAATATTCTCAGCGGTTAGACCGCCTATCACGCAGATATCTATATCTTGCTTGCATCCTGCTATAAGCTTCGAGCGCTCTATAGGCTGGGCATTAGGCTTAGTGGTTGAGCTAAAGATAGCGCCCATTGCAGCATAGCTTGCGCCTGCACTTTTCGCCTTAACGACCAAATCGACATCATCGTGGCAAGTCCGTCCAATTACTTGCTGACATCCCAAGCGCTGCCTAGCCGCCTCGATACTGCCGTCGCTCTGACCTAGATGCACGCCCACGCCTAGCTGCTCGGCGAGCGCCATATCGTCATTAATAACGACCGCAACCTTGTATCTTTTGGCAAGCGCTACGATTTGCAGCGCCTCTTGATAGAGCTTAGCGGCACCATTATCTGTAGCTAAAACTTGCTTACGGCGGATCTGAAGTAAGTGCACGACTCCTGTCGCTAAAGCCATCTCAAGCTTCGCCAGCAGCACTGGTAACTTGTCATCATTGGTCAATAGATACAGCTTAGGCACTAGCAAACTTGAGGATTTCAATAGCTCAGTCATATCGCGGGCGGCTCGATTTAAGTTCAGATGATTTATGGGTTCAAAATGTAAGACATAAAAGCTAAAGCTTAAGTCACATCTCAGCTCTAAAGATAAGTGTCATAAAAAAGGCTGTTATCTTAAATAACAGCCTAATCATAATTACAAACGTAGAATAGTCTTATACCGTACGGCGGCTCGCTAAGCTATTTAAGATGTTTTTAGCATCGCCCCAGCGTGTCGCTGAGCTATTAGCACCTAAGATCACAATGATAGCCGGACGATTATTGACGCGGGTTTCCATAACTACGCAGCGACCTGCTTCATTGATAAACCCGGTCTTCGAGATACCGATAGGATAGTTACCTGAGCGAACCAAACTGCTAGTATTGTTAGCTGAGTAAGTACGGTTACCACGGGCATAGTTGGCAACATAAAAGTCGTAGCTCTTTGTGGTAGAGAAGCGGCGGATCACATCATAGTTACCAGCAGCGCGTACCATTTTTACTAAGTCGTTTGCGGAAGCAACGTTACGCTTATCAAGTCCTGTCGGATCGCCAAAGAATGCAGAGGTCATACCGAGCTCTTGCGCTTTACGATTCATCGCGCGCATAAAGGCATCATAGCCGCCAGGATAGTTACGCGCTAAGCTTTTTGCTGCAGGGTTTTCAGACTTCATTAACGACATCAATAGCATCTCAGCACGATTCAATCGATCGCCTGATTTTAGGCGTGAGCTGGCACGTTTAGGCCCAATAAAATCCTCAGGTTCCAAGATAAGTTCCTCACGCATATCTAGACCACTATCTAGTACCACCATCGCTGTCATCACTTTAGTGATACTAGCCATAGGACGCGCTCTATCCGCATCTTTTTCATAAATAGATTCGCCAGTCTCCGCATCAATTACCGTCACACTACGAGAGTCAGTGCTGATCGGAATCATATCACTGCTGCCAAAGCTGCCATTGTAAGTCGTGTTATATCTATTATTAGCGTTGAATCTATTATTGCTGCTACCATAGCTACTAGCGTTAGTAATATTGGTAGTGCCGTAACCGTTATCTACTTTTTTAATGCTTGAACCATTATTAGCACGGCTGACAGTAGACGATTTGCTGTACATGATATTACGAGCTTCTGATAGACTATCAGCACCGCCCCAACTAACGCGCGCACTAGCTTCAGGGTTACCATTAATTGTAAGCGCTGCTTGCGCAACACCGCCCAAACTCATTGAAATTAGAGCAGCAACGAGCTGCTGTTTGGTTAATGATAAATGTCTCATTCTTCCCCCTGCGGTTGGTATGGCGTCAGTCACCGATTATAATAGACGACCGATAGATAAATAGCGTGAAACGATGATGGCTATGCGTCGCTTAATAACAATTAGCTTACTATCAGCTCTCTGTTGATATAGCCCAATAACGACTGGCAAATGATTACTAAGATAGTATTGTGTACTTTTAGTGTATCATGGTTTGTATTTTAGAGTAATCGACTATGCTGCATACGTAAACCTTTTTGAGTCTTAAGTAAACTTTGCTACATTTGCTTTAGTTTCTAGCAATATTTATTAACATTCCAGTAATATAATTCTATTCGCTTGTTATTTTTGGAGTTTTTATCTCTAAGGTTTTGATTAGTAATAGTTTTATTTTCAATCATAAATAATAGCTTATAGGGCGTGTTGAACATTCACAAATGTGCACTGCTGATCGCTAAAATAGTTCTAGTCTAAGGGAAAATTGCAGGTAATGCTTATTGCATTGGCTAGATTTTCGCAACGACTAGGGCGATTTTAGCATCAGCCCGCACTACAACAACAGGGACAGAACTATTTTTTGCCGCTTTATTGATAAAAATAGACGCTTAGAACGACTAAACTTACCATTTTTATCTGCAAATCGCCTAAAAAATAGTCTCTGTCAGTGCCATGGTCGAATGTTCAACACGCCCTAGTAAAAGTAGCAATCAAACACGCTGTGGACCGTATAATTAAGAGTATAACTATGATTAGAGTATTAGTAGTAGACGATCACGATCTGGTACGTATGGGTATCAGTCGGATGTTGGCCGATAGTGCTGATATCGAAGTCGTAGGGGAAGCTGATGGCGGCGACATGGCTATCAAACTGGCGCGTGATCTGACCCCTGATGTCATCTTGTTGGATGTCAATATGCCGAATATCGGCGGTCTAGAAGCGACTAAACGTTTGGTACAGCTCGGCATAGGCAGCAAGATTTTAGCAGTAAGCAGCGTCGTCACTCAGCCCTACCCTTCTATGCTGCTAAAAGCAGGCGTCAACGGTTATATCACTAAAGGAACGCCTCTTGATGAGATGATAAGAGCAATCAAAAAGGTACATCAAGGTGGGCGTTACTTCAGTCACGATGTGGCCGAGCAGTTAGCGGAAGTATTACTCTCTGATAAAGCCGGATCGCCTTTTGACTTATTAAGTGATAGAGAAAAGCAAGTAGCGATGATGGTAGTCAACTGTCAAAGCCCACAAGAAATCGCTGATCAGCTCTTTGTGAGTGTCAAAACCATCAATACTTACCGCTACCGTATCTACGAAAAAGTAGGCGTCGATAGCGATGTAAAGTTGACCCACTTAGCCATTCGTCATGGTTTAATACAGCCTTAATGACTAAAGCAAGGTTACACTTTAACTTTGTTTCACTCTGTACTCCCGCTGAGGTGATCTACTATGATGCTATTTTTATTGTACTGCTTCGATGCTTATACTTTATGACCCTATTAGCCAAAACGATGACTGTTATCAACAACTATCGTCAGCAAAACGATACGCTACCCTCCTCACAGCTGCGTCGATTGGGGCTGGTGTATAGCAGTTACCGTGTGGTTATTAATGTGTTTTTTTTGATATTAGCTTATGCGAATGCTAATGCTAATGCTAATGCTGATAATCTGCTTTTGCCTAGTTTATTACAGCAGACCGCGCTGATATTTTACACGCTACTTAGTATCATTCTACTGGGTTTATTTTATGTCGTACAAAAGCGCCCACAGCGCCAACTAAGCTTTGGTTTAGCGGTCGATATCATTATGCTCAGCTTGTTGCTTTATAGCAGTGGCGCGCCAGATTTACAACTGACGATGCTGTATATGGTGGTCGTTGCCGCAAGCTTTATGCTGCTTCCCGGCTCACAGGCGCTAGTCATCACTTTGCTCGCTGTTATATTTGTTATTTATCAACAGTTTTTTTATGCGCTCTCTAGTAGCATCAGCTTAGCAAATCTAGGCGACGCGCTGCTTATGTCGGCAAGCTTTTTGGTTGTTGGTTTTTTAACTTGGACGATATCGCAGCGCTTGCTACACGTCGAAAAAGTCTCCGCGCAGCAAGCGAAAGAAGTGGCCCGGCTCAACGATATCAACCAAGAAGTTATCAGCCAAATGATCAATGGCGTCATAGTCCTAGATCAGCAGCAGGTTGTACTGGCCAATCGCGCGACATATCAGCTATTAGACATCGATGAGACAAACAACGAGCTTGCAGGCTTCCATAAGCAATTAGCGCATCTACACACGCAGTTATTGCAGACTTGTTTGGCGGTACCTGCAGGACAATCAAGGCTGTTTACTTACGAGCTGCCAACGACTATAGAAGCTTCAATCATAGCGCGTTTACGAGTGCAAGTTATCCCGCTAAAAGACTATAGCCGCCTGATCATCTTAGAAGACTTACGCCGTGAACAAGCCAGCGCGCAGCAGCTCAAGCTTGCCTCGCTTGGACAGCTAACCGCTAGTATTGCGCATGAGATTCGTAACCCCTTATCCGCCATATCACAAGCTAGCCAGCTGCTTATGGAAGAGATTGATGCCGATCCTGTCAGTACTGATGACGCGTCAGTTAGGATAGCGGCTAACAGCGTCGATGATAGCAATTTTGAGCTATACAAGATGATATTCTCGCAAACCAAGCGCGTTAACAGAATTATTGAAGATGTGCTAAAGCTCTCCAAACGACAGCCGCCCAATAAACACAGCATTACGCTTGAGAGCTGGATGGTAGAGTTTATCGCTAACCATTTTAGTGGTCATGATGTGTTTTTATCCGGTAAAGTGCAGCCTCTTATTGTCTTTGATACTCATCAATTAGAGCAGATATTGATTAATTTAATCAACAATGGTTTGCGCTATAGTAGCTTATCTCATCCTCATGCTTACGTAGAAGTAGAGATTTATAGTCGGCGTAACGATGTTATAATCGATATTTTAGATAATGGCAAAGGGGTAAAAAGCGCTGACATTGAGCACTTATTTGAGCCGTTTTTTACCACTGATAAAGCCGGTACAGGCTTAGGCTTATATTTATCACAAGCGTTTAGTGAGGCTAATCAGGCGCGTTTAGTCTATGTCCCAGAGCACGAAAAAACCTGCTTTCGCTTGATCATTCCAGCTATTTTGACCGAGCAGGCTATAGCCGAGAGTGTGGACCTCTAAACAGATAAGAGTTCACTGGTGGCCGACTTTAGCTGCCTTTTAACCCATTAATCTATACTAACTGCTTTATACCCATTTTATTCGTTGAACACTGAAAGGTTATTTATGACAGCAACTGCACTGGTCGTCGATGACGAAGTAGATTTGTGCCGCTTAATGCAAATCACCCTGACTAAAATGGGCATCAAAAGCGATGTCGCTTATGATTTAGCGCAGGCAAAAGCTTACTGGCAAGACAATGAATACGATTTTTGTCTCACAGATCTGCAATTACCGGATGGATCAGGTCTTGATCTGGTCAAACTTATCAGCAGCAGCTCTACTGTGCCAGTGGCTGTCATAACCGCACATGGCAGTATGGACTTAGCTATCGAAGCGCTAAAATTAGGCGCATTTGATTTTGTCAATAAGCCTTTGGAGCTACCGCGTTTGCGGCAGTTGGTCGAAAACGCTCTAAAAGTCATTCGTCAAGATGATAGCGTTCAACCAGCAGACGCGAAGACGCCTGAACAGCAATTGCTAGACCAGCGCTTAATTGGCGACACCAAAGTCATGCATACGCTAAAATCGACTATCTTAAAGCTTGCCCGCTCGCAAGCACCGGTATTTTTATCAGGGGCTTCAGGGACAGGTAAAGAAGTCGCCGCTCGGCTCATTCATGACTTAAGTCCTCGACGTGAGGCGCATTTTGTTCCTGTCAACTGCGGCGCTATCCCCTCTGAGCTAATGGAGTCAGAGTTTTTCGGTCATAAAAAAGGCAGCTTTACGGGTGCAGTGGCTGACAAGCAAGGACTGTTTCAACAAGCCAATGGCGGGACGTTGTTTTTGGACGAAATTGCAGACTTATCTTTAGCTATGCAAGTCAAGCTCCTGCGCGCCATTCAAGAAAAAACCGTGCGCGCGATTGGCGATACCAAAGAGGTCGCCGTCGATATTCGCCTATTATCTGCCACTCATAAAGATCTGGCGCAGCTGGTAGCGGCTAACCACTTTAGACAAGACTTATACTACCGTATCAATGTCATTGAGCTAAAGCTACCTGCGCTTAACGAGCGTGCGCATGATATTCCGGCTTTGGCTCAGCATTTCTTAGCTTTGATTCGTGAGGAGTGGCAACTAGAAGGATCACCACAGCTCAGTGATGATGCTATTGGGCGTTTAAAGTTGCATCATTTCGCCGGTAACGTCCGTGAGCTACGTAATTTGTTAGAGCGAGCGATAACGTTAGCGGAGAGTGATATCATCGCAGCCGAGCACTTAGGATTACCGGAGGTTGAGGCGTCATTGTCTGAGCCATCCTATTGTGATCAGTCACAATCTACGACTGATCCGACTAGCCAAACTACGCCTTTATCCAACAGCGTAGTTGCGGCAGAGGATAGTTTACCAACGGATAATCCTCAAAAAGACACGAAAGCGAGTGTATCAGCAGCGATGCAAGAAAGTACCTCTGCTGAATTACCCGAAAAAGGCTTAGAGGCTTATCTACAGCAGCAAGAAAAACAGCTGATTGTCACTGCGCTGCAGCAGACTGGTTGGAATAAAACACAAGCTGCTGAGCTCTTAGGTACCACCTTTCGGTCGTTACGCTATCGCATGAAAAAACTTGGAATTGCTGAAGAGCAAACAGACTCATAACTACGCTAGTTATCAGCATAGTCTAGCCATTAAGAGCTACATACAGCTATATAATCAGCGCTCTAGCTACTTCACCGCTGGCTGGGCAACATGGCCTTTTCTAACCATATGAATTCCTGAGTTTTGTATTTTTGGGCGTAGTACGTCAAGTGCTTGCTGCTCCCATGAGCCTTCACTACCATTCAAAGTCACATCAGGCTGCACCCCAACTTTATCGATTTTTGCACCCTCTGTAGTTAGATAGTGGGCTACCGTTAGCTTGACGGCTTGCTCATCATTTAATGCGATTACCGACTGTACCGAGCCTTTACCGTAGCTTGTCTCCCCGGCGATAGTGGCGCGGTTCTGCGCCTTTAAGCTACTGGCTAACACCTCTGCTGCTGAGGCAGAATACCGGTTTTGTAAAATGACTACCGGCAACGGCGCAAGTAACGCGCTGCCTTTAGTCGCTAAGATACGTGGATCGCCTTGACGGCCTTTAACTTGTACCACATCCGTATCTTTCATAAAAAGGCTGGCGACATCGATTGCCGAGGTCAGCACCCCGCCTGGATTATCTCGTACGTCTAACAGCACTCCAGTGATAGGCGCGTCTAAATCAATCAGACTTTGCACTATTTTTTCGCGCGTTGTTTCTTGAAACGATGGTAGTTTTACAATAGCCACGCCATCTAGCAAACGCGTATCTATCTTCTGTGTACGCGTATGATTACGCTGGAGCGTCACTGCGCGTTTACGTCGTCCGGCTTTTGATACGATGACATCGATTTGTGAGCCGGCAATACCGGTTAATAATTGCTTGATATCATTAGGCGCACGTTCATCATCAAGCTTAAACTCGCCCACTTGGTGTAAATAATCTCCGACAGTCACGCCTTTTTGGTCTGCAGGTGAATCTTTTATCACTTCAGTCACGACCCAATGATCAGCATCCGCTTGATAGTGCGCTTCGATACCGACATCACCCACATCGCCTTGGGTAAAAGCGCGTAAGTTTTCATACGCCTCAGCATCCAAAAACTCTGCATGACTATCAAGCTTGGTCAGCATACCGCTCATAGCATTATTGAATAACACTTCATCATTGACCGGATCTATATACTCGCGGCGCACCAAATCAACGACAGCGACAAAGGTTTTAAGGGTCTCAGGAGAGATGGCTTTGAGCGATACGTTCGCCACTTCACGCGGTACCTCTTCATAGTCATCTTCAATATCGTCTGCTAATGGGCTGCTTGTACTATCGCCAAAGGCATCGATATCATCATTGTCATCACTGTCATCCTCTGGCCAATCTTGGCTTTGATCAGAAGCGCTGGTATCGTCTTCTAAAAAACCATCACTCCGATTATCAGTGCTGCTGTCAATCATTGGCCTGTTATCTTGTAAGCTGATCAGCTGCAGATTAGCAGTAGTATCGGTGTCCTGCTTTTGTTGCTCACCAGCTTTGTCTATCACTTTTATCTGATCATCATTGAGCGCAGCGTGCGCAGGCCCATTCAAGCCGAACACCGCTAATAGACAAGGGCTCAGCATAGCTCGGAGCACTTGCTGCTGACTCACCGGTATTACCAAAAGAAGATTTTTGAGAGCAGATAAAGGCATAGGAAAACTCACCTGAAAAATAAATAATTTTATTATATAACACCATAAGATAGCTTAAGGCTATGATAAAAACCACTTAAAGTCGGCTTGATAACCAATAAACTTTAAAAGTCATAAAAGCAAAAACTATAGAGGACAAAGCTTGCACAGCAAAGCATAAAAAAGGGAAGAATAATCTCTACTCTTCCCTTTTTCTATCTTTGGCAAATGCTGATAAGACCGTTTAAATCGCCGATTATAAGTACGCTTTAGAACTACTTATCGATTTAAGCTTATCGACTTAAGCGTTAGCGATCAGTAAGTTTTCACCAGTCATCTCGCTTGGGACTTCTAGCTCCATCAACGAAAGTATCGTTGGCGCGACATCACTTAATCGGCCACCGCTACGTACTTTGACATCCCTGTCACCAATATAAATCAGTGGCACATGCTCAGTGGTATGCTGAGTATGCACCTGCCCGCTCTCATAGTCTTGCATCTGCTCGCAGTTACCATGATCAGCAGTAATAAGCATATCTCCACCAGCGGCGCGCACCGCTGTCTTAACGCGGCCGATACAGACATCTAATGCCTCTACCGCCTTGACTGCTGCATCAAAGATACCGGTATGCCCTACCATATCGCCATTAGCATAGTTGACGATCAGCACATCATACTGACCAGACTCAATAGCTTCAACGAGCTCATCGGTCACCTCCGGCGCACTCATCTCTGGCTGTAGGTCGTAAGTTGCCACATCTGGTGAAGGCACTAAAATGCGATCTTCTCCAGTAAACTCCTCTTCACGGCCGCCACTGAAGAAAAAGGTCACATGCGCATACTTCTCTGTCTCGGCGATGCGTAGCTGCGTCTTACCTTGGTTTTGTAAGTACTCGCCTAAAGTGTTGCTGAGTGATGTCGGATGATAAGCGATGCTCGTTTTGGGGTTGTCCGCGAGCACGTCTGAGTACTTAGTCAACATAACAAAAGCGGCGAGCTTTGGCTGCTTATGACGCGCAAAACCTGAGAATTCATGATCAGGCAGTACAAAAGCTTGTGCCAATTCACGCGCACGATCAGCACGGAAATTCATAAAAATTACCGCATCGTCATTCTCGACAGTGCATGGGGTTTCGCCATGCTCGATAACGGTAGTTGGACTGACAAACTCGTCAGTCTCGCGCGCTTTATAGGCTGCTTGAATGGCGCCATCCGCCCGCGTTGACATGCGCTCCGCTTTCCCTTCGGTAATCAGCTCGTAAGCTTTTTGTACGCGATCCCAGCGGTTATCACGATCCATAGCATAGTAACGACCGATGATACTGGCTATCTGTACGTTGCCTTCGTAGTGCAAGTTTAGTTTATTTAAATACTCTCGCAAACGATTGATATATTTATCCGCAGATTTAGGCGGCGTGTCACGACCATCTAAGAAGCAATGTACAAAAACGTTTTTGGCACCGTGAACGAGCGCGGAGTGACACATACCCTCAATATGATCTTGATGCGCATGCACACCGCCATCAGAGAGCAGGCCCATAATATGCACATTACCGCCAAGCTCATTAGCCGCTTTTACCGCACCTACTAGCGCTTCATTCTTGTAAAACTCACGACTCTCAAGCTCGCTTGAGATGAGCGTTGAGTCCTGGTAAAGAATACGTCCAGCGCCCAGATTCATATGACCGACTTCAGAGTTACCAAACTGACCCGGCGGCAGTCCAACGTCTTCTCCTGAGCCTGAAATTAATCCGTGCGGATACTGCTGATAAATCTGATCTAAGTTTGGCATATTGGCGGCAGCAATAGCATTATCGTCATTTTCTTCACGATGCCCAAAGCCATCTAATATCATTAATACGTGTGGCGTTTTTTTATTTTGCTGATCGCTGTACTGGGTCTTGTCGTTGATAGACTCTGATGGTTGTTGCTTACTAGCCATAGATTACCGCTCCTCAAATGAATGAAAACCTGTACTGCTTAAATAGTGAGATATTGTCAATCGAATACATGTACGCAACTGGGCTTTATTGATTCAGACAATATAAAGTGGTCTATATTAGCACACATCTTGAAATTGCTGAAAAATCGGCTTTTTATCTTCCTCTCTACTGATATATGGCAACTATTCGTGCAAATAACAAAGGGTATCAATCTGTAAATCAGACTTGCAATACCTAATTTCATTGGTTAAGATAAAACTATTCTGAAGTGTTGGCTAGTAGATGTTTATTCCCTGAGCCGATAATGCTTTACCAGGATGTGCTACCTATTGCTTCATTGTGTATGCCTGCACTGCTTGCAGTGTATCAGGAAACCTGCCGAGGCAATGACACATCCGCCCTGAACTTCACGGTTCATGGGTTACCATCTTACGGCGACACTTTGGTTGTTACATTCGGTTAGGTGTTCTTATTTATAGCGAATACAGTAATATTCAATAAAGAGAGCACCAACCACCAAAAAGCCCCTATCTTATGCAGATAGGGGCTTTTTTTATGGACGTTCAAAATAGGAAATTAAAATTTTTAAAGACCCTACAATCTTAAAGACCACCCAAAGCGATACAAAAACCTAGCACTATAAGAGATTGAGCATTACTGGCTATTCGTCATTAGCCGATTTAGTGATTTTTTTGACATCTTTAGGTACATTTTTGGCCGTGCCATCTACTGTCGTATGCTGCTTAAACACATCGCTGAACGGGTTTTGTTGCTGTTGACCGAATGGATTTTGTTGATTGTTCATGCCGCCAAACGGGTTCTGCCCGCCCATACCGCCAAACGGGTTTTGACCACCCATGCCGCCCATACCACCAGCGCCGCCCATTTGCTTAGCCATCATCTCCATCATCTTCTGCTGATTATTCATAACATAATTATTGGCTTTATCTTTGAGTAGCTTTTGCACTGGCGGCAGGACCACCAATAGCGCTAATACGTCGCTAATGACCCCAGGTATTAATAGTAAGATGCCAGCAACCGCCATCGCGACACTTTTTAGCATAGTAGATTCTTGCGGGCGCATAGCTGGGTTCATCATACCGCCAGCTTTCATCTGCTGCGCCATCGGGTTCAGAGCTACCATGCCTTTACGTATAAGCGAGATACCGATCACTGCGGCAATAATAAACCACATAAATACAAGCCAGCCACTGGTGAACTGGGCAATCAAATACCAAACCAGCATCTCAATAATAAACCAAACAATGGCAATCCCAACTATCTGACCCATGACGTGTCGTCCTTAAAATAAACTTAAAAAATTAAAATGGCTAACATATGATGTATATGGGGATGGCTTGCTATACTATCAAACTTGTAGCGCATTTTTAAGTAAATAGTCATCTGATAAATGACTTTATATTGACCTAGATGCGAAGACAGTAATCACTAGCAAAACAATCAAGATAGTGGAGAGTTATGGCAATTATCATCGGAATCGATCCGGGCTCACGTATGACAGGGTATGGCATCATACGGCAAACAGGCGACAAGCTGAGTTATATAGATGCCGGCACCATTCGCACCGATACCAAAGAGATGCCTGAACGCTTAAAACGTATCTTCAATGGTTTAACTCGCATCACTCAGCATCACCTCAAATACGCTGATGAGCCTATTTATACCGCTATCGAGCAAGTATTTATGGCCGACAACCCAGATTCAGCGCTTAAATTAGGGCAAGCACGCGGCGCCGCTATCGCCGCTATGGTGGCGCTAGATCTAGAAGTATCCGAATATACCGCTCGGCAAATCAAACAAGCAGTCTGCGGCTATGGCGCAGCTGCCAAAGAGCAAGTGCAAGATATGGTATGCCGTATTTTGACCTTAGAGGTGGTGCCGCAGCAAGACGCCGCTGATGGTCTCGCCTGCGCCATTTGTCACGCGCACTCTAGCCACTCAATGAATAAGCTCATTCTCAATAGCGCACTACGAGGCCGCAGCTCCTCTAAGAAAAAGGGTCGCTGGCGTTTAAGCGAAGAGGATTTAGGCAACCTAAATTGACAGTATCAGTTATGTTCTAATAAATAGATCAAAAGCTATAAAAAATTTTGTAATAAAAAAACGCGCTAATATCAGCGCGTTTTTACGATATGGCGGTACAGGTTTGTTAGGTTCTAGTTTAGATAGACCACTACTTATTCAGAGCTATTGTCCACTAACGTACTTTCGATCACTCTATCTAGTACATAAGCGTATTGTGAATCGGCATTATCGACTAATACGGTATCAGTATCTGTCTTGAAGCGCTGCAGACGCAATATCTCATTATGCTGACCATCATGCTGATAACCATCAATGCTGCCTGCAAAGTCCATATATTGCCCTTCGCTGGTCTTTAAGCCTTGATCATCATAAGTGATTGGCCGTACTTGCAAGCACATCTGCGTCTCATTATCCTGACACGGCGCTGATTCCGCTGCCACTTCCCAAAATATAGTCTCGCCATTACTATTGTACTTGGCTTGTAATGTCAGTCTACCTCTCCAAACTAAAGTACTATCATCGCTAGTAACTTGCGTTAACATTGGGGTTTCAGCGTTACTGGCCGTAGCTGATATGCTGATCTGACTCTCCCCTTGCATAAGCTGATTAAGCTTGGTTTCCGCTTTATCAAGCTCGCCACAAGACATTTTGGTGCTCATACTTTCACTAATCGTCAATGTATCACCTGTGAGCGCAAAAGATGCGCCCATCGTGTTGCAGCCAACGCTATAGTTCAAGATATCATTGTTTTGCAAATTAACCAGCAAAGTCACTTGTTCTTTGATAGGCGTAAGCGAGGTAATCGGCTGATCGTTATTATCCGTCGCTGTCGCTAATACCCAGCGGTAATCACTAAGCTTGGTCAATAGCTGATCCTCAGCACTTATTGACTCAGCAGTGCTAACGCTATCATTAGCATCAACCTCTGCTGCCACTTCACGCTCTTCATTAGCCGCCGCATTAGCATCCTCATTATCTGCTGCTGGAGTGTTGTTACTACAAGCACTCAAAGTCATTGCTGCTGCTAGCAAACTGGGCAAAAAAGCCGTTTTTAACGTGGTTCTCACAGCTGGTGGGTTCGTCGTCGTTAGCATAGGCAATCTCTCTTTTAAAACAAGTCTAAATTTTTACAGGTTTACGTTACTTTTTAGGGTTTACGTTACGTGGATACTATTTATAATTATTCATCATACTTATCGCAATAAACGACTATACCAGTATAGACTGAGCCGTTTATTGTTTATATATCTTAGGGCTTATATATCTTATTTAAGAGTCAGACTTAGGCTTTGCCATAACCTTAATGCTAAAACGCTCATGCATGCTGTTATAAAAGCGTGCAAGATTGTCGCCTTGCTCTAAAGGATTGACTTTCAGAGCCTTACCGAAATCAAGACCTAAATACAGTACGATATCAGCAAAAGTGAGATGATCGGTGACTAAATAGTCGCGGCCTTCAAGGGCATTGTCAAAGTAAGGTAAAGCTTTAACAGCGCGAGCAATTGACGGCGCTACAAACTCTGGTACTTGCTCGACCCGCTGAGCTTTAGAAGGGTGGCTATGCTGAAACGCTAGCATATAATTGTACAGTACTTCAAACTCAGCAATACGGCGCATAGCACAGACTTGCGCGCGCTGTACCACATCATTACCCATCACCGAGCGCTCGCCATAAACGCGGTCAAGATATTCGCAGACTGCCTGCGAGTCATTGAGCACAGTGCCATCGCCTAAAGTCAGCACTGGCACAGTTTGCATTGGATTGATATCAGTAAAAGACTCTGAGAACTGCTCATTGCGAGCAAAGTCAATATCCACCACACTCAGATCATTCATATCGTCAACATCGATGCCTTTTGAGGCCAATAGAATAATCGCTTTACGTGGATTGGGTGCCGTGCGCGTAATATATAGCTTTTTCATAGTAACTTCCCTGTAAGTGAATGAGTTTTGGTTGACTGTAAGAGCTTTAGTATGGTTAATTAGCATTACTAATTCGCACTGTTAATTAACCGTACTAAATAATATTTATTTTAGCTTTATAATTATGTAGCGCTGCCTAATGATCAGCCTACTTTGCTTATCATAGCAAACCTGATTAAAACTTTTGCTACGAATAGTAAAAAAGCTCTACAACTTTATGTCATAGAGCTTTTATTGAATACTGGCTATTAAGTTACTTTTTATTAAAACCACATATTAAAGCCACGTATTACAGTAACGTCTTAAAGTAACTTAATTCAAAGCCGCTTATTTGTTTGGCGCTGGAGTGGTACGCAAATAAGGCTTCACTTCAGTATGGCCTTTTGGATAGTTAGCAGCGATATCTTCGTTTTTAACACTCGGTGGAATGATAACGTCATCGCCTTCTTTCCAATCAACAGGCGTGGCTACATTGTACTCATCCGATAATTGCATAGCATCAATGACGCGCACGATCTCATCAAAGTTACGGCCACAGCTGGCTGGATAAGTCAGCGTTAAGCGCACCTTTTTATTTGGATCGATAATAAATACGCTACGGACTGTGGCAGTATCATCAGCGTTGGGGTGAATCATGTCATAAAGATCAGCCACTTTACGATCGGAATCGGCAATGATAGGGAAATTCACGGCAGTGCCTTGAGTTTCTTCAATATCCTTCGCCCAGCCCTTATGATCATCTAAACCGTCTACTGACAAGGCGATTGGCTTGACATTACGTTTTTGAAACTCGCCGCCTAGCGCTGCGGTACGGCCCAGCTCTGTCGTACAAACTGGCGTGTAATCTGAAGGATGCGAGAAAAGCACCACCCAGCTATCACCTGCCCAATCATAAAAATTAATATTGCCTTCGGTTGTGACTGCATCAAAATTTGGAGCGTCGTCACCTAAACGTAAAACTGCCATAATAGTATCCTTGTTATTAGTGTTTGAAATTATTAATGTTTCAGCGTCAGCGCCTACAGGGCTGCCACGCTGTATTGTTATCATAGCTATATAACGTTGTACAACTATATAGCTATATCTAGTAAACAAGCTTCTCTAGCTTACCAAAACAGTTATGAATGTCTTGTGAGATATTGTAATGCGCTTATTCTGTTTAGTGATAAGCAAAAAGCCCACTCCTAGATTACTAGAAATGGGCTCATTTGCAAACTAATATTGATAGTTCATGTTGATAGTTAAGATCAATACCTAAGCTGGCTTATAACTATCACGTAAGCTGACGATTTGATTGAATACTGGCTTATCAGCGCTGTGCTCTTCGCTATCTGAGATGAAGTAACCTTCGCGCTCAAACTGGAAGCGCGTGCCAGCATCCGCGTGCGCAAGCGATGGCTCCACGACCGCATTTAACACCGTCAAAGAATTCGGGTTCAGCGCCTCATGCACATCACTTACGCTACTGGGATCTTCTGCGCTAAATAAAGGCTCATAGAGTCGTACCGTTGCTGGCACACCTTGATCGGCTGAGACCCAATGAATGACGCCTTTGACTTTTCGGCCTTTAGGATTATTGCCTAGTGTCGCCGGGTCAATAGTTGCTTTGAGCTCAACCACGTCGCCATTATCATCGGTAATGTGCTCAGTGACCGCAAGCACATACGTATTACGCAAACGAATTTCAGGTTTTTCTGGGGATAGGCGCTTATAACCCGCCGGCGGCACGATCTCATAATCGCCTTGATCGATATAAAGGGTTTGGGTAAAAGGAATCTCGCGCGCGCCCATCTCGACATTAGGATGCTTGGGCTGAGTCAGCCATAAGGTTTGACTGTCTTCATCAAAGCGCGCGGCGACGCTATCAGCTTTTAAATCTTGCCACTGGCTCACCGCCTCGGTGAAGTTGGTAATCGTGACTTTTAACGGTTTGAGTACTGCCATACCGCGTGCGGTGGTCGTCTCCAAAGATTGGCGAATACTGAACTCGAGCAGGCGCATGTCAGTGACGCCATCGGCTTTGGCGATACCAACGCGAGCACAGAAATCACGTAGCCCCTCTGGCGTATAGCCACGGCGACGCATACCCGCTATTGTTGGCATACGCGGATCATCCCAACCTTCAACGATGCCTTCATCGACGAGCTGCTTAAGCTTACGCTTACTGGTCAAAGTATGATCGACATTTAAGCGGCTAAACTCATACTGATGCGGCGGTATGTCAAAGCCAATCTTCTCGACAATCCAGTTATAAAAGGGACGATGATCCTCAAATTCTAGTGTACAGAGTGAGTGAGTAATACCTTCTATAGCGTCCGACAAAGGATGGGCAAAATCATACATCGGATAGATGCACCATTTATCGCCCGTTTGATGATGCTCTTGATGCATGACCCGATAGATAATAGGATCGCGCATATTCATATTGGCATCAGACATATCGATCTTGGCACGCAGCACGGCTTCGCCATCGGCAAATTTGCCATCTTTCATATCGGCGAAGCGCTGCAAATTATCTTGCACGCTAGCATCGCGCTGCGGCGAGGGCTTGCCAGGCTCGGTAAAAGAGCCACGGTTATCGCGGATTTGCTCAGGGGTTTGCAAATCGACATATGCATCGCCTTGCTCGATCAATTGTACCGCCCACGCATGCAGCTGATCAAAATAGCTCGATGCATGTAGCGCCTCGCCTGCCCACTCAAAGCCTAACCACTGGACGTCCTTTTCTATATTGTCGATATAGTCCTGCTTTTCAGCGGTCGGATTGGTATCGTCATAACGCAAATGACAAAGGCCATCGAACTCTTCAGCCACCCCAAAGTTAAGACAAATAGACTTGACGTGTCCTAAATGCAAATAGCCGTTAGGCTCAGGCGGGAAACGGGTCACGATTTGCTCGTATTTTTGCTCTTTTATATCTTCACGAATAATATTACGAATAAAGTCGTTTTTCGGCTCATCTTTTTTTATATCATTGCTCGCGTTATTACTAGGTTTGGCGCTCATTAATCATTGCTCCTAAGCCACTTATTAGCGGCTTGAATTAAAATAATTATAAAATTAAGAATAAAGGTAGAGTTGCGTTATTCTATCAGCTTTTGCAAACTCATTAACAGCTAGATACATGACATCAGGCAAAAAAGCCGTTAGACTGACCTCTAAATTAACACTGCCTCTTATGAGCGAAAAGGAATATCTATGCATGCTATCAAAACATTCGGGTTTGCCAGCTTATTTGCCCCTTTGTTTATATTAGGTTGTGCCAGCACCAATACTAACAACACAATGGTTTCAGACACTCAGCCCAATTCACTTTCCAACACCAACAATCAGGAGACAACCATGAGCGATATGCCAGTAGTACAGTTAGAGACGTCAATGGGTGATATCACTATTGAACTCAATGAAGAGAAAGCACCAAAAACCGTAGAAAACTTCTTAAACTACGTCAACTCAGGTCATTATGAAGGCACTATCTTTCACCGCGTTATTGATGGCTTTATGATTCAAGGCGGCGGCATGGACGCCCAAATGAATGAGAAAAAAACCAACGCACCAATCGAAAACGAAGCGGATAATGGCCTTAAGAACGATAAAGGCACTATCGCTATGGCGCGCACTCAAGACCCGCATTCAGCCACTAGCCAATTCTTTATCAATGTCAAAGACAACGACTTCTTGAACCACTCGGGCAAAAACATGCAAGGTTGGGGTTACACGGTATTTGGTAAAGTCACCGACGGTATGGATGTGATTGAAAAAATGCGCAGCGTTGCAACAGGCCGTTTTGGTATGCATGCTGATGTGCCAAACGAGCCTATCACTATCAACTCTGCTAAAGTCGTTTCTCAATAAGCAAACGCTAGCTGAGAAAGATAGCTGTAGTAATATCAGTATAAAAACGATCCAGCGGAACTGGAATTAATTTTGCGCAACATCGAAACAGCGTAGGCACAGCACGCTAGGAAAATTTATACCAGTTCCGCGCTAAAATATAATGTATCTGTTTTATTTAAAATAAACTAGGGCGTGTTGAACATTCGCAAATAGGCACTGCTGATCGCTAAAATTGTTCCAGACAAGGCACAAAGCGACGATAATGCAGATGCCTTAGCGAGATTTGTAATGCAGTATGGGGCAATTTTAGCATCAGCCCTCACGACAACAACAGAGACAGGACTCTTTTTTGCCGCTTCATCGTTAAAAATAAGCGCTTAGAATGACTAAACTTATTATTTTTAACATCGAAACGCCTAAAAAATAGTCGCTGTCAGTGCCATGGTCGAAGGTTCAACACGCCCTATATTTAGCATAAAGATAATTAGAAACACTCATTAGGATAATTATAAATGCAAACCTTTAATCATCTAATAACCACTCGCCCGCATGATGTACGGCAAGTATTAATTAGTGATCTGCATTTATCGCTAGACGAGCCTGCCCTTGTGCAGGCTTTTTTGGCGCTGCTTGATGACTGCCTCGCTCTGCCGAATCTCAAACGCTTGTTTATTTTAGGCGACTGGTTTGAGGTTTGGCTTGGCGATGATGTTTATCTATCATTGGCAGATGACGACAGGCAAGCGCACTGGCTCACGCCATTAATTAATAAACTTAAGCAGCTACGTATAAAGGGCTGTGAGATATTAGTCATGCACGGAAATCGTGATTTTTTATTAGATCGCGGTTTTCTCAATTTATTTGGCGGTGAGCTGATTGATGAGCCCTATAGCCTAGACGTTGGTAAACAAAGCTATCGCTTAGAGCATGGCGACGCGCTGTGCAGCGATGATAAAAAGTATCAATGGTTTCGAAAGGTGATACGTCACCGGCTGAGCAAATGGTATCTACTCAATAAATCCCTATCGAGGCGCCTAGCCATCGCTGATAATATGCGCGCGAAGAGTAAGCTCAATAACCGCACCAAAGACGCCTATATCATGGATGTCAATGAGCAGACGGTCGCGCAAGCGGTCGCTGATAACGATGCGCTGCTACATGGTCATACCCATAGACCCAACGTTCATACAACGATCAATGGTAAAACGCGTTACGTGCTCGGTGATTGGCGGCATATCGATACCGAAACGCGCCTGCCAAAGGTGAGCGCAGTGATTGGAGCGGTTGTGTCAGAGACGCACTCAGCAGAGGCTGAATTTAGCTTAGTTAAGTTTGTCTACTCAGTATAAACCCAGCTGGTATAAGCGTATAAAGAGCGCTTTGTGCAGCAAAACCTAACTCTAATAACTGACATCTATAATAATGGATACTCATCACAAATATCGTCACAGTAAACATAGCCCTAGTAAATACTATGCCTCAACCTAATCTCGTCATTCTTATTCACGGTCTGCATCAAGCGGCCTTTATTATGCGGCCACTGGCCAAACGCTTGCAGGCACGAGGGTTTGATACTCATCAATTTGGCTATCGCAGCATGCGCGACGATATCAAAACCAACAGTGCCCGCTTAAACACTTGGCTTGAGAGTCATCATCGCCCTGATCAGCCAATTGATCTGGTTGGTCATAGCTTAGGCGGGCTGATAATCCGCGATTTTGTCGCTCATTATCCGCAGTGGCAGATTGGACGCTGTGTGACTTTAGGTACGCCCCATTTGGGCAGCGTCAGTGGTGATTATAGTTGGCGATTAGCGCCTTTTATTGTCGGTAAATCATACAAGCAAGCTTTAGACGGCACAGTTGCGTCTTTGCCTGACGATATTGAGCTTGGTGTAATCGCTGGTAATAAAGCACAGGGATTAGGTCAGCCGATTTTGAGCTACCACAATCGTAAACGGCGTAAGGCTGATAGCGACATAGAAGACAAAAGCTTAGCTCATGACGGCACCGTATATGTCACTGAGACTCAGCTCGCCGGCGCTACTGACCATATCATCTTGCCCGTCACTCATACTGGCATGCTAATGAGTACAGAAGTCGCGCGGCAAGTGATTTGGTTTTTGGATCATGGGCGGTTTAAGCATATAGCGATTAACCTTTAACGCCCATACCTTGTTTAAGCTCAGCTTTATGCTCCTCAATCACAGGTATCAAAGTCTGCATCACCCACTCATGACGCCAACCTTGTAAGCCCTCTGGCAGATCAGCTAAGTCTTTCTCATAAGCAATGACTTCATATAGCTGATGCAGCCACTTTTTGCGCATTAATACATTCGCTGGTATACCGATTTTCTCTGCTTGTATCTGGGTTGCATGTTGAACGGCTTTTGACAACGCTTTGTTCTTGGAGCGATAAGGCGCAGGCAGTCTCGGCGGACGCTCGGCAGGCGCTAACTGCTGAGCCTGCTTAATCTCCTTGAGCAGCTCTTCACCATAGAGTCTGAGCATACTACGGTGCATAGTGGTCTTGTGCGCAAGCTCGCGCATAGATTTGGGCTTTTCAGTGATAATCTCGCGTACCGCTTGTTTTTTTATCACAAAGGTGCGCGGCTGATTGGTCGCACGCGCTAGCTGTTCACGCCAACTGGCCACCGCTTGCAGTATTGCCATTTGCTGCGTATCGTAGCGATAGTCCGCCATGGTTAAGTACATATCCTCATCAGCAACCTGCTGCGAGTCATACAGCTCTTGAGCATAGAGCTGACAATCCGCCCAGACATACTCGTACAGGCCTTGCTTTTTTAGCTCGTACTCTAAGCTCAAATATAGCGCTGGCAAAAAACGCACATCATCTATCGCGTACTGTTCTTGCTCATCAGATAGCGGCCGACGCAGCCAGTCGGACTGACTTTGCTCCTTATCAATATGCATATCTAGCTGATCATCGAGCGCTTGCTGGTAGCCCATCTGCAACTGACCGGTTAAATACGATAGCGCAATTTGCGTATCAAAGATGTTGGTCAACGGCGGGCAATCAGATAGTAAGTAAAAAATGCCTAAATCCTCGCCACAAGCGTGCCAAATGGCGACATCAACTGCGCTTAGCGCTTGCCAGACGTCCTGTAACTGTAACTGCGGGGCATCTAATAAATAGATATGCTCGCCTACGTTTATCTGCACCAAAGCCAAGCGCGGATAATAAGTATCGCGCTTGATAAACTCCGTATCCAGTGCCACCCGACCACAGCTTTTCAAAGCCTCAATGACGGGTGTCAATTGGGACTGCTCTTTGATCCAAGTTACCGGTAGCTCATCAGCGCTATCAAGTAAAGCATCAATATCAGGCTTTGTAGGCAAGGCGTTTGATGCAGAAATGGCTGGATTATCAAGCGGCTCTATAGTGTTATTATCAGTAGCTATATCATCTTGCGAAGTGGTTAGCGTTGTCAAAGAGGAGTTAGACACGGGCAGATACCTGCTTAAATTGAAAAGTTAATGAGCCGATTATAACAATATCGGCGTATTAATTGGGCGAGTGTCATTTATTTCAAAAATAAAAAACTAGGCATAACGCCTAGTCTACTGAGTCGTCAACGAATAAAAAAACGCTGCCTTTATAAAAAAGAGCGGTTTTGTAGCGCTTGGCCTAAAGTCATACTATCGAGATACTCAAGCTCACCGCCCATCGGCACCCCTTGTGCTAAGCGAGTGACCTTTTTAACATGGCGACTGGCCGCTTCACTAATAAAGTGCGCCGTCGTCTGCCCCTCTACCGTCGTGCCAGTCGCCAGTATCAGCTCATCTACCGGCTCGTCTTTGACCCGCCAGACCAGCTGATCGATATTGAGATCATCGGCGCTAATGCCATCGATAGGCGACAAGTGACCACCCAATACAAAGTACAATCCGCGATAGCCCGCCGTTTGCTCTATAGCCATCACATCGGCGGCAGTCTCGACCACACACAGCTGGGTATTATCACGTCTTGGGTCTTGGCACAGCGGGCAGATACTCTCATCACTGAAGCTATGACAGCGCTGACACTCCACAATCTCACGCATCGCTTCATCTAGAGCTTGTGCTAGCGCCATGCCTTGCGGGCGCTTTTTGCTCAGCAGATGCAGTGCCATACGCTGAGCACTTTTTTGACCGACACCAGGCAATACACGCAGCTGCTTGACTAGCTGATCGAATTTGGCAGTAAGCAAATTATTATCCTTTTGCAATTATAAAAACGGACGCTATAACTTAATCTCTAGTTATAAAAATGGGGTCGTATCGTTACGATAACAACCCCATCTATTGACTACTACAGTCAGTATTTATACGCTTTTTATGTTATTTAGCAATGAGTTATCGCTTAGAACATACCTTGCATACCTGGTGGTAGACCCATACCTGAGGTCGCGCCAGCCATTGTCTCTTCGTACAGATCATCAGCCTGACGAACAGCATCATTGATAGCGGCGGCGATTAGATCTTCGATCATATCAGGCTCATCTTCTAAAAGACTAGGGTCGATAGATAAACGCTTAACCACATGGCGACCGGTCATCGTCACTTTGACAAGGCCACTGCCCGCTTCTGCCTGCACTTCTTTATTGGCCAGCTCTTTTTTGGCGGTCTCAACATTGGCTTCGACTTTCTTTTGCATGGATTGTGCTTGTTGCATCAAGGCTTGAATATTCATAATACTCTCTTTGTCTTTGTAATCCGGGTGAATTTAGATAAAAATAAAACGTTAAGCTAATTATAGCGTTATCTTTATAAACTGTCTAAGCCGCGAGCCAAATCTTTGATAATATCTTCAGCATCCTCCAGCCCTACAGACAGTCGAATTAGGCTATCATTAACACCTGCCTCAGCGCGAGCCTCAGCAGTTAAGCGAAAGTGCGTCGTCGTCGCAGGGTGGGTGATTGTCGTCTTAGCATCACCTAGATTGTTGGTGATAGATATCATTTGTGTCGCATCTATCACTTGCCAAGCAGCGGCTTTGCCATCTTGCGTACCATTAGCAGAATCGGTCGCTTTGACTTCAAAACCCATAATCGCGCCATAAGCGTCTGCCATATGATGCTGGCGTGTTGCAAGCTTGTGCGCTGGGTGGTCTTTTAGCCCAGAGAAATGCACAGTGCTAACGTTTGGATGATTCAGCAAAAACTCAGCGACCTGATTGGCATTATGACAGTGAGCTTGCATACGCAGTTTGAGCGTCTCAAGACCTTTGGTAAATACCCAAGCGTTAAAAGGACTCATACTGATACCACCTGAGCGCACTACTGTGAACGCCTCCTGCATCAGCTTGTCGCTGCCGACTAAAGCGCCGCCTAATACGCGGCCCTGTCCATCTAGATATTTAGTCGCTGAGTGAATCACCACATCCGCGCCTAAGTCTAGCGGGCGCTGAATAGCAGGAGAGGCAAAACAGTTATCGACGACGAGCAATATGTCGTTCGCTTTACACAGCTCGCTTAAAAAGCCAATATCGCAAATTTGCGCTAGCGGGTTGCTCGGGCTTTCGCAGTAGATGAGCTTTGTATTTGGCTGCACGGCCGCGGCCCAAGCATCGTTGTCAAAGCAGTCAACGTAACTGACCTCGACGCCGAATTTAGCCATATAATTATTGAACAGTCCAATAGACGAGCCAAACAGCTGATTGGCTGCCAGCAAGTGATCGCCTGCTTTTAGGTAAGCCAAACACATAGTCAAAATAGCGCCCATGCCAGAGGCGGTGGCGACTGCGCGCTCGCCATTCTCAAGCGCAGCTAGGCGGCGCTCAAAGGTACGCACGCTTGGATTGGTATGGCGCGAATAGACATTACCCGTCTTAGTACCATTAAAATGTGCGGCGGCATCACTCGCCGACTCATAGACATAGGAGCTGGTGGTAAAGATAGCCTCAGAATGCTCACCTTCATCGGTGCGATGCTGTCCGGCACGTACGGCGACGGTTTGCATACCATAATCGAGGCTTAAATCTAAGGCATCTGAGCGCCAGTTACTATCTAAACCACTGTCGTTGTTACTATCTAAACCACTGTCGTTGCTATTTTGTTGTGCTGGCGATTGGCTCATAAGTATTCCGTAGTGAGGGTTGAGGCTGCAAGGAGAATCGATACTACTATTGGTAAACGTTTTAAACTGCACAATATCATATCATGACTGCGCTTTTCAGACACCTACTACGCTTTTTTTCGTCACTAGGCTCTAACTTTTGGTTATTCACCAGCCGCTGCTACGGATTAAAAAATTTAACGTATTTTTTATAGGCAGATACCTTTGTACCTGCTAAGCTTGGCAAAAATATTTGTGCGGATTGTTCCAACAATATATTTGCTAAGCAAAATATGATTATCTGTAGCGTCATACTAATACAGTGTTGATGTTGATATTAATACTGATGTTGCTGTTGTTACTGTTACTGTTACTGTTACTACGTATTACTATTAGTTAAAGCCGCGGTGTAGACCGCTCAGCCAATCTTTTGAGTGTATTGAGGCCATCTTATGATGTCGATGTTGGATGTTTATTCTAGTAAATTGACGATGAGCCTTACTCTTGGGTTGTCATTGAGTTTGGTTGGCTGTCAAAGCTTACCGCAGCAGCCGCACTTAGCACAGAGCAAAGAGCTCTCTGAGCGGGTTAATGCTATGTATACTAATAAGACAAAGGCTCAAGATGAGCCAATCACTCCAGATTCACGTTTGGACTCAGGTATGGAAGATAGCAACGTCAATACCGAAACTGATGATACCGCCAATGCCAATAATGATACTGACTTAGTCGCGACCATTAGTGAGCAAAATAAAATCCATCCTGATTTATCAGGGTATCATCCAATTGTCACAGGCGCCAATGCGTTTGCCTCTCGTAGCATATTGACCGATATGGCGACGCGCAACATCGACGCGCAATATTATATCTGGCATGATGATCAGGCCGGTCAACTGCTGCTAAAAGACTTATGGGAAGCGGCTGAGCGCGGCGTTATCGTGCGCTTATTGATAGACGACTTTAATAGCAGCGCCGCGCTTGATCAGCAGTTATTACGTTTTTCAAGCCACCCTAATACAGCGGTCAGAATTGTTAACCCTTTGATGCACCGTAAGTTTCAAGCGCTCAACTTCGTCACTGGTCTGCCTCGTATCAACCGGCGCATGCATAATAAAAGCATGACTTTTGATAAGCAAATCACTATCATCGGTGGCCGCAATATTGGTAACGAATATTTAAGTAATGATCAAAACAGTCAATTTGCTGATTTAGATGTGCTGCTTATTGGTAAAGTAGTCGCAGATATTGATAATAGCTTTGGCAGTTACTGGTCCGCGCCTATCTCTTACGATATCGAGACGTTAGTAACTTTAGATGAAGATGGGCCGACGGACTTTATCGAGGGACTCGATCAGCTCGGTACCAATGAGAAAAGTGATAACCAAAGCAGCTTATCGGTATATAAGTCAGCAATTGCGGACTCTTCTATCGATACTGATTTATTAAATAAGCGCATTCCTTTTCGCTGGACGGATATGCAGTTTTTGAGTGACGATGTCGGTAAGCTGACCACGTCTGTCCCCGCCGATACCAATCTAGTGCAGCAGCTACGTACCTTGCTTGGGCGCCCTGATAAAGAGCTGACCATCATCTCTTCTTACTTTGTTCCCACCAAAGATGGTGTCGATACGTTAGTAGAGCTGGCCGACTCTGGCATTGATATTAAGATACTGACCAACTCTTTTGATGCCACCGATGTAACCGCTGTACATTCTGGCTATAGCCAGTGGCGACCTAAGCTACTCAAATCCGGTATCAAGATATATGAGCTAAAATCTACTGCTAGTGAAGAGGATCGCGAAAACAAGCTGTGGAAAGCGCGCAGTCAGTCCTCAACTAGCTTGCATGCTAAGACCTTTGCTATTGATGATCATCAAGTCTTCATTGGTTCCTATAACGTCGATCCACGCTCAGCGAATATTAACACAGAGATGGGCGTTATCATCAATGACGATGAGCTGGCGCGGCAGCTGCATGAAGCGCTCAGTGACGACTTATTAAGCCAAGCTTATGAAGTCAAATTAACCGATGATAATCACTTGCAGTGGCACACTATGGAAAATGGTGAGAAAAAGGTCTATGAAGCTGAGCCGCGAGTGGACTTATCCGATCATATTTGGCTAACTATTATGTCGTGGTTACCTATCGATTGGCTGCTATAAATAAGCTTTAATCTAAAATAATGTACAACACCCTTTTATCTACCCTCTGTTTTATTTTCGCTCAATTTTAACTTTTTATTTATCGTCAACGGCCATTGTGATGGCCGTTGTAATGCTTTGCTTGTATATGGGAAAATAATCGACCATGCCTTCTCGCCCTCAATATGCGCTCATGTCTGGTAAAGATAAAAACATGGTGATTTTTGTCTGCTTGACGAGTGCTATCACTTTTTTTGACTTTTTGATCTACTTGTATATGGCAGATTATATCTCTTCTGCTTTTTTCCCAGCCAATATCGATTCTGGCATGACTCGCCTACAAGGGCTTGGATTATTTGCTGTCGGTTATTTGGCTCGTCCGCTTGGCGGCATTTTGTTTGGTCGCTATGGCGATATGAAGGGACGTAAGCCCTTATTGCTTATAAGTATGCTTGCAACCGCGCTTTGTATGGTAGGTATAGCAATACTACCGACTTATGCTCAGTGGGGCGTAATAGCCCCGAGCTTATTTATTATTTTGCGCCTAATACAGGGAATGGCGTTTGGCGTTTATGTGCCTTTGGCTTGGATTTATATTGCTGAGCAAGTCCCGCGCCAGTATCTGTCAGTGGCCTGTAGCTATGTGACAGCAAGCTTTTTTGTGGGCGTGTTATTTTCTAACGCTTTTTTTGTCTGGCTAAACGGCTCGATGACGCCTGTTCAGATGTTGGATTATGGCTGGCGTGTACCCTTTGCTGTCGCTGCTCTGCTAAGCTTCTTACCTCTACTGGCATGGCGCTTCATTAACGAATCACCGTTTTTTATTGAGATGCAAACCCGAAAACCTTTACGAGGCGTTAGGCAGCCGCTCACTTTATTATTTAAGTACTGCAAGCATTCTATCTTTTTGGGCCTCTTACTCAGCCTTATGATTGCTAGCATCACGACGGTAGTGGCTTTACTACTGCCAAGCCTGATCGAGTTAAGCTTTAGTTTAGATAATGATCTGTTTGTTTTTTCGCATAGTTTGGGCATTGTCTTTATGATTTTTGGCTGTGTCTTTTATGGCATTGTGTCCAACCACGAAAACTTTGGTAAAATTTTGGTTTTCGGATCAATTTTATTAATCGGCCAGATATTTGCCTTTTATTATCACCTGCAAACTGGCGGCGATTACATCTTGATTATGTACGCTCTACTTGGGTTTTTTGCTGGCATTGTAGGCATGATACCGGCTATTTTCGTACAGTTATTTCCGACTAATGTACGCCTGACAGGTCTCGCTTTGTCTTATAATGTGATGTATGCGATCGTGGGCGGCCTGCTGCCTTTTGCACTCGGTTATGCCACCTTTTATATCAGCATCTCGCCTGCTCTGTATATCGCTTTTATCGGTGCGATGAGTATTATGGTTGGTTTATATTTTTATCATCTACCAGAATCGAAACAACTGAACCGAGTGATTTAATAGCGCTATATACTTTGGCTGTGAATGATAAAGATGATGTCAACGCTACCATCGATTCGATTTGAAATAAATATAGTACTATTACGCAGGCCTCAATGTTTGATTAAAATAACCGTATCAAAATGAGTGCTGCGCCGGATAATATTCCCGACAACCTACTATATACCTAGTTAAAATCATACACATCGCTGCAATGCTTTAAAAATGCTTTAAAAAAGAGTTCTATAGTTATGATAGATATGACCAATAAACGCTTATCCGTTGCACCAATGATTGACTGGACAACGACCGATTATCGTTATTTTGCGCGCCTGTTTAATCCGCACGTTTATCTGTATACCGAGATGATCAGCACAGGAGCGCTCATATACGGGAACCGCGCGCGGCACTTGCGTTTTGATGAGCGCGAACATCCTATTGTTCTGCAACTTGGCGGCGCTGATAATGCGGATATGACCCAATGCGCCGAATTTGCTCAGCAGCATGGTTATGATGAAGTCAATATCAATGTGGGCTGCCCCTCTGATCGCGTGCAGCATAACAAGATAGGCGCTTGCCTGATGGCAGAGCCCGCTACGGTCGCAGATTTAGTCAAGCATATGCAAGCAGCGGTCGATATCCCAGTGACAGTCAAGCATCGCATCGGTATCGACGACTTTGATAGTTATGAGTTTATGAAAGAGTTCGTTGAAACTGTAGCAGCGGCAGGCTGTACTCGCTTTATCGTTCATGCGCGTACCGCTTGGCTACAAGGTCTGAGCCCCAAACAAAACCGCGAGATACCGCCACTGCGCTATGAGGATGTCTACCGGCTTAAGCAAGAGTTTACTGAGCTTGATATTGAGATTAATGGCGGTATCGAAAGCGTCGATGATATCGCAGAGCACTTAAAGTACATCGATGGGGTGATGATCGGCCGCGCTTTTTATCAAAACCCTTATTTGCTCGCAGAAGCGAATAGCTTATGGGGCGAGCCTGCACCAAAACGCTCTGATATCTTGGCTGAGATGTACCCTTACTTGCGTCAGCAGATCGAGCTTGGCGAAGCACTACCGACGATGGCGCGGCATTATTTGGGTCTTTTTCAAGGCTTAAGTGGCGCGCGCAGATGGCGACAGGCTTTGAGTGGTAAACCTAGCTTGACGATTGAGGATATTGAACGAGCTGCCACGGAAGTGCTCGCGCTAAATCCTGGAATTTAAGTAACGCTAAGTGCGCATAAGACCTTATCAGCTGATAAAAACTAACCTTAGCATTCGTTAAGCTAGAACCTAAATCAGTCATAAAAGCGCATCAAGTTAAGCAGCTAGCGCTAGATACTGCCACATCGCCAAGCCGTTATTAAAGATATGCAGCGCTATCGGCAAAAAAAGAGAACCTGATTTGTAGCGCGCATAACAAAATATTAAGGCGAGCACGACGATAGTGCTGATCTCATATAGCCCATACTGCAAGTGCATCACCGCGAACACTAAGCTGGTAATCAAACTTGCCATCAGTGCGCCGTGCGCTTCTGACTGTGCTAGACCTTCAGCTTTTGATAGCTCTGTTTTATCGAACTTTATGGCAAACTGCTCCTTGAGCGCAGACCAAATAACACCTCGAAACACGAGCTCTTCATAGATAGGCGCGATCACCACCATCGCAATGATTAACAGCCATACCGAGCTGACCGAATCATACAAAGGATCAACGAACAACGAAGGGGATTTATCCAACCAGTATGTCAGCGCTTGACTACCAATCATAAACAGTAATAGTAGACCAAAACTGCCGATAGCGACTTTTAGTGAGAACGACTTGAGCGCTAGATAATCACTAACTTGCGCGCCTTTTAAGCGAATAATAAGCGCTATTAAAATGCTCAAAAATACACCGCTAAAGACAATCGAGCTACTAACGATGGTGCCATTGCCGCTAGCAAAATAAAACAGGTCAGCTGCTGTTTGGGATTTAGTAGAAGGTAGTAATAGCTTGCCGGCGATATAGATACCTAATAGCTGACTACCAAAAAAAGCAAACACCATTGCCACCAGCAGTGCTAACGCTTCCCATAAAGAAAATAGCGGCGTTTTTGCTGTTTGCGGTATAGCGTCTAGTGAGTTTGCAGATTTCGACATAGATAAGAACTCAAAAAATAATAAGCGACGCCATTTTATAAAACAGCTTAAGTATTAAGATATACTGCTATTGAGACAGCTGCTGCTCAATGATATCAAGCACCAATGCTGATACGGACTCTGGGTGCTCAAGCGGGAACATATGACCGCCAGCATGCGTCTGAAAGTCTATCCCTAAACGCGCTTTGACTTGTTGGGGGAATTTACGTTTCAAAAATATACTCTCCTCACCAATGATGAGCTGAGCAGGCGGCTTAGGTCCTTCATTAGGAGTCAGCCAATACATGGATGGATTGGTTCGAAACACTGCCACCTCATTCTTTTTGGAGATCGCTAACGTTACTTTGCCATCAGCGCGCTCGTGTAAGCCGTGCTCGATATACCCCTGAAAGCTACGCTCATCAAAATTCTTAAAGAAGGTTTTATGACGCATTTGCTCATAAGCGTCATCACGGCTGTCCCAAACATCGCGGCGATGTTTTGAGATACCGGAAGGTGACATTTTGTCCATCAAGCGGTGGTTCATCATCGGCACTTTATCTAGCGTCTTTGCCACATGCATCAAAAAACTACTCCGCCCATATATCAGTGGCGGATCCATCAGCACGGCTTGATTAAAGTGTTTAGGCGCCCGGTACAGCGCTTGCAACGTACACAGCGCGCCCAAAGAGTGGCCAACTGCCACGACTTGTGTGACGCCATGACGCTTGCACGACTCTGCCACACTATCGATGACCTGTTGGGTCAGACTGCGCCAATTATTGTCTACCGGATAGCCGCTTGTCTCTCCTAGCATAGGGATATATTCAATCGTGAAAAACTCAGCAAGTCCGTCAAAAAAAGGCGCATAAACGGCGCTTGGCATGCCATTAGCATGCGCGAAATGCAGCACTGGCTTTTGGGTTAGCTTTGATACGGGCAAGGAGGCAAATCTCTGCGCCTTGTGGTCATTCTCATTCATGTAAGCTCTCTATTATTTTGATTATTAAAATATATTTATAGGATGGTGGATTACAAAGACTAAAACCAAACTTAGTTATAGCAAAAGGCTGAGCTATTTACTAGCTCAGCCCGGATACTGATAGAGTCAAAACTAAGTTAATATACAAACCCTTAGCGCATCTCAGCATTGCCTTCTTGCTGCCCTAATACATCAAGGTTAATACTTGAGCCGAGCCCTGCGCCTAATTTCACTGCAAAGCGATCCATAAATAACTGAAACGGGTCTACAGGACTGTAATTGACTACGTTATCAAGCTCAAGCTGCTTCTCTAAGCTTGTGATACTACCCTTTTTGTCTGCTAGCCCCAAAGCAATAGACTGCTCGCCGGTCCAAAACAGCCCTGAAAATAGTTTATTGGCTTCAGGGTCTTTGAGGCGATCGCCGCGACCTTCTTTTACTGCATTGATAAAGTGCTTATGAGTATTGGCTAACACCGATTCGACGTGCTGCTCTTCATAATCTGTCAGCGGCCGCGATAAGCTTAAGATATCTTTGTATTCGCCAGCAGTAATAGTGCGATCTTCCACCCCTACTTTGTCCATTAGTCCTTCGATATTGTAGCTTGGCATAATGACGCCGATAGAGCCGACTAGACTTGAAGGATTCACATAGATCTCATCAGCTGCAGAAGCAATATAATAAGCGCCAGAAGCACCAATATCACCGATGACGGCATAGAGCTTCTTATCAGGATACTCAGCGCGCAAATCTATCATCGTCTGCCAGATCTCATCTGATTGTACCGGCGAGCCGCCAGGAGAGTTAATATCTAAAGCCACGGCCTTCGAGTTGGGGTTTTCAAATGCGCGGGTCAAAGCTTCGTTCACATCATAAGCATTGGCAATATCGGCATTACTAATAACGCCTTGCAGCTCTACTACCGCCAAATGCGGTGAGCTGGTATCCATGCCTTCTAGCCCAGTAGGCGCTTTGGTGCTACAACCGCGGCTAAAAGTGAAGAATAATAATAAAATATAACCAAAGGTAAGCAGCTTAAAGAAGATACTCCAACGCCTTGAGCGGCGCTGCTCTTCAACACTAGCTAATAAGGTTTTTTCGATAAGACGCCATTCTTGTCCGCTGGGCTGATTGGCCGGTACTTGCTGCAGCGGTGCCGGCTGATTTGCCGAATTTTCAGGACGTTTATTAGGGTCTGGTGGCCAGTTGGGCATATAACTTCCTAGGTGAGATTGATCAAGAGCAAAATACAACTATAGTCAGTTCAAAATAAAGTCGATACGCTCAATATCAACGTGCAACTGGTATTAATTTTCCTTGCGTGCTGTGTCGTTGCAGCCAGAGGCTGCGCAAAATTATCCTAGATGCACTGCATCAATTTTAAAGTGATTTAACTATATCGTCTATAAAAGCGCGTCGAATTATAACTAATTAAGGGTTTGCTAAGTATGGTGACATTGTCACTGAGGTTCAATAGTAGAATGTGACCTTATTGCAGCATTTTGCAGCGATACTGTTATAGTCTGCCTAATGGTTTCGCTATTCACTGCCTATTGACTAGGGCGTGTTGAACATTCGACCATGGCACTGACAGAGACTATTTTTTAGGCGATTTGCAGATAAAAATGGTAAGTTTAGTCGTTCTAAGCGTCTATTTTTATCAATAAAGCGGCAAAAAAGAGTCCTGTCCCTGCAGGCTGATGCTAAAATCGCCCTAGTCGTTGCGACTGTTTAAATAAAATCAGCTAGCCAATGCAATCAGCATTACCTGCAATTTTAACGACGACTAGAACTATTTTAGCTATCAGCAGTGCGCATTTGTGAATGTTCAACACGTCCTAACTATTCACTAGCTCTTGACTATAGTCATTCATGAGCCTCAGTTACTAGCCTCAGTTACTAGCCTCAATTACTAGCGCCACCTCCAAGGGCTGCTCATCATAAGTCAGTACTTGCTTAGTCTGCTGCGCTATTAATATCGGTGCCGTTACCGCAGAGCGACTATGACTAAGCCAAGTTGTTGCACTAAAATCTGCTTGGCTCATATTAAAGGCTAAAGGCTCAGCGGCGCATAATAGTGACCACAGTTGCCAACTGCGCTTATGGGTGGCGACATCGAGAATGAGTCGTGATAAAGCGGTGTCTTCAGTTTCAGTACTATTTAAAACCGTACTATTTAAAACAGCATCATTAAATTCAGTATTGTTCGAAACAGTATTTCTTGAAATAGCATTATTGGAAATCCTATTATTCCCAGCAGTCCCAGACAAATCAGACAAACCAGACAAATCAGATAAGGCTTTATCATTGGCAAGCATCTGCACGCTCGCTTTAATAGGCTGCTGAGGGTTGCTAGCATTATAATGCACAACGGTAATCGGCGATTGACTGACGATAGCTAGACTACAATCCCAAATGCTAGCGTCATCAATCTCATTCCAACCAGTGAGCGCTAGTAGTCTTAATTGACCGTTTGGCGCTTGCCACTGCTTACCTTGCTGACAGTCTTGCGCGCTGATAACCCGGTTATCGTCAGTTGTTGTTGCTACGCTTTGTCGCGCTTGCAGTCGCTCATGGCGACCTGCCTGCCAATACTGCGCTGTCGGTAGCTGCTGGCTTAATAGTGTTACGCTCAAAGGTAACAAAGATGATTCTTGCGAAGCTAACTGACGACTACTTGCTGCCGATGTAGAAGACATTTGAGTCGTCATAGGGGCCGCGCTGCTTTGGACCATGCTGCTTTGGACAACAATACCGTCTAGACTTTTAATCGCTAGCGTACGTAGTTGCTGCTCTAGCTGCTCCGCTAATCTTTCAGCGCTCAGCGTACTTGGCCTAGTGCGCTTGCCTTGCGCTCTATGATCGGCCAAAAACAGCCAACTTATCTTATCTTGATCTAATGATTTTTTATTAGCATCGTTTTGCTCGGCTTGGTTTTTATCAGCGGGATAAAGCAATACCGCCGCTGTTATGTAACGATCGCCTGTCGGTAGTATATAAAGCGTTGGCGTCTGCAAGAAAGACTGCTGATTACTATAGATTGTCATCGATAAAAGCGTCAGCGGTACTAAGGACACCCAGCGACTTATAAGCCCTCGCGGTAATAGCCAAGGCAAAAGCATGAGTGCTGCCATTAGTAACATAGCGAAGTTAACGGGGGTGTATAACCAAGCGCTACCTAGCACAGGCAGCGTCGTCAGCCACTCGATTAATTGATGTAAGTGATAGACAATGGCACTGACTACTGCCCAAATGCCATCAGCACTGCTTGGTAAGATTAAATAGCACAAACCTGCTAAAAGATTCAGCGGTACAATAATCCATCCGAATAAGCCAATGGCAAATAGGTTAATGACAAGACCCCATAACGATGCCTTGCCAAACAGTAATAAAGTAATGGGGAGTAGCGCTATAAATAACCAAAACTGTAATCTAAAGAGACGCTTAAATAATAGCCAACCTTTACTGTGCATATCAGTTAATCTATTGGAGCTATAGCCGATCTTAACTGACTGAGCTGCCATAACGGAGGACGAGGAGCTAGTCGCGGCCGAAGTCTGATTTGTCAGCTTATCCTCATAGCTCAGCAGTAGCGCAACAGCAATAAACGACAGCCAATAGCCGGCTTGCCATAACACATACGGATCTAGCCAAGCCATTAGGATAGCTAGAGCTAACAATACCTGCAGAGTACTGACCGGCACTAATGTCAGACGTACTAAGCCTATCGCTAATAACATCCAAGCGGTGCGCGCCGCTGGCACATCAAAGCCGGTAAATAAGGCATAAATAAAAGCGGAAGCTATCATCACCCACCAGCGTACTTGCCAGCGCGGCAGCAGGCGATAAAGTGCCGGATAAAAGCGCTCGACCAGCATCACTACCATAGCAGCTAATATAATCGCCAAAAACAGCACATGGGTCCCTGAGATCGCTAATAGATGCGAGATGCCAGCAAGCTGATACAGATCTTTGGTTTCGCGATTGATTAAGCTGCGATCGCCGGTCAGCAAACTCAACGTCACTGCATCTGCTTGTTGTTTCACAGCACTTTTAGTAGACCAGTCTTGATAAAAGTGCTGACGTAGCTGCAAACGCCAGTTATCAATAGTGTTACGCAGCCGCGACCAACTAGAGGCCGAATCACTAACAGTACTAGCGGCACTCGTCGACTGATTCGAATAGCTAGTAGCAGCTGAGCTGAGCGCGATAATCGTCGCAGTCCCATCGATGTGACGGGCACGTAGCCAGCGATAGCTATCAAAGCCAGTTGGGTTATTGAGCGCTTGCTCGGAGCTGACTAATGGCGCGAGCGTTAAGCTCATCAATATGCGCTCGCCCGGCTGTAAGCGATTTAACCTAGCGACACTAGCAGTATCATTGGCTTTATTGGGATATAAACTTAGCAGTACCCGCTGATTCGATGATGCGCCACCTGACTGCAGGATATCATCCGCCTTACTCTCAACGCTTTTTTTAGCCAACTGTTCAGCACTAAGATCGTCGGTTAACGGCACTATCTCGCTTAAAGTCGCGACCTGCCGATAGCCGCTATTCATCGTCGCGTCGTACACGCTATCACTGATGCCTTCAATGGTCACCCAGGCTTGCACGCGCTCGGACGCTGTTATCTTGGTACGCTCTAACTGCTGGTGAGCAGTAAGCGCTTGTAGCAAGCTACCAACGATTAAGGCTAGTGCCAAGATTGCTACAATTAGATAGCGCAGCGGTTGAAGCAAGCTAAATATACGAGCAGTTGATGAGGCTGATTTTGAAGATAGTTTTGGGGAACTGTTAACAGAAGTATCTGATGAAGGTAAGCTTAGACGCTGATTTAATAAGATGAGTAGAATCGTAATGATGATAAGTAGACTAGGTAAAAGCAGATAGTGACTAGTATCTAAGAAAGCGAAGCTCTGCGGCAAGGGTATAGTCGCAGCTTTGGTCAATACAGCTGCCATCACACTTATTATTAGCGCGCCAACTCCCCAATACATTGACATCCTCGCTCGCTAATGTGAATTTATGCTAGGATTAAGCATAGAGCCAATGCAATAGCGGTTCGCTATCTAAGCTTGGCGCTGACCATAGCATTTGTGCCTTTATTACGATTACCTTATACTATTTTATAACCAAATCGCTATAATAAAAAATTTGTAATAAAGTATCGCTGTAAAAACACTTATCAACAGCTTATTCATAAGCTTTCAGTCGCTATCCCCTCATCATAGCACTATTAATAATGATATACTTTTGACTTAAAACGTAATTGCCTACCGATTGGCTTATTTTTTAGCAGCGGGCTGTAATTAACGACTAAAGGCAGGCATGTGTCAAAAAAACGTCTGAAGAACCTACTTCCTACTCCTGAACAAATCTTACAAAGCCGCAGCTTAAAGTTCTTTGCGCCGCATTTAGGCGACCCTAGATTATGGCAGTTCAATCGCCACAGCTTAAATAAAGCGGTGTATATCGGCGTGCTTAGCGCTTTTTTTCCGCTACCGGGCCAGATGCTACTGGCCTTAATCGGTGCGCTTATTTTTCGCGCAAATGTGCCTATGGCGCTGGGTCTGACTTGGATTACTAACCCGCTGACGACGCTGCCCATCTTTTACACAGGCTATTATATTGGCGCAAAGATTATTGATGTGCCGATGATTAGCTTACGGCTGATTGGTAGGATGATTGCTGATTTTAGTCTATGGGTATTGTCGGACGGTGCCAATCCTTTTATCACTTATAAAGGTGCAGTATCGATTACTGCGTTTTGTCTTGGTCTGACTATCTTAGCTATTGTTAGTAGTATTATCTGCGGCTTAGCCTTCAAAGGCATTTGGCGTTATAAGACTGTCAGCAGTTGGCAGAAGCGTCAACGCCTGCGAACCGACAAGACGCCTAAACCTTGATGTACTAATGCTTTAAATCATGCTAATTGTTTTGATGCTCGTCCAATGCCTCGAGGATATTATCTTTAAAATTATTATCCATTACCTGCGTGGTGACGGCCTTGTCATTTTTGGTTAAGGTATATTGCTTAGCTGTCGGCGTTTGCTGTACTTCTAAATAATAATCCACCCCCGCTAAAGTAATCGCATCAAAAATGGCAGCCAATTGCTCTTTTTGTGCCTCTCTATCGACTTGCTCAAATGCTTGAACATCGATATAAGGCAGTAAAGGCTCATCTCCCTCTTCTGCACTACCAAAAGCAGCAATTGGGTCATCTCCCTTATCCATAATGTCACTCCTCAAAAGTAAATAATAGCAAAACGATACTATCGATTGATGTTAAAAACAACAGCGACTATTTATTGCTATCGTAGCTTTTCTGGCGGCTAAGTTGCTTCGATATGACCTAATAACTTAGTAAACGAGCAACTTAGCAACTTAATGACTTAGTAAATTAATAACTTAATAAACGAGCACCTTAATAGTCTTCCCAATGACCATTACGCAATAACAGCTGACGATCGGCAAGCGCGGCTAAGCTGCGATCATGAGTCACCATAAGCAGCGCGGTTTTCATTGTGCTTTGCAGCTCTGATAACAACCCAAACACGCTTTGCGCATTATCATAATCTAAGTTACCCGTCGGCTCATCGGCCAAAATCAGCGATGGCTTAGTTACCAGTGCACGAGCAATCGCTACCCGCTGACGCTCGCCGCCAGATAGCTCGCCAGGCCGATGCTCTAAACGATGACCTAAGCCTACGTTTTCTAAGATTTCAATCGCTTGCTGACGCGCCTCAGTAGTCGATATTTTTGGGCGCATCAGTAGCGGCATAGCGACATTTTCGATAGCGGTAAACTCAGCTAACAGATGATGGAACTGATAAATAAAGCCCAGATACTGATTACGCATCGCACCGCGCTCTGTCTCATTCATATCGTTAAGACGCTGACCATGTAGCCACACCTCACCGCTAGTGGGCGTATCCAAGCCGCCTAATAAGTGCAACAAAGTGCTTTTACCCGAACCACTAGTACCGACGATAGCCACACGCTCGCCGGCGCTGATATTGAGATCCAGACCCGTGAGTACTTGGGTGTGTACCGCTCCATCATCATAGATTTTGTTAATATTGCTTGCCTTCAAAATAACTGACATAGCGCTTCCTTTATTCTTTAATAGCTTACCGCTTCTATATCGACACTGATGTCTAGGCTAATATAGCGTCCGGTTTGTATCATTATTTGTATTTAAATCAAACTATAATCTAGACAATCGACAATCCTGTTACAGTTGCATACTGCCGCGATTACTCATAGCGCAATGTTTGGGCTGGCTGAATCTTAGCTGCTCGGCGCGCCGGATAAATAGTCGCTAAGAAGCTCAGGATAAACGAAGCACCAGTAATCAATACCACATCGACTATACGTAGCTGTGAAGGCAGATAATTGACAAAATAAGCATCGAATAAATGCAGACCAAAAGCTTGATTGATAAAGCCCAAGATATCGCTAACCGTCAGTGCAAATATCACCCCTAGTATGGTCCCAGCGACTGTACCAATAACGCCAATTACTACGCCTTGCACCATAAATACTTGCGTAATCAGCCGCGGCGACGCGCCAAAGGTTTTTAAGATAGCGATATCGGCTTTTTTGTCTGTTACTAGCATCACTAAGCTTGAAACGATGTTAAAAGCCGCTACTAAAATAATCAAAAACAGCAATAAGCCGACCATCGCTTTTTCCATTTGGATCGCGCCAAACAAGTTGCCATGGGTTTGGGTCCAGTCACTAGGATACAGCTGAGGCGGCGCTATGCTAGCCGCCTTTTGCGCGGCTGTGGGCGCTTGGAAGATATCATCAAGCTTCAAGCGAATACCTTGCGCGCCATCCGGTAGTCGTAATAGCTTTGCTGCATCATTCATCGGTATAAAGGCAGCTAAAGTATTGACGTCTGGGCTAATATTAAAGATACCCGTCAAAGTAAAGCGTTTAAACCTAGGTATAACGCCGGCTGGTGATGGCGAAGCCTCTGGTAGCACCAAAGTGACTTTATCACCGATACTCAGACCGAGCGATTGCACCATCTCCTCACCCAAAACGATATTGAAATCACCGCTTTGTAGGGTATCAATATCCCCCTCCATCATATGATTATTAATAATGGAGACGTTTTTCTCATACTCAGGCTCGATACCCGTGACCATAATACCCGCGACTTGACCGTTCGCTGTTAGCATACCTTGTAGCTGGATAAAGGGGGCCACTGCTGCCACTTCTGGATCTTCAGCCTTGATACGATCAGCTAATGGCTGCCAATCACTAATCACCTCAGATGAGGTAACGGTAGCTTGCGGCACCATACCGAGTATGCGGGTTTTTAGCTCTCGATCGAAGCCATTCATCACTGATAGTACCGTGATCAGGACAGCTACTCCCAAGGTCAAACCTATCATGGAGATCAAAGATATAAAGGAGATAAAGCGGTTACTGCGCTCAGCTCGGGTATAACGCAAGCCAATAAATAATGCTAAAGGACGAAACATAGTCAAACTCTTTATCTTATTTATATGCGCTTCTCTATCGTGACCGCAGCCTTACACAAATCTCTATCGTGACCGCAGTCTTACACAAATCTCTATCGTGACCGCAGTCTTACACAAATAAGGCGAATAGGACGAATAAAGCTTTGTAACCAAATAAACAGGCATATAAATAGGGTTCTAGACAGATCTGCTGGGTATTTACTCCATCAACACCCTGATAGAGTAATAAGACTGCCAAAAAAAGGGGATAGTTTGACACAATTTTATGAATATGTGCCAATGATTAGCATAAACTAATGGGGTTTTTTGGCAAAACCGCTTGGTTTATGATTATTTTTTGGCAGGGGCTTGCTATTGTTTGCCATCATACCTATATATTGTATGCTAAAGACAAATGTCATTAACCCATCATTGTGATATAACGGATAGCGTGACGACATTGCAGCCAGCATCGCTTAACTATAATATAAATATTATTGATATCAACATATCGTGCTCTATGCGCTTGGATGCATGACATAATACTTAGCGCTCACCATCCAACCTTATCACTGTTTTAAGTTTGAGTATTTTCATGACCATTAATTATCAGTATCAAAACGTACAAGCCCCTACCAAAATCACCTTATTCGACGAACAGACTGCTGGTCATGCTGATCATTGGCGTATATTGACTGATGATATGAGTCAGGATGTGCCCGAATGGTTACAGCAAATGATTGAGCATGCAGCTATCCCAAAAGGCCTTAATAGCAATGTGAGCGCCTCAGACAGCTGTCTCTTATTGTCTGAAGATCAGCCCTGCCATATCAATCAAGTTTTAGCTATGAAAGAGGGTCGACCAGAACGCTTCATTAACGCCTACCCGTGCGTCGATAGCCCCTATGGATTGAACTGCAAAATCGAGCGTATTATTGCCAATGACAACTCGCACGATGCCGTACTGCGTTTACGTAGCGGTGATGGCAGTATCATTTATGCGTTTGATCAACTCTATACTGCCAACCGTCACCAATACCAGCAAGGCACCTCATACTTTATAAACTTTAGTGCTTGGGCGCATGAGATCTCAATTAGCGAACAAAACGAGGTGATTAAAGTCGAAGACGAGGAAGCCATTCGCTACCATCGCGCTTTTAACGATATCGTCGCCGCTAACGACGGCAAAGTACCTGACGATCTGCAGCAGCAAATCGCAGAGTGGCAGCCTGAGACAAAAGAGCAGATGGCACCCGTAGAGATTAATCTAGGTCATATGTGCGCCTATTTATTCGGCGACACTTTAGGTCAAGAAGATGAAGCTTGGTGTCAAGGGCAAGTGCTAGGCAAGCAGCAAACTGTCTTTCATGGTAAGCCTATTATCTTGTTTGATGTTGTGATCCTGCGTGAACAAGACGCCGATCCTTTTGTGGTTCGTATTGGTGCTTGTGAGACCGATGAGACAAAAGCAATTGCAGTACACGACTATGTGCAAGCAAATATCTGGCTACAAGCAGCGATCTATAAAGAAAATCAGCACGAACAAGCAAAATCAGCCAGCTAAAAACGCCGTTAATAATGCTTCATAAAAAAACCCCAAACATGACGTTTGGGGTTTTTTTAACTTATACTTTCAAAGATTAATATTGTCAGGGGCTTCGACTTTAAAGAGCTATAGTTGCAACGTATTACTCATAACGCTTAACACCCTTTAGCGCGTAGCACACGCTAAAAACCACGCTAAAAACTAAGCCAACGTCGTCATTGACTTGATATCTTTAAACAGTGCTTTTTGCTCATCGCTTGGACGAGCGGTTTGTAGCGCCATCAATTGCGACATATCGCCTTCGACGCGAATTTTACCACTCATAAAGGCACCCATAATCTCATTCATATCGAAGTCCGTGATGATTGACTGCAAAGTATTACGGTCTAGCAGCAAAGTTGTCGTTGCCTCAGCATTCAAACCTTTATGCAATAAGCCATTAGCGAAATGACTTTCTATCACCTCATCGCCGTCTGTGACTTTTAGGTTAATTACCATGTTCTCTAGGGCAGGAGGAAGGTTGAGCTCACCGGCTTCATTGCCCATTTTTTCTACTTCTTCAAACCAGTTATCCGTTAAAAAAACCGCCATATTCTTATCCTTAGTGAATACTTATTATTGATACTTATTATATTTATCTTATCATCGGTGCTAATAGACATAGAGGTCATCTTACTGATTTGACCCCAAGCTACGCATCGAATCTATAAACATAGACATTGATATAAACAGCGTCTACACAAGTATATTGAGTGGTAGTTATTGTCATAAAACTATTTATACGCCTTTATTATAAGGGTGAGTTTGACTAGAAGTAAAACCCAATCTCATGGTTAATGACCAAATAGTTACAAAATTGATAGCTTAGCTTTTATTTAGCAGGTCTTACTTGTGGCATCAGTCAAAAACCAGATACCTTCAACACTTAACGCTATTTTACCCATGCAAATATAACAGCGCCAGTATGCGCTTAATAGACTTAAACAGTACTGAGGTCGCGCCGCTATTTTGTGCTTCAAGAGCCCATTAAGATAAGTTGTCCGATAAATTATTTACCAAAGAGTTTGTATTTTGGGGCAACAGCTTGATGATATTTGATTAAGATTGCGTTACAATACCCTTAAACAGAGTCGGGAGTTTTAACTAAACGTTACCTGAGCGTGTTTTTTGTCAGCAGTCGCTAGCATATATCTACTTTTCATTAGCTTATAAGAGGGATGAAGATCCACTTATATTTCAGTCTATACTCGGTCAATCGTTATCTAGTCGATATTTACGAGCCCAGTTACTGTAGCTTAATACTTAGATACTCACTACGATAACTACTAAGTTAATCATTGAACTAACCACTGATTTTAGTAGTTAATATTAGCGACTAAACTGAATAATCAGACTTAGTAACCCAAATTAGTCATTTAATTGAATAATTACGGTCTGAGTATGACAAGATTTATTAACTTTAACGATATATTAATCATCCTTACTTTGCTCAATAGTATTATTGGCCTTTATGGCTATTTTTCCGCTCAGTCAACGCTGAGATAGCAAGAGTTTGGCTCACTAGTTAATACCTCGTTACAGTGATAGATACGCCTGACAGTAGCATGCGCCGCAATCCCTATCCAAAAGATAGCATCGCCTCTTAACCTTGCTATCTTTTGGATACCGCAAAGCTTTAGTTAATTCTGTTGATAATTTAGGCTGTAAAGGAATCATCCAATGAGTTTACAAAACACAGCAGTCGCCCCTATAGACCGCGAGTATGAGATCACTATCGTAAGATTCTTTACGATTATGGCTGTCATCTGGGGCATCGTCGGCATGAGTCTCGGTGTTTTCATTGCCTCACAATTGGCGTGGCCAGCACTTAACTTTGACATTCCATGGCTGACATTTAGTCGTCTAAGACCACTGCATACTAACGCGGTTATCTTTGCGTTCGGTGGCTGTGCCCTGTTCGCAACCTCTTATTACATCGTACAGCGTACCTGTAAGACTCGATTGTTCGCCCCGTATTTAGCTTGGTTTACCTTTTGGGGTTGGCAAGCGGTTATCGTTGCTGCCGTTATTACCCTTCCTCTAGGTTTGACGTCAAGTAAAGAGTACGCTGAGCTTGAGTGGCCGATCGATATCTTGATTGCTTTAGTATGGGTATCCTATGCTATCGTATTCTTTGGCACGCTTATCAAACGCAAAACCTCACATATCTATGTCGCTAACTGGTTCTTTGCTGCCTTTATCATTACGATTGCCTTGTTGCATATCGTCAATAGCATGGCCATTCCTGTTAGTGCGTTTAAATCATACTCGCTGTTTGGCGGTGCGACCGATGCGATGGTGCAGTGGTGGTATGGACATAACGCGGTTGGTTTTTATCTGACGGCAGCATTCCTTGGGATGATGTATTACTTCGTTCCGGTACAGATTGGTCGTCCGATCTACTCTTATCGTCTGTCTATCGTGCATTTTTGGGCGTTGATTGCTTCATATATGTGGGCCGGTGGTCACCATTTGCATTACTCAGCGCTACCCGATTGGACACAGTCGCTAGCTATGGTGTTCTCTATCATCCTATTCGCACCTTCTTGGGGCGGTATGATTAACGGTGTTCTTACCTTGTCTGGCAGTTGGGATAAGCTACGTACTGACCCGATTATTCGCTTTATGATTGTCGCTTTATCGTTCTACGCGATGTCGACGTTTGAGGGGCCAATGATGTCTATTAAGACAGTCAACGCGCTCTCACATAACACGGACTGGACGGTAGGTCACGTTCACTCAGGGGCACTGGGCTGGGTTGGTTTGATTACTATTGGTTCGATATATGTCATGCTACCGCGTATCTATAATAAACCCAAAATGTATTCTGTCAGTCTGATCACCACGCACTTTTGGCTGGCAACTGCTGGAACAATTTTCTACATCGTATCTATGTGGATCTCAGGTATTGGCCAAGGCATGATGTGGCTTGCGACTAACCCTGATGGTACTTTGGTATACAGCTTTGTCGATACGGTTGAGTTCTCACACTTCCCTTATATCGGCCGTGCATTTGGTGGTCTATTATATGTATCGGGTATGTTTGTGATGGCCTATAACGTCTATCGTACTATTAAGATGCCTGAAGGAAAGCCTGTCGATATCGCTGACCCAACGGATCATGAACCTAGTGTTGACCAAACTTCGACAGCTAAAGTATAAGGAGCGATCATGGCTGGTACACCGCATGAAATTATTGAAAAAAATACAGGCTTGTTGGTCATCTTTATCGTTATCGCTATTAGCTTTGCAACGCTAGTCGAAATTGTGCCGCTAATATACGATAACAAGAATCCAGAGGATGGCGGGGTCAATACGCCGCTTCCTGCAATGGAGCCTTGGACAGCGCTTGAGTTTGAAGGCCGCGACATTTACATCCGTGAAGGCTGTCACGTTTGCCACACGCAAATGGTTCGCCCTCTACGGGCTGAAGTTGAGCGTTATGGCCCCTACTCTCGTGCGGCAGAATCGACGTGGGATCACCCTTTTCTTTGGGGTTCGAAACGTACTGGTCCTGATCTAGCACGGGTTGGTGGTCGCTATTCAGAAGACTGGCAAAAGCAGCATTTGATTGATCCTCGGTCGCTAGTACCTGAGTCTGTTATGCCAGGTTTCCCGTGGCTTGCCACTAACGAAGTGGACGGAGTCAAGGTACAAGCCAAAATGCGCTTATTCCGTGATCGCTTTGGGGTTCCTTACACTGAAGAAGATATCGAAGGCGCTCCTGATCTCGTACTTGGTGCTACAGAACTTGATGCTCTAGTCGCTTATTTACAGCAACTAGGTACAGCGATGGAAGGACAGCGCTAATGGGTATTGGTGAATTACAAACATTTGCAACTGTTGCTGCCTTCATCGCCTTTATAGGTGTTGCTTGGTGGGCTTATTCGCCAAAAAACAAAAAACGCTTCGAAGAAGATGCACAACTTGCGCTCGATGACGATATCCGTGATGATTCGTCTGACGAGCAGCGCAATAAGGATAAATGATGACATTCTTTTGGAGTTCTTGGATTACCATACTCAGTATCGCTTGTTGGGCCGGTATTCTTGGCGTCTTATTATTTGTGCTCAAATATAAGCCTGATGTCGAAGAAGACGGTACTACTGGACACAGTTACGATGGTATTCGAGAATATGATAAACCGCTACCAAAATGGTGGTTAGTGATATTTTTTGGTTCAATTATTTGGGGCGTGGCTTACTGGATATTCTTTCCAGCTATCCAACCAACAAACTGGAACGGTATAGCTACCGTTGAAGTTGATGGCGAAACGGTGCCATGGACCTCAGAAAACGAGCTGTATAGTGAGCTTGAAGCTAACGATAAGATCTTCACTGATAACTTTGAGCAAAGCATCTTAGCAAAAGCTGGTGCGAGTGATGCGACAGCCGTCTTGGACGAGCTTAACAGCTTACAGACGACACTGCGTCGTAGTGAAGAGCCACCTGCAGATCTGCAAACTCAGATTGATGATAGAATCGCTGCGCTTGCGCCTGCGGTTGAGAAGCTATCGCAAGATCCGAATGCGTTAAAAGTCGGTAGTCGCTTATTCTTACAAAACTGCGCGGTCTGTCATGGTTCTAATGCCAAAGGCGCGACAGGTTACCCTAACCTAACTGATAATGATTGGTTGTATGGCGGCGCGCCTGAAAACATCTTGACGACCCTACATAAAGGCCGCGTGGGTGGTATGACAGCATGGCGTGATCAACTTGGTGAAGAGGGTATTCGTTCGGTAGCTGAGTATGTACTATCACTCTCCCCTCGCAAAGGCGGTGCCAGCAACGGTGAGCTGGATCAAACTTTAGTCGCTCAGGGCGAAAGTATATTTAAAGAGCCGACCAACTGTGTGCTTTGTCACGGTCCAGAGGGTAAAGGTATGATCTCTACTGGCGCGCCAAACTTAACCGATGATATTTGGTTATATGGCGGTGATCGTGAGACCGTACGTGAGACGCTTCGTTATGGCCGTGCCGGTGTGATGCCTGAGTGGGAAACTAAGTTAGGAAACGAGCGTATTATGCTTCTAGCCGCGTATGTTTACTCGCTTTCGGATAGATCTACTCCTAACACGAGCAATAATTAAGCCAATCATAACGCAAGTTTAGAAATAATAGCATTTTACTAAAGGAGGACTGTTAATGCAGTTCTCCTTTTTTAGTTAGCAGTCCACTCGTTTTTATGACTCAAGCGCTTTGAATATCTTTAGGTTATAGTGCTACCGATATTGCTATTTGCGCTTATACCCCCATTTATATTAGGGGAAATGTTAAAATAGTCGTTTCTAAAGCTTAGTGTTTATTTTAGGTTATAACAACATGATTATGACAACATTTTCTATAGCGTCTAATCAGACTGCGAATTGATTCTTTTTTTAAAAAGAGGCAAGTTTATGTCAGCTCCACAACCCAATAAGATCCCTGTACAACAAATAGACCTCGATGCGACTAAACATCGAGTGCATCCTCGCTTTGTTACTGGTTTTTATCAAAATATCCGCGTCATTAGTATGTATTTCTTTTTGGCGTTGTTTTTGTTATTACCATGGCTACGTTATGACGGCAGGCAAGCTATTTGGTTTGATGTACCCTCGCAGCACTACTACATCTTTGGGATGACATTTTTGACGCAAGATTTTTATTTTATTGCTATATTTGCCATCATTGCTGCCTTTACGCTATTTATGGTGACGGTCTATGCCGGCCGAGTGTGGTGCGGTTATGCTTGCCCACAAACGATTTGGACACATCTATATCAGCATGTCGAAAAATGGGTGATCGGTGATCGTAACAAGCGTATCAAGTTCGATAAGTCGCCAATGGGCCCAAAAAAGATCATTAAGCGCTCGCTGATTTACTTTATCTGGTTTGTCTTTTCTTTGATTACCGCGACTACTTTTGTCAGTTATGTCTCAGGTACTGAGTTTATTTATCAAAGCTGGCAGACAATAGGGTTTATCCCCTTCCCTGATTGGCCAACATGGATATGGGTATCGGTATTTATTTTTACCTTTGCCACTTATGCCAATGCCGGTTATATGCGTGAGCAGATGTGTGTACATATTTGTCCTTATGGCCGCTTCCAAAGCGTCATGTTTGATAAAGACACGCTTATTGTCTCTTACGATTATGAGCGTGGTGAGCCACGCGGCGCGCGTAAAAAAGGCACCAATCCTGATGATTTAGGCGATTGTATCGAGTGTCAGATGTGTGTGCAGGTCTGCCCTACCGGTATCGACATCCGTGATGGTCTGCAAGTTGCTTGTATTCAGTGCGCCGCCTGTATTGATGCTTGTAATGAGATTATGGACAAAGTTGGCTATCCACGCGGGCTGATTCGTTATACAACCGAGCGTCAATTGGCCGAGAAAGAGCCGAGCCGTGTACTGCGTCCGCGCCTATTTGCTTATCTGGCATTGCTGACGATACTGTGCGGCGGTCTAATCTTTGCGCTAACCGATCGGGTGCCACTAGAGATCGATATACGCCGCGACCGCAACCAGCTGTCGTCCTTAAATCAGCAAGGTATGATTGAAAACAGCTACGTGGTCAAACTCATCAATAAAACGCAGGATGAGCATACTTACAAGATTACTTTAGAGCCTGAAGACGGTTTGAGTTTGCAGCTACGCTTCAATGATGTTCCTTTAGCGCCTGGTGAAAGCTTTGATATGCCCGTTAGCATTTATGGGGACCCAGAAATTGTCGAACCAGGACAAACGCCTGTGACGCTGCATGTTGAGAGCGAAGATGGTCAATATAAAGTCAGTAAAGACAATGTCTTTACCACACAAGGTCAGTTGTAGCCAATAAGGGTCAGCGCTTCCAGTAAGATGATTCACATAGCGCTGATCTTTTGCTTAAATTTACTGCATGTCTTATATTCGATAAGTGGCTATTATCTTATATAGGACATTTATCTATGTATTAAACGCTATTTTATTAATAGGTATTTTATGTCTACTTCCTCATCGAACTTTAAACATCAAGATAGCCAGCCATGGTACAAGAATTACATGGTGGTTATTTTTGTTATTGGTCTACCGGCGTTTGTGGTAGTGGCTTGTATTTTCTTTGTGTATTACTCCTATCAAATCCGTGATAGCGTAGTACGTGATGACTGGTACATGGATGGCAAGACGCTGTATCACGATGTCTCACGTGATAAGCTCACTTACGATTTAGATTTGCATGGTCAAATGCAGTTCTCTGACACAGGCGAGATCGTTTTTTATTTGAATTATCCCGAGCAGAGTCTACAATCAGGCACCTTATTGAACGGTGAGCCAGTCACTTATCCTGATACTCTGAACTTGTCCATCTCTCATGCCACGGACATCAAAAAAGATCGTGATGTGGTATTAGAGCATCAAGGCGCTAATAAATATACCGCGCAAGCGGACATTGACCCTTTAAAAGCCAAATACTATCTACAAGTCAGTAACGAAGGCAATAATGATTGGCGTATGCAAGATGTGGCAAAACTGCCGCGTGCGGAGGAGGTCAGCTTCGATCCGCTACCGGTGTTTGAAAAAACTTCCTAATAGAACTTATTAAAATCCTTAAAGCAAAAGCCAGCTAACTTGAACGGTTAGCTGGCTTTTTTATGAATGCTAGCTTGTTTATAAGGGCTAACTTGTTTATAAATACTATTAAGTTAACCACCGTTTATTCAAATTATAATACTGGATTAATGGTAGGAATCTTTGTGCTTTGCTGGCTTTTATTTGTCGCTATCGAATACTCTTTATCTGGGCTGCTAGCGCTAAAAGCTTGTTTTTTGGGCTCAGTCGGCAAGCCTATCTCATCAAGACTGCTTTGCTGCCCGACTTGAATGTTATCGCCTTCAAATAAGCGCTCGCTATCATCGCGCTCACTGGCCAACGTTTCAAAATCGAATAGCTCGCGATCGGCTAATTGTGACGGCGCAACGTTTTGCATGGCTTTAAAAATAGAAGCCAAGCGCTGCGGATGAGCATCATCCCATTCGCGTAGCATATCGTTGATAATAGCGCGTTGCAGGTTGGTTTGGCTGCCGCATAGATTGCAAGGAATAATCGGGAACTCCTTTAGCGCCGCATAGTCGATGATGTCTTTTTCTTGCACGTAAGCCAGTGGCCGGATCAAAACATTTTGCTTGTCATCACTAAGAAGCTTGGGCGGCATAGACTTTAGTGCGCCGCCATGAAAGAGATTCAAAAAGAAAGTCGCTAGCATATCATCGCGGTGATGACCTAGAGCGATTTTGGTCGCGCCGATTTGTTTGGCAAAGCCATAAAGCGAGCCGCGACGTAAGCGTGAGCACGCTGAACAGTAAGTCTTGCCTTCTGGTACTACGCTTTTGACAATACTATACGTGTCTTTTTCTAAGATATAATGCGCTATTCCTTGCTCATTTAGATAATTAGGCAACACCTCCTCTGGGTAGCCTGGCTGCTTTTGATCCAAATTGACTGCCACAACATCAAAATGAATCGGCGCCACACGTTTTAGCAGCAGTAAAATATCGAGCAAAGTATAGCTGTCCTTGCCGCCTGAGACACAGACCATGACTACATCGCCGTCCTCAATCATATTAAAATCTTGAATCGCTGCAGACACTTGCCGGCGTAGCTTTTTTTGTAGCTTACGAAAGTGCGCTGATTCAGTCGGTGCTTGTGAGTCAGCAGCCCTATCCTCATTACTATCCTCTTCAGCATCGGCCTCTATACTATAACGATTAAAGCCTGCTTCATTAGACATATCATCAGACACATCGTTGGTCTGAGAAGGGTTGTCTGGCGTAAACAAGGTTGCTGTGGTCATAAGTTACTCAATATCTTTATAAGGATGATTTTACTATAAAGCGATTTGCTATAAAGCACCGTCAATGATGCGAGATGGTCGCTGCTTTAAAAGCTGCGATTATAACAAATAATGCTAACAGATTGAAAAGATGACAGTAATACAGACTGTATTTTATCAGGATATTATTGGATATGGCTTTGTCGCCTTTGTGACACGTGATTGATCGCTTCATGGTTCTGTAATAACCGTATTTTTGCTAAAATGGCGTTTTTGTAAACCAATAATAGATACTACTATGACTAACGTTACTTTGCAGAATCCCTCAATGAATCAAGCGTCCAACAGCAACGATACTCTTCACAAAAACCAAAATGCCGTGGTGCTTTTATCAGGTGGTCTCGATTCGGTGACGTGTTTGTATTGGGCAAAGGCACGCTATGCCTCGGTGACAGCGGTCAGCTTTGACTATGGGCAACGTCATAATAGTGAGCTTGTCGCAGCAAAGCGCATTGCTGAGACAGCAGGCGTCAACCACAGAATTATCGACATTGATATCGCCCAGCTTGGTGGCTCATCACTCACCGATCACAGCATGATCGTACCAGACGGCGATACCGACAAATTCCCTAATAAAAAGCACGATGAAATCGATAACGATGCTATCCCTAATACTTATGTGCCTGCACGTAATACAATCTTTTTGTCTTATGCTCTAGCCGTCGCTGAAGTGACTGATGCCAATCATATCGTCATTGGGGTCAGCTCAGTCGATTACTCTGGCTATCCCGATTGCCGTCCAGAGTATATCGAAGCATTTGAGCACATGGCCAATCTGGCGACAAAAGCGGGCGTTACCGGTCATCGCTTGTCTATCCAAACCCCACTACAAAAGCTGTCCAAAGCTCAAACTATTGAGCTTGGTCTATCATTGGGCGTTGATTATGGACAAACGATTTCTTGCTACCGTGCAGATGTGAACGGACTTGCTTGCGGCGTTTGTGACAGCTGTGCGCTACGTCGCCAAGGCTTTGCTCAAGCTGGCGTCACTGACCCTACTCACTATCAAGCAGGCTAAGCAAGATAGGCTTGATGAATGTGGCCTGAACCGGTGGCGTCAATCAACATTAGCGAAACATTCGTTTGCATTAACACAGCACGTCGCCATTGTATTTTTATCACCATACTTGCTATGGTATGGACAATCATTTTTGCCAATTGAATAGATTACATATAATATAGGTTACATGAGATATCACCAATGATTCAGTCACTCACATATCAGTGATCCAGCTGTCTATTGATTATAAAATCACATTGAATACCAGAGTCAAAAATTGACACTACCTGCAAGAGGATATTTATGAAGTTATTGCCATTACTCCCCCTAGCCTTAGCTGCCGCGTTCGCAATGCCGCAAGCAAACGCTACTGACATTAAAAAAGATAATATCAATCAATGTATTAGTGGCGCGGTTAAATACAAAGTTGCCGATAGAAATACCGCCTCTAAGCTGTGTAACTGCACTATTAATGTGCGTAGTAACATGACCATCGGTCAAATGTGGGAAATTGAGAGCTACGCGCAAGACAAAAAAGACCCTTCTAGCTTACCTTACGTGAAAAAAATGCAGCGAGACTTACAGCAATGTACTGAAGGTTTAGACTTAAAGCAGCCACAAAAACCCTCTTAATACAGCCATTTTGACCCGTATCGGTATACAGTAATGATAGCAACGACAGCTTTGTCAAAGCTTTTATTATATTGACTCTATCCTATTAAATTCATATAAAACATAAGATAAGACTGGCGGTTGTCAGTCTTTTTTTGTGGATGAGTTGCCAACGAACGCACAAAGTGCAAAACTGAGCCTTGATGATTACCATTAATGTTTGCCAATCTCAACTGAAAAGGAACTTATTATGGCTAAGCCAACGACCGAAAACATCGCCTTACCTGATTTTCCAGTGACGCTCGTGCGCCTACTAGACGGAAACTTCATTGAAGAGGATATCAGCTTACAACAGCTAGTAGCGAACAGACAAAAAGGCCTAATCCTCTATTTCTACCCTAAAGACAATACGCCTGGCTGTACCACTCAAGCCACTGACTTCACCGCCCATCTGCACGATTTCGATGATTTGGGCTACGATATCATTGGCGTCTCTCGTGACAGCGCCGAATCGCACAAAAAATTTATTGAAAAATACGACTTACAAATCCCGCTAATTAGTGATAGCGATGAGAAGCTCTGCCAATATTTTGAGGTCATCAAAGAAAAAAACATGTATGGCAAAAAAACCATCGGTCTGGTGCGCTCCGCTTTTATATTTAATAGCGAAGGCACGCTCACTCATGCTCAGCGCAACCTGCGTGCCAAAGGCTATGCCGAGCGTGTCTTGTCTCTGTTAGCCCCTCAATAATAAATCTTTAAAATAACTTTTAGTCGAAGGCGTACACTAGCCTGCCTTCGGTAACTAATCGTTAATAACTAAATATTGGTAACTCAACATTTTTGCAACAGCTCGCTACGCTTATCCTGCTGCGCTTTGGTACAGATTATCTTACCCTAGCGGATGAACATAGAGTATCAGTCATCAAGTGACAGCTATAGGCATTTCTAAAGGCAGCTGAAAGAACAGAGTCAGTATTGATACTAGCCGTGAGAAAATTTGTTAAATTATAGTTATTGATAATAGGAAGAATTATGAACCAATCGTCTGAGAACCTCACTGATAAACCGTCTAAACAAAGCTCCGATAGCGTCACGCGCAGCGTTTCAGTCGCTGTTATTGGCGCAGGTACTGCAGGGCAAAACGCCTTTCGCCAAGCGAGTAAAATTAAGAAAGATATCGTGATTATTAATGAGGGGTTTTGGACCACGACTTGTGTCACGGTAGGGTGTATGCCAAGCAAGCTGCTCATTGCCGCCGCTGAGCGCGCGCATGATGCTAAATACTCAGAAGAGTTTGGTATTCACAGCGAAGTCACTATCAATGGCAGACAAGTCATGGCTCGAGTACAAGCAGAACGCAGCCATTTTAAGAGCTATATTGAAAAGCAAGTCGAAAGCTGGTCGGATAATAAAAAAATAAACGGGCGCGCTTATATTAATAAAGAAGGTCTGATTGAAGTCAATGATGAGCGTATTAAGGCGGACAAGATCATCATTGCTACCGGTAGCTCGCCTTTTATTCCTGATGACTGGGAAGAAAAACTAGGCGAAACGTTACTCACCTCTGATACCGTATTTGACCTGCCTGATTTACCTGAGTCTGTTGCGGTGATTGGTACGGGCGCTGTAGGCTTGGAGCTGGCGCAAGCTTTTTCGCGTTTAGGAGTCGCTGTGACGGCGTTCAACCGTGAAAACCGCGTCGCCGGTCTAAATGACGCTGACATTAATGCCAAAGCTATTGACTGCTTGAGTGAAGATTTGACCATGCACCTCAAAAGCACTATTAATGAGATAGGTCACAAGATCGACACCGATGGTAAGACAGCGGCTTTTATTGAATATACGGATAAAGATGGCAATGAAGGTCGCTGGCAAGGTGAGCGGGTGTTAGTGGCTACTGGACGACGCAATAATATCAAGCAGCTAGGTGTGGAGAACTTAGGCGTTGAGCTTGACGATAAAAACCGACCCAAAAATCTAGATAAGCACACCGGTCAGATAGGGGATTTAGACGTCTATATCGTTGGCGATGCCAATGCCAACATTCCACTCTTACATGTCGCTAGTGATGAAGGCTATAGCGCTGGTAGTATCGTTTGTAATCAAAATACCGATGCTTATATTCGTCCGGTAGCGATTCCTTTTTCCATCGTCTTTACTTCTCCGCAAATCGTCAATGTCGGTATGACCCAACAAGAGATTGAAGACGATCCAGATTTAGAATACGTGATTGGTAAAGTCAGCTTCGATAATCAAGGCCGTAGTCGTATTATGGGCGTCAACTGCGGCCTGCTGCACATTTATGGTTGTAAGGAGACTGATAAAGTATTAGGCGCAAGCATGGTTGGCCCAGACGCTGAATATATCGGTCATATTTTAGCCAATGCCATAACTAATGAGATCTGTGTAAAACAGCTGCTTGATACGCCTTTTTATCATCCTACTATCCTTGAGGGATTACGTACGGCGCTGCGAGATGTTCAACACAAGATGGCTATCCCTTATCAATCACTCGACACGCAAGAAGATGGTTTTTAGGGCGCTGTTAAGATACACTTTTAGGGTAGTGGCTTGGTTTAAGCCGTTTTTTAGAGCAGCGTGTTTGACCCTAGACTAGCCTTTATTAACACACTCATACGGACAATAAGATGGCCATCGCTAGCATTACTGATTTTTTTGAGGAAATCATTCGTGATTTGCATGCCAGTCTTTATTTGGCATTGGGTGGCTCATTAGAAGAAGATAATCTAGATTGGTCTGCTTATGCTATAGAGCTGGCTAGTACTGCTATTAAGATACTGATACTGTTGGCTATAATAGGGTTCTTTTATTGGTTAGCGATTTATCTGATAAAAAGGAACAGTGAGCGCTTGCACATGAATGAGCGCCGGGTCAAAATCGCTCGTTCAGTGCTGCGTTATATCTGGATAGTGGCGAGCCTTATCGCCGTTATGAGTCAAGTCAACTTTGAGCCTGAGACAGTAAAAGCTACTGCCAAAGCCTGTATTTGGGCAGGTATTTATTATATCTTATGGACATCGTCCGGACAGATTATCCATAAAGTGCTACAGCATTATGGTCTCAACGCCTCCATCGAGCAGTTACTCAAAAACGTACTATCAGTACTACTTTTGGTGCTCGGGCTTGCCAGCGTCATGGCGCAGTTCGGTTTTGACATTGTCTCTTTGGTTGCCGGTTTAGGTATTGCAGGTCTTGCTGTTGGTTTTGCGGCGCAGTCCACGCTTGCTAATTTTATCGCCGGTATTACTATTTTGCTGGAGCAGTCCTTTCAGGTAGGCGATTGGGTCAATATCAATGGTAACGAGGGCCGCGTGGTGGTTATCGCCCTACGTACCACTCATGTACTGACTCGCGACAACATCACCGTCATCATTCCCAACTCAAACGTCGCCTCCTCTGAGGTCACCAATATCACCTCAAAAAACTTTATCCGCTTTGATATTCGGATGCGTATCGCTTTTGAAGATGATATCGAAAAAGCGCGAGAAGAGATATTACAAGTGCTAAAGGATACCGATGCGGTACTAAATCGTCCTGAGGCTTCAGCTACTGTGGCAGAAATCGGCGAATATGGGGTGTTCTTTATTATTCGCTTTTGGGTTAAGCCGGCCTCTGTCGCCCGGATGCCCAAAATAAAAGAGGACCTGCAAGAAAAAATCAAAGTGGCTTTTGATGCTGCCAATATCTCAACTCCCTACCCGCACATGCGCCTCTTGATGCCAAAGGATGTCGATTATCCTATCGCGACTAAGCCATTTGAAACCACCACGCAACTGGTCTCCGATGAGATAACTCTGACTAAGAATAACGATTAAGGCGTACTGATAATTATAGAGCACTGAGCGCTTTGGTCATTGGACCATATCAGTGCTAAATATGTTAAAATTATCGGTCAAATGACATCACCGTTTTTGCTTTACGCTCTTTTTTTTCCTTTGATTCGCCCTTTAGCTACAGGTATCCGTATGACCGAACCAACCTTTTCTGCACAGCCTTCATCCTCGCTGATGCTCGATCTTATTATCACCTGTGCCGATGGGCTTGAGCTGCCGCTACAAACTGAGCTGTCAAGCTTCGGTATTGTAAGCGATATCAAGAGTACTGGGCGCTTGAGTGTTAGCGCAAGCTTGCGTGATCTGTATACGATTTGTCTTTGGTCGCGCGTAGCATCTCGAGTACTGATGCTGATTAAGCGTAAAAATATCAACAGCGACTATGATGTCGCCGAACAGCTCTATGGGCTAGCTAAGTCCATAGACTGGACGCAGCAGTTCGACCTAGAGCAGACCTTTGCTATACGTCTGTCAGTTGATAAGCGCGTGGCGGTCAGTCAACAATTTGCGATGCTACGTATCAAAGACGCCATTGCCGACACCTTTAACGAAGCTTATGAGAGCCGCCCTGACGTCGATAGTAAAAACCCAGACTTCGCTATTTTTGCTACCGTCAATGACAAGCAAGCTGAGCTGTATTTAGATCTATCCGGTACCAGCTTGCATCGCCGCGGCTACCGAGTGGCAATGACTGATGCGCCATTAAAAGAAAACTTAGCAGCTGCCCTACTCTACAGCTCGGACTGGCATCTAAAGAATAAAGAGAATAACGTCCCTCTATACAATGCCTTGATTGATCCAATGTGTGGCTCTGGTACTTTTATTATTGAAGCGCTTTTGATGCATTTAGATTATGCCGTTGGTATCGATAAAGCCGCTAATCAGTTTGGTTTTTATCAGTGGCAGCATCACGATGAGAGTCTATGGCAGACGATGATTGACGAGGCGCAAGATCGTCACCGTAATGCGCTCGCTATCGCACTTGAGCAGCCAGATACCTTGCCGTTGATACTTGGTTTTGATGCCGATAGCGGCGCTATCTTAGCAACTGAGAAAAACCTAATAGCGGCTGGATTACAAGACCTGCTACCGCTGATCGATCTGGAGACGCGTGCACTCGATAAATTAACTCACACCTTGCGGCCGATAGTCAAAGATGGCCGATTAAGCAATCCGCTAATTATCACTAACCCGCCTTATGGTGAACGCTTAGGTGACGAGGACTTTATTCGTCCGCTTTATCAGGCATTAGGGCTTATTTTGCAAGATAGCTTCGCCGGTAGTGGTATCGATCCGATGCTCGGTATCCTTGCTGCTCATATCGAGCAAGTCGATATCTTGCCGATCAAAGAGCCGAAGACCCTGCGCTGCCATAACGGAGCGATAACGGTATATTTCCGCTACGGTCAGCTCATCGCTGGGCAAACGGGCAATCTGGTGAGCAATTTTGAAAAGCGTGAAATTAAGGTTGAGGAAGGTCAAGACTTTATTAATCGTCTGCAAAAAAACTTAGGTAAGCTTAGAAAACAAGCCGCTAAGCAAAACGTGAGTAATATTCGAGCTTATGACGCTGATTTGCCAGATTTCAAAGTCGCTATAGATCTGTATGGCGATTATGTGCACGTACAAGAGTATGCACCGCCAAAGACCATTCCGCCTGAAACCGCCAAAAAACGCTTCAATCTGGCGCTAATGGGTATTCGAGAAGTTTTAGACATTAACCGCGAGCAAGTATTTATCAAAACTCGCGCCCGTCAGTCAGGTAATGAGCAATATAGCAAGCAAGGCAATAGTGAGAAAAAAGGTAAGTTTTATATCGCAAAAGAGGATGGTGCTTACTTTTATGTCAACTTTACCGACTATCTAGATACCGGATTATTTATCGATCACCGCAATATGCGCGCGCGTATCAAGGCGAACAGCAAAGATAAATCGGTGCTGAACCTATTTGCTTATACTTGTACAGCGAGTGTGCATGCAGCCTTAGCTGGTGCCAAAAAAGTCACTAGCGTTGATTTATCACAGAACTATCTTGATTGGGGTAAGCAGAACTTTGTGCTAAACGGTCTCGATATCAGTCGTCATAAGTATCAGTTTGTCGCTGCTGACATTTTTGAGTGGATAAAAGACAATACCGAGCAGTTCGATATTATCTTTATCGATCCGCCAACTTTTTCGAACTCCAAAAAGTTCCAGGGTACCTTTGATGTGCAGCGCGATCATGCGGCGCTTATCAACCGCGCCATGAACCGCCTAACTACTGGAGGGGTTCTATACTTCTCCAATAACTTTACTCGTTTTGAGCTTGATGAGCAGCTCACTGAGCGCTATGAGGTGACTGATATTACCCATCAGACGATAGGCTTTGATTATAATATCAAAAAACCTATTCATCAGAGCTTTGAGATTCGTCATCGTTAAATTTAAGTTAATAATAAAGCAACAATAACGGTGATAACGATGACCTGATCAGCTTTGATTGGGTCATTTTTTGTTGTTATGATAGAGCATTAATAAGTAGTCGATACCTCAGCGTACTACGTGCGGTTAGGCTATTTATTGCCATTTATATTTACTATAACAATGACTAAAAGGATATCTCCATGGCTTTATCACTTAATAAAGGCGGTAACTTATCGCTAACCAAAACTGACCCGAACCTCAATAAACTGTTAATCGGTTTGGGCTGGGATGAGCGCGCCACCTCAGGTGCTGAGTTTGATCTAGACGCTAGCGTGTTTTTGCTAAATAACGCCGGCAAGGTACGCGGCGATCATGACTTTATCTTTTATAATCAGCTCAAGTCTGACAACGGCGCGGTTGAGCACACCGGCGATAACCGTACTGGCGAAGGAGATGGCGATGATGAAGTCATCAAAGTCAATCTCACGCAAGTGCCAGCGGACGTTGATAAAATCGTCGTCACTGTCACTATTCACGATGCTGCTGCCCGTGGTCAAAACTTCGGTCAAGTTGCTAACGCGTTTATCCGCGTCGTCAATGAAGAGTCTGGCACCGAAGTGGTTCGTTTCGATTTAGCAGAGGACTATTCAGTTGAGACGGCTATGGTGTTCGGTGAAGTCTATCGCCACAATAACGAGTGGAAATTCCGTGCGGTAGGCCAAGGCTACTCTGGTGGTCTGCAAGCAATGTGCCATCAGTACGGCGTTGATATTTAATTCTAAGGCTTATTTTAAATCGCTGTTGCGCAAGCATAAAAGTGTCTTTTAAGATGCCAAATATGTACCGTTCAGTGCGCTATTTTTGCCGATATTTTGTGTGAGGTGACTTTATTTTTGCTGAACCACCACCATAATAAATCTAAGAATGAAAGCGCGTGGATGGCAAAAAAGCATAGCTTTTGCTAGTCAAACCGTCCAAAATGCTTTATGTTTCTCTCAGTTTTTCTCAAAAAAGCAGCTATCATTAGCTGCTTTTATACTGACTATTACTCCAACTAAACAAGACTAACCCAGCATTCGCTTAATGCAATAAGACAGGATATGTCATGAGACATTTTTATTTAGATTTTATCTTCACCGCTATTGCCTTGGCGGTAGCGGCTTGGTGGGGATATTCAAACGGTGGTTTAGGCGGAATGATAGCCACGCTATCGATTACGGCTATTTTGGCGGTTATGGAGATCTCCTTATCCTTTGACAACGCCGTCGTTAACGCCTCCGTCCTAAAAGGCTGGGACGACTTTTGGAAAATGATTTTCTTAACCATCGGTATTTTGATCGCCGTCTTCGGTATGCGCTTGGTCTTCCCTATCGTCATCGTCGCTGTCACTGCCGACTTAGGTATGATGCAGGTCGTCGATTTAGCCTTGAACAACCCTGAAGAGTACTCTGCAAGATTGATGGCGCACCATGCTGAGATTTCAGCGTTTGGTGGTATCTTCTTATTATTAGTCTTCTTAAACTTTGTCTTTGATGATAAAGACGTACATTGGTTTAATTGGCTTGAGAGCCGCTTAGCCAAACTTGCCAAAGTCGATGCGATGAGCGTCTTTATCGCGCTGATTGTGCTGATGATTGCGGTGTCCTTTGCAGCAGAGGCGCAAGCGGCAGCGGTGCTAATCGCAGGCGTTTGGGGTATCTTAGTATACTTAGGCGTGCAAGTTATCTCAGGCATGCTAGAGGGCGATCTTGAAGAAGAGCTCGATAGCGAGGGTAATAGCACCGGGCAAGCGACTAGCGCTATTATGAAAGGCGGGATCATCGGCTTCTTATACTTAGAAGTGCTTGATGCTTCCTTCAGCTTTGACGGTGTAATTGGCGCATTTGCGATTACTAACGATGTGATTGTGATTATGCTGGGTCTGGCTATCGGTGCGATGTTCGTACGTTCGATGACGATATTCTTAGTCGATAAAGGCACGCTCGATGAGTTTATTTATCTTGAGCATGGCGCGCATTATGCGATTGGTGCACTTGCTGTCATCATGTTGTTATCGGTCAAATTCCATGTGCCAGAGCTGATTACGGGTCTGATTGGTATTGCCTTTATTGGTTGGGCGCTGTTAGCTTCGCTTAAGTACCGCAAAACCGAGGCACTAGCGAACCCTAAGGGGTAAGCAGAGCTTGTAACTTAGCCGCTTGAGACAATAAAAAAGAGCTATAGCGATCATTCGTTATAGCTCTTTTTATGCGTGAGGATTATCTAATGGTTCCGCTCTTTGATACCTTTTGCCCGGCTTTTCTTCTTTGCTCAGTCTTACTTTTCTTTTCCGGACAACATCTTTTGTAGCTTTGCTAAAATCACACCGTATAGTGGTAAAAATATAAGCACGCCCATCACCATCTTAAAGACATAATCTACCGTGCCGATCTCGACCCAATTTGCCGCCATAAAGGGGTCTGGGCTTTTGTAAAAGGCAATAGCAAAAAAGCAAAAGCTATCGATTAGATTTCCAATTAGTGTGGAAGCCAAAGGCGCAATCCACCAAGTTTTAAGCTGGCGTAGTCTATTAAAGACCTGAATATCTAGTAGCTGCCCGACCACATACGCGGTGAAGCTGGCTAACACAATGCGAAATACAAACAGATTAAAATCAAGCAAGTGCTCATGCCCGACAAACTGACCGTTGGCAAATACCACAGAGAAATAGTACGAGATTGCTAGGGCTGGCAGCATCGCAAAAAAGATAATGCGCCTGGCCAACTGCTGACCAAAGATACGTACAGTCAAATCAGTAACTAAGAAGATAAACGGAAAAGTCACCGAGCCCCAAGTGGTGATAAAACCAAAGAAGCCAACCGGGATTTGTACCAGATAATTACTGATAGCGATGATAAAGATGTGGAGACCCACAAGCCAAAATAAAGCACGGCTATAATCAATGGACTGCGTAGGAATGGCTGAAATAGAATTGATGCTCATAGAAGAGTCCTTTTTTTAATTCAGGGTTGAGGGAACCTGAGCGCGCATATTATAAAGCAAAAGCGATAATAGCTAAAGCCGTTAGGGTAAAAAATGTTAAGTCGCGGCTTTAGATAAACTCCCTTCATGAAAAGCTAAACATGCTTAACATAGATAATCTTAAGACAGCTCTGTAAACAGATAACCACAAAATACGACTTGCGTAGTCAGTACCTGCTTAGTATAGTAAAACGTAACGCTAAGCAGCATCGCATCTAGGCTTAGCAAATAATGCATCATCTTATAATTCATTAATAAATCATTTATTTATAACGAAAAGGACAACTTTATGGCTATTAGCTTAACAAAAGGCGGTAACGTCAACTTATCAAAAGAAGCACCAGGCCTTACTAACATTACTGTTGGTCTTGGCTGGGATCCTCGCGCCACCGACGGTCAAGAGTTTGACTTAGACGCTATCGCGTTTTTGGTCAATGAAGGCGGTAAAGTGCGTAATGATAAAGACTTTATTTTCTTTAATAACCTAAAGTCAGACAATGGCGCCGTTGAGCACACTGGCGATAACCGCACTGGCGAAGGTGACGGTGATGATGAGCAAATCAAAATCAACTTAGCCAACATTCCAGCGGATGTCAGTAAAGTCGCCGTTTGTGCCATTATCTATGAAGGCCAAGCCCGTAATCAAAACTTCGGTCAAGTAGGCGAAGCTTATATCCGTATCGTCAATGACAATGGTAATAGCGAAATCGCTCGTTACGACCTATCAGAAGATGGTAGTACTGAGACGGCTATGATCTTTGGCGAGCTATACCGTCACAGTGGCGACTGGAAATTCCGCGCTGTCGGTCAAGGCTTTAGCGGCGGTTTAGGTCCATTAGCGTCTTCTTATGGTGTGAACGTCTAAGGTTAGATTCTCAAGCCTTTACGCAGCAAGTATTCTCTATTAAAGCTAGCAAGTGCGATGATTATCCGTGTTTGTTGGCTTTAATTTTATTCACTCATCAACCGTCCATCTTCTTCATATCATTGATAGCAAAAATAAATGATCAGTTAAACGACTAGCTTAAGGATTTATTCGTTATGGCCGCGACTTTTAGTTTAATAGGTACCATTGAGCCTTTTTTGCACTGCAACCTGCAAAAAGGCGATTCGATCTATTGTGAAGCCAATGCTATGGTCATGATGGAGTCCAATCTTGAATTAAAAGGCAAGCTTCAAGGCGGTATTATGCAGTCGCTCATGCGCCGCTTTGCCAATGATGAATCGCTGTTTCAGCAGCAGATTGAGGCCACAGGCGGTGAAGGCGATTGTCTGCTCGCCCCTACGCTCGACGGCGACATGCAGATACTCGATGTTGGCGCGCAGCAATATACCTTAAGCGATGGCGCTTTTGTGGCTGCGCAAAAAGACGTCGATATCAGAGCCAATATTCAGCGTAACCTTGGCGGTGCGGTATTTGGCGACACTGGCGGTTTTATGGTAATGCAAACTCAAGGTCAAGGCCAAGTCGTGGTCTCAGGCTTTGGTTCGCTATTTGAGATTGAAGTGGAGCCGGGTAAAGATGTCATCATTGATAATGGTCACGTGGTCTGCTGGGATTCTAATTTAGAGTATAAGCTCTCGGTCTCGACCAGTAAGAAGAAAGGCTTTATGGGTAATATCATCAACTCTGTCACCAGTGGCGAAGGTATGGTGCTGAACTTCTCAGGCTCAGGTAAAGTCATTATTTGCTCACGTAACCGTGACAGCTATCAAGGCTGGATTCAAAGCGTGTTAGGTAGCAATGCAGGTGGTCGCGGCGGCGGTGGCGGCTTTTTGGATAATATCCTATAAGTCGAAGCTGAAGACAAGACGCAGCCCTCAATTTCACTATAGTGCTTTATTTATAATATTATGAGTCGCTATTATCTTTTATAAACACACTTATAACGACTAAAAGGAATACAATATGGCAGTAAGTCTACAAAAGGGACAGAAAATATCCTTAAGTAAAGAAGCAGGCGGCACGCTGACCCAAGTCAAGCTGGGCCTCGGCTGGGATGTCGCGCAAGCACCGCAAGCGCAAAAAACTGGCTTGTTAGGTAAATTATTTGGCGGCGGTAGCGGCAGCGAAGACACTATCGATTTAGATGCTTCGTGCATTATGTTCGATAGCAACAAGCAAGCTGTCGATGCTATTTGGTTCGGTCAACTCCAATCCAAAGATGGTAGTATCTTGCACACCGGTGATAATCGTACTGGCGCGGGCGACGGCGATGATGAAGTCATCAATGTTGATTTATCCAAAATTCCAGCTACTGTGACCTCTTTAGTATTTACGGTCAATAGCTTTACCGGTCAGACTTTTGAGACTGTTGAAAATGCTTTTTGCCGTATCGTCAATGCTAGTAACAACTCAGAGGTAGCGCGTTATAACCTCTCAGCGCAAGGCGGACACACCGCGATGATTATGGCAAAAGTCTATCGCCATAATAATGAGTGGAAAATGCATGCTATCGGTGAGACCGCTTCTGGCCGCACCTTCCATGACTTAATGCCTGCTATCGCTCCGCATGCCTAAAAGTCAATTTGAATTTTTGCAAAAAAACAGCCTAGCTATACTAGATAGCTAGGCTGTTTGTTTTATAAGCTCCAAACATTCACTCTGCCCCACTACTATTTACTACCCCGCTTCCAGCTAAAACCCCAATTAAAGGCTTTATCCATCTCTTTGTGTCCATTGAAGTATTGGTTAATGCGCTCGACATTGATACTGCCCTGCTGATTGACGAGCCGTGCAATTGCGCACATCGGCGCACTCCCCGCGCCTTCGGTCAATCGCGTTTCAATTGGCGGCTGCCCGGGCACATGTATCGTCACTACACCATCGGTTTGTGCCCAATTAGGCACGCCCTCATAAATGAAAGCAAAGATAAACACCTCTTGGATTTGCGACCACTGCTGACCGTTGATATCAAGCCATTCGCCATCGCTGACTTGCCCCGTTCTATCGTCAGCGCGCAGCAATACAAAAGGTGAGCCATTTAAGTTACCAAAGCGATTGCCTAGCGCTTGTATTAGGGTCTTCTCGCCGTTTTTTAAATGCACCATCGCGCCAATATCGAGATCGATACCACCTGAACCGCGCTGCTTAAATAAATCTCCTAATAGGCCTTTTTTTGGCGCGGCTTTATCAGCATTCGGACGTTGATTCCAGTTCAGATTGACCGCTATCTTACCGAAGTCATCACGCTTAGTAAGGTTAATACTGGATTGATTTTTGGTCAAAGTAATCTTGCTTAGATTCACTGACGGGCTTGCTGGAATCGGCGGCGGATTGCTTTGAGCAGTGTTTTGATTACCATTACTTTGGGTACTGCGATTAGGTTTTTGGGTGTTAATGGCTTGTGATTGACTCTGATTTTGTTCAGGTGCTTCATCAGCAATCTCTACTCCGAAATGCTCAGATAAAGGTTTCAGACCGCCGTTGAACCCTTGCGCGATAAATCGAAACTTCCAATTGCCTTGACGACGATAGCACTCTGCTAAGATAATGGCTTTTTCATCACGGCCTGCGCTACTCAGCTGACAAGTTATTAGCACTTGGCTGCCTTGTAACACTTGAATATCGACGTCCCCTAATTGCGAGAGCGTCTGATTGCTAGAAAAAGCCAGCGCAATTTTTTCAATCTCATTGGCTTGTGCAGGTAGGTTAATATCAAAAAATCCATCGCTATCGTGCCCGCGAAAGCTGACGCTTCCATCATCGCTACGCGTCTGACCATAAAAAATCATGTCACCGTCACCGCGTACTTTCCCGCTACTAGTTAGGCGATAAGCGGCGCAATCGATTGCGTTATGACTCAAAATACGAATGCTAATATTGTCATTAGGCAGCGGCGCATTAGCACCCGCTACTAATTCTTGCGGCTGGGTTTGACTCATTATATTGTCCTTTTACTATTTGTCGTCTTTTTAGCTAGCTGCGAAAGCCATTTGTGGATGATTCACTTGAAGATGATTATATACTAGCACGGATATGAGGCTAGTTTTATAGCGACTTATCGCTTAGCTTTGGGCAAAATTATTTTAAAAATGAGCACACTACAAGCAGTTATCAGTCAGCGTATTTGTATATAATAACCACAAGTATTCTTAAAGTTTTGGCAATCATGGACAGTGTTATGGCTAATAAAATGAATGGCAGTGAACCAATAACAGCGGCTTGGCTTGCTGAAGGACAATCGAGCCAGCGCGATATGCTTGAGAGTCTGCAAGCGCTTAAGGCGCAATCTATAACACCTTTCACCATAATCGCTTCACATCGCCAGGACCGTCCTGAGATATTTGAGTTTGCTGATACTGTCTTTCGTGAGCCTTATAAAGCAGCAACCAGTAAAGAGATAAGCATCAACCCAGCCCCTGCTGAGCGTTGGCAGTTCGTACTAGAACAGGCTAAGAAAAACCATGTCAAAGTACTGCTGACTGGCCGCAATAGTCGCGATTATGAGGCGCATAGAGACTTATTTACCCAAGCTGGTATCCGGCTACTAACCGGAGCCACTAGCGTTACGGCGCTTGAGACTATCGATGATAAGTTTGCTTTTATGCAGCACTGCCTTGCACATAACATTCCTGTGGCAACCGCTTGGCGCTTTGATACGACCGCTGAGCTCGAAGCCCTGCTCGCTAAACATAGCCAACAAAGACTATGCGTAAAGCCTGTGACGGGCATATTCGCGCAAGGATTTTGGCGACTAGACGCAGGTTTCGATAGCGATTGTCAGTACGATAGCTTTGAGCATTTATACTTCACCGACAGCAAAAAGATTAGCACTGAGCAATTTGTCAACGCTTACGCCAATAGCCAAATGGTACACAAGCGCCCTATTCCTATGTTGCTTATGCCCTATCTATCAGGGCGCGAGTATTCTATCGATGTGGTCTGTGAATATGGCGAGGTACTGGCGGCAGTCACCCGCTACAAAGAGGGCAAAATTCAGCACATAGGCTACGACAAGGCTGTGATGGAAGTCGTCACTGCGCTCATAAAAGCCTTTAACTGTGATGGTATCGTCAGCGTACAAACCAAACAGAATGACGAGGGGCAGCACTGCGTGTTAGAGATTAACTCTCGCCCCTCTGGCGGTATTGGCTACACCGCCCATAGTGGTATCGATCTAACCCAAATCGGCTTTGGCTATTGGCTCGGCTTAACCGACAAGCCAAAACTTAGTGATAGTATTGAGCAAATCACTCCTTGTCAGATACGTTCTATCGTGACGAGCGTCAAGGTTGAAACAGATGTATAAGGACAGTAGCGTGCTTGCAAAAAGATAAACTATCTCAGCTATTATGACTCAGCTCAGGAAAGCGCCTAACCATATATACCATCACTATTAGAGCAAGGGCTGCTATCGCCGCACCGACAAAGCCCACGCTCGATAAGGAGATATAAGTCACCGCGTAACCGCCAAGTAGCGCGCCCATTCCGATGCCTAAATTGATAATCGCTGAGAACATCGCCATGACCATATCTTGCGCATTAACATCAATCTCGATGACTTTAGACTGAATGGTTAGCATCAACAAAATCATCGCTGTGCCCCAAACCACCGTCACGATACTCAGTAGCCAGATCGAGCTGACCGCCCACAACATCAGCATCATCGCCGCCAGTATCAATACGGTAGATATCAGCATAAGCCTTGTGGTTGAGCGCTCATTCCAGTGGCTAAAGATATAACTACCGATAAGGCCAGCACCGCCGAACAAGAGTAATATAAAGGTGACTTGGTTCTCACTAATAGTGCCGATCTTACTCATAAAAGGTTCGATGTATGAGTAAGCGGCGTAGTCAGCAGTGAACACCACAAAACAGAATAAATAAAGACAAATGAGCAGCGGGTTTCTAAGCAGCTCAGGCAGCTTACTAAAGGAGCCATCGAACATACTAGGCAGATCTGGCAGTAGCTTAGCTTGCAAAATAAAGACGATAAAAGCGATGATACCAATACCGGCAAAAGTGGTACGCCAGCCAAACCATTGACCTAGTATGCGTCCTATAGGCACTCCTAATACAAGCGCTAAAGATGTGCCAGTCGCTAATATACTTAGTGCTAAAGCTTTTTTGCCTTGCGGTGCGACTCGCAGGGCTATCGCAGCCGTAATCGCCCAAAATATCGCATGCGAGAGTGCGATACCCACGCGGCTGATGAGCAGTACGTTAAAGCTCCAAGCAAACACTGATAGCGCGTGACTGGCGATAAATACAGCAAATAGAGCAAGCAGCAAACGTTTACGCTCGAGGCGACTGGTCAGCAGCATGAGTGGCAGTGACATAGCGGCAACCACCCAAGCATAGAGCGTCAGCATCCAGCCTGTCTCTGCAGTCGTAATCGAAAAATCTTGAGCAATATCACTCAATAGTGCCACAGGCACGAACTCAGTCGTATTGACGACAAAGGCGCTCACCCCCATTAATATCACTTGAAAATATTTGCTTTGGCGAGAAGCGGAATTGGGCTCTGGAGGGGGTTCCATAGAATCTACTCTATAGGGGAGCCAAAATGGTAATATTGGCCCAATAAGTAAAGGAATAGCGCAAGGAAGATAGACCGTTAGGCTTATAGCATCACCGAACTATCATCTCTTTCGTTACTATTGTAAAAAACACCAACACTGTGACATTCTATTGGTAATTGATATATGTTGATAAAAAATGCTGAGCCAATATATTTTTGGTTTAGAGTTTAGAGTAAAAGTGAACGCTAAAAACAGCTACTTTTTTAGGGGAATTTAATCGTAATCTCGTCACTAAGCAAGCTTAATTTAGTAAACAAAGTTACGACGATTTGTAAGCAGTAGTGATAAGTCAAAAAGCACTTCAACAAGCCGTTAAATAAGAAATCAAACCCTTAGATAAATGGGACAAAATCTCGACTATAAAAACCGCTTTAAATAGTTAGGTTAAGGAATATGAATGTCAGCTAAACCACAAAGTACGACCATTATTACTCTGCCTCGCGGCGCACTAGATCTCACTTATCAGACTCATAACAAAAATGATAATACATATCAGCTCGAAGACTTGCTTGGCTTTGCGCAGCGGATCAATCCCAAACGGGCATTCTTATTTGTCTCCAAGGTCTTAGGTCGCCATATTCCTGTCGCGCCTAGCATCATGCGCGGCGCTTTTACCGATTTGGCAAACTTAGTACCGGATAATCTACCTGAGCCTATTTTGGTCGTTGGTATGGCAGAAACGGCGGTAGGACTATCGGCAGGCGTGCATCAAGCGCTACAAACGCGCTACCCAGATGCTTTACTACTAAACTCTACCCGTCACGCTCAGCATAACGAAGACAATGACGAAGCGTTATTCACTACCTTTAGCGAAGATCATAGTCATGCCAGCCAGCATTTGATTTATCAAAGTCGCGATAAAAACATACAATCGCAGCTCCTCGCCAGCAGAACCTTAATCATGGTCGATGATGAAGCCTCAACTGGTAATACCTGTGTCAATGTAGTGACCGCACTACGTCACGCTGGTCTAAGCCAGTTAAAACAAGTGCATCTGACGACTTTGGTGGATTGGTCACTCAATCAAGAGGCAACTGACGACGGTGACCACATCTCTACTCGCATGCCTAATATCGACTTTCAACGTCATCATTTATTATCAGGCGCTTGGCAGTGGACAGACGCGCCGAACCCTGAGCCTATCACTATGCCCGTGGTCGATACCACCGAGGCAGGCTCGCAGCCGTTGGGTAATACAGGCAATTGGGGACGATTTCCAACATTGGATAGTACGGATGGCTTTGACGGTTACTTAGAGCGTTTCCAGCAAGCTTTTGCATACTTTGATGATAAGCCGAATTTTGATAAAGGTAAGCTACCCAAGCGGATTTTAGTATTAGGCAGCAATGAGTTTGTCTGGTTACCGTTTTTATTAGCCGAGTGGCTGGAGGCTAAAACCAAAGAGGTCAGCCAAAACTCAACGGTTAAATTCAGCGCATTAACGCGCTCGCCCATTGCATTAGGCGGCGCTATTCACACGATGCTCAGCTTCCATGATAACTATGGCCTTGGTATGACGAACTTTGTCTATAATGTTGAGCCAAAAGACTGGGACTTGATTGTGCTATGTGTAGAGACCGCTAGCGATAGCGTGGATAGTATGTGGCAAGGTTTAGATAATGTATTGGTTGTAGGGGCAGATCTATGACTATCTCTTTCTTTCAAGCGAGTCCTGATATAATAAAGCCCTACGCGCTCATGGATTTAGACGATACGCTATTTCAGACGCAGCGCAAAATAGATGCTTGGAATTTGCCAACGTCCAAATCTGAAAACTTAGTGTGCGCGAGTGTCAATAAACAGGGCGAGCCGCTGAGCTTTATGAGTCAGCGACAAGCAAGCTTTGTTAATTGGTTATTAACGAGTACTGAGTTGATAGTGGTCACTGCCCGCGATCGCGAAGAGATCAAACGGGTGAGACTGCCCTTTGATAGTTGGCAGGTATTGACTCACGGGGCGATTGTTTTAACTCAAGATGGCAAGCTTGAGACGCAGTGGCAGCAGCGCATGTATAGCAAGCTTGCGCCCTTGCAGGAGAAGCTGGGGCAGCTAAGCCAGTTATTTACTCAGCACAGCAGCAGCGACAACAGCCATTTAAAGTTTACCGCGCATACGGATCATTTTAATAACGGCACTGAAAACAAAGAACTGACCATCTATCTTGCTATCAAACACGCGCAAAAAAATCATCAAGCTCTGATACAGCTCGCTGAGCAGTTGCCTAAATTGATACGAAACTTTGATCAAGACTTCTATGTGCATGTCAATGCAAATAACTTAGCCATTTTGCCGCATGCTGTGCACAAGCGTCATGCGGTAGAGTTCTTGCTAGAGCAGCACTTAGAGAGCAGCAGGCCAAGCTTTGGCTTTGGCGATAGCTTAGCCGATTTGCCGTTTTTGCAGCTACTAGACTGGTACGGGATGCCCAATCATGGTCAGCTACATGATCAATATAATCGTCAACATTTAAAATAACTATAGAGCCTGCAATGACGAAAGCTAGAACAAAAGACTTACAGAGATTTGGCTCAGGCAGCTATTTAGCTGATGATGTCACGGTGCTCCTAGATGTCGTTGACAAAGACGCGGTCGCTGATGTACCGGTCAGCAAAAAAGAAGCGCTGATCCAAAGTGGGCAGCGGCACTACTCCGATATGCTCACCTTAGAGCAAGCACCAACTGCTAAGCATGAGCAGCTATATCTGCAAGCGCTTGAGCAAGGTAAAGCGCGCATGGCTAGCGATATTGCTAATTTAGCTTACTCCTTACAGCAGACTTTTAAACAAACCGTTAGTAGCGAAAACCCATTAATATTAGTCAGTTTAGTCAGAGCCGGACTGCCTATTGGTGTGCTATTACAGCGCGCTTTAGCGAATACAAATAGCGCTTATGCCTTGCCATCTAAACACTATGGCATGAGTATCATTCGCGATCGTGGTCTTGATCCAGTCGCCTTGCAGCTCATATTGGACAGCCATCCTGATAGCCCTATCGTTTTCGTTGATGGTTGGACCGGCAAGGGCGCTATCTATCAAGAGCTAGCGCGTAGCCTGAATCCATTTAATGATGATAACCACGTCAACTTTGCTAACATTTTTCATCAAGGTGAGAGTGTTATACCGCTACTTACCCTTGCCGATCCCGCTGGCGTCGCTTGGTTAGCTGCGAGCGAGGAGGACTGGCTGATACCATCTGGACTATTAAACAGTACGGTATCTGGATTGATCTCGCGCTCGCTTTATACTGATCCAAAGTCAGGTCTACATCGCGCTATTTTTTATGATAACTTAGTCGCTATCGATCACAGCTTAGCCTTTATCGAGCATATTGAGTCAGCGCGGCACCTCTTAACGACAACACCTGAGCATTTAGCGACCTTTGCGCAGCCTAGATATAGCACCCAAAGCATTGTCGATAAAATAGCCAAAGAATACAATATCGGTAACCGCAACCGCATCAAACCGACGATAGCCGAGGCGACTCGCGCTATATTACGCCGCGATCCTGACCGTATCTTACTGGCGAGCGCCGATCATCCTGACACCACATTATTACGACACTTATGCCATGATAGAGACATTGAAATCAGCATATTAGGTGCTAAAATATTACCTTATCAAGCGATTACCCTTATCAAAAAGCGCATTAGCTAGGCTTAACGTGTCAGCACCTCAGCGCTTTGTATTTCCGCGATTTCTCTTACCCCTTATACTCTCTTTAACTAATTATGATACCGACTATGCCAGATAATTCTAATAATGAGTCAAACCTATATAATTACACGCAGTCTTATGAGCACCTCATCACTGAGCGCCACGCTTTGCTAAAGCCGCATACTCATCACCCTTATCAGTTAGGCGCAAGCTTATATATGCCAGCGACTCGGCAAGATATCTGGCAAGTCATCAAGCGGGATAAATTACCGACGATTAATAGTATTATTATTTGTGTTGAGGACGCCGTCAGCCATGATGATGTGGAGCTAGCACTACAAAGACTGCAAGAGCTGCTCAACACTTGGGCGGCGCATATTGATAGTATCAATGACCCTTCGACGCCTCAGAACAATAAGCAAGAGCAGCCGACGCGTCCTTTAGTGTTTGTGCGTCCGCGTAATCCGATGATGCTACAAAAGCTGGCACATTATAAGCATATTGAACTGCTCGATGGTTTTGTGATGCCAAAGGTAGATATGTGCAGCTTATCTAATTGGCGCATGGCTTGTCAGAACCTCAGCACCGACCAGCTGCTAATGCCGACTTTGGAGACAGCGGCGCTGTTTAATCCGCATCATAATCAAGAGCTGGCCATTGGCTTTAAAGAAGCGTTCAGTCAGCCTGTTTTTGCTTTGCGTATCGGCGGTAATGACCTATTTGCCGCGTTACGTCTGCGCCGTCCTAAGAACAGTATCGTCTATGACACTCCTATCGGTACTTTGGCTTATCAGCTGCTTGGCTGCTTTGTACCGCATGGCTTTTATTTGACCGCGCCGGTATTTGAGTACTTAGACCAGCCTACGCTATTTATGCAAGAGTTGACTCGCGATGTCAGCTTAGGCTTGGTGGGTAAAACCGTCATTCATCCCAATCAAATTGCCTTAGTACAGCAAGCGTATTGCGTACCGGCGAGCACCTTAGATGAGGCGCAAGCGATACTCCATAGCGAGGCCAAAGCCGTATTTAAATATAACAATACTATGCTGGAGCCAGCCACACACCGCGCTTGGGCGACAGAGATTATTAATCGTGCAAAAGTATTTGGCACCATCAATAATAACAATACAGAGTATAGCTCACGGCTGTAATTGGCTCTAACTGATAGCTTAAAACAATTCCAATTGACTATAAAAAAACCTAAAAGCCGCTATCTTTTTCGATAACGGCTTTTGTCTTTGAAGCGGCTGCCTACTGATTAATACCAGCCTTCAATCTTATCCAAAAACTCACCTAATACTCTATTGACTTGCTCAGGCTCTTCAACAGTTGAGGTATGACCCGCACCTTTAATCACTGCAAGCTTAGAGCCATCGATAGCAAAGTGCATGCGCTCCGACTTATCATAAGGGGTTGCCGCATCTTCGTCACCGACGATGATCAAAGTCGGCGTTTGGATACTGCCTAACTGCTCATAGACTCCTTTGCGATCGATTACGCCTGTTGTTGCCTTAACCGTGCCGCCTTTACGATTACTCTGCAGCATAGATAACCATGCTTTGCGATCGGCCTTACGCTCTTTGGCTTGTAAAAAGGTGCTGCCAAACATAATCGGCATCACCTTTTGACTGACCCGCTTCATACCAAGCCAGCGAATCGCTTTCATTAATTTACGGTATTGAGGGACGTTTTTGGGATCCTCAGCATCCGCTGAAGTCTCAAGCAAAGATAGCGACAATAAGCGCTCAGGATGGTGTATCGCGATACGCTGCGCCACAAACCCGCCCATAGATAAGCCAACAAAATGACACTTATCGATATCTAGCGCGTCAAGTAAGCCAATGGTGTCTTTGGTTAAATTATCCATATCATAGCCGTCTTTGGTAATCTGCGACTGCCCTTGTCCGCGAAAATCAAAGGTAATACAGCGATAGTCCTTTTTAAAATGCTCGACTTGTTTGTCGTACATTCTACCGCTCCAAAGCAGCCCATGAGCGAAGACAATTACGGGCTTTTGATGATCATTGGGCGCGCTGTCTTCATAATAAATGTCGGCATTATTTACTGTAATCGTTGGCATAACTCTTCCTTGTTTATGTGGTGACTGTTGAATCTATGCGTAACTCTATACGAATGTTCAAATGAGCATATCATTATGTCTAACTTCGTATAATTAGCATAATTTACAACGCCTAAGTTTAGTAGTGATATTTGTAAATAGTAGCTTGTATCGACTACTAAAGATGGCGCAGAGGTGCACTAAATCATATTTTAGAGCGCCCACTAACCTGCTATAGTAATTAGCTTGAGTATTAGCCGTAGCATTAGTAACTGGCATTGAGCTATTGGTTAGCTCATTGCCAGTCAGTTAGATTTACTTAACCCCTAACGATTACAAGGATGACCCTTATGTCACAAGCGCTTGTCGATTATCAAGTAAGCGACCACATCGCCACTATCACTATGAACGATCCCAAAACCCTGAACGCTTTTAGTACGCCGTTGAAAGGTGCGATTATGGAAGCGCTTGATAAGGCAGATCAAGATAATGAAGTACGCGTGATCGTCTTACAAGGCGGCGGCAATAACTTCTCTAGTGGTGGTCATATCGGCGAGATGCTAGAGAACGGTATGGAGTCAGAAGCGCTCGTGGCTAAGCTTGATTTTATGCTGCGCGAAGTTGCTGAGGTCAGCCTAAAGTTGCGTAATATCCATAAACCTATCATCGCCAAATTAGAAGGCGCGGTGGCGGGCGCAGGTATGAACTTAGCGCTGACCTGTGACTTTCGTATCGCAGCTGATAATGCCAAATTTGTGCAAGCCTTTGTCAATATCGGCCTAATCCCTGACGCAGGCGGTATTTATTTACTCAATCAATTGGTTGGTGCGGCGAAAACGACCGAGCTTGTGATGCTTGGTGATAAGCTTAAAGCCGATGACGTCGCAAGATTAGACTTAGTCAATAAAGTGGTCAGCGCCGAGGAACTTGACAATGAAGTGAACGTCCTAGCCACACGTTTAAGCCAACTACCCGGTAAGGCGCTGGCCTCTATGAAGCACATGATCAACATTCATGCGTTTTCAGGACTTAACGAAGCGCTGGGTATGGAGGTCGAGCAACAAAACATCATGGCTCAGACCGACGACTTTAAAGAAGGGATTACGGCATTTATGGAGAAACGCAAGCCGGTTTATCAGGGTAAGTAAAACGTCTAGTTTAGTTTGTTTCTTACACCTTAGTAGTTTTAATATAGGGCGTGTTGAACATTCGACCATGGCACTGACAGAGACTATTTTTTAGGCGATTTGCAGATAAAAATGGTAAGTTTAGTCGTTCTAAGCGTCTATTTTTATCAATAAAGCGGCAAAAAATAGTCCTGTCCCTGTTGTTGTAGTTAGGGCTGATGCTAAAATCGCCCTAGTCGTTGTGACTGTTTAAATAAAATCAGCTAGCCAATGCAATAAGCATTACCTGCAATTTTAACGACGACTAGAACACAGCTTTGATTAACTAGTAGCGATCAGCAGTGCGCATTTGTGAATGTTCAACACGCCCTAGTCAATCAATATTAAAAGTGGTACAAGGCAGACGAGTGCAAGTACTACAGTAGTAGGCTAAACGAGTCTAACGCCGTAACACTTTAATAGTGGTTCGACTATATAACCAAAAAGGCTACCATTAGGTAGCCTTTTACTCTTCTAAATTCCCATAAATAGAAGATGCTTCACAATGATTTTATACATTATGATTTATTGAAAAGTAGAAGCGCTTTTATATTGATGCGGTAGAGTAAAAACCTTGTCAAAGATTACAGTAAAAATGAAAGTGTATACCAAGAAAAACAGCAGTAACGCCGCCTCCATCGTAAAGGCTTTGAGCAAACCGACATCGTACCAAGTCATATAAATTGGCAAGCAAACCAATACCAAGCCGCCCTCAAAACCTAGTGCATGAATGCTGCGTATCAGTAACGTGCGCTTAGTCACTTGCCGGCGCTGCTCCCATTCCTCAAAGGCAGTATTAAATATAAAATTCCAAATGACGGCAGCCAATGACACCATCACCGCCACTGGCAAAGACTCTGCGGTATCACTACCACTGAGCATCATCAATATATAAGTGGATGAGATAATCGCGATGATTTCAAAGACAGTCACATATACAAGGCGACGTTTGAGAGGGGATAAAGTAATCAACCAAGACTCCAAAGCACCTAAATGATAAGTGCATAATTAAAGTCTCGGTCCGTCCCGAGATAGCAAAAGTAAAAAAGTGCAGAGCCACGGTTTCCGCCTGCCTTTATATTATACAGAAGATAGTGAGAGAAATCAGTTTGACCCCTGCCGTCAAATCCGTACACATAAACTTGGGAGATTTTAATTACGCAGCCTGACGATAATAATCAAACCACACCTGTCTTGGCGATTGATAGCCCAAACCCTTTTGAATCCTCGTCTGATTGTAGTACAGCTCGATATAACTGATAATATCATTGATGGCTGTGAACCTTGTTTTATAGTCTTGATGATATACCAGCTCATTCTTTAATGTGCCCCAGAAGCTTTCTATCGGAGCGTTATCGAAACAGTTGCCTTTGCCGCTCATTGAGCCTATAAATTGATGCTGCTTAATGGTCTTGTGGTAGGCGTGACTGCAATACTGACTGCCTCTGTCTGAATGAACGATTAGCCCTTTGTTTGGACGTTTATTCCTGATGGCCATGTTCAATGCGCGACAGACCAAATCTGCGGTCATGCGTTTGTTGATCGCATAGCCGACCAGCTCTTTGGTATATAAGTCTTTGACTCCCGCTAAATACAACCAGCCCTCATGTGTCCAGATATAGGTAATATCGCTTACCCATGCTTGGTTAGGGCGACTGGTGTCAAACTTCTGATCGAGCACGTTTGGATAGACCAGCTTGTTGTGATTGGAGTCGGTGGTGACTTTAAAGCGCTTATGACTACGACATTTAATGCCGTGTTGCTCTTTGATGCTTCTTACCATATACAGGCTAATGTTATGGCCTTGCTCGCTTAGATGAGCATGCAGTCGATCTGCGCCATAACGTTCTTTCGTTTCATTGTGAGCCGCTTTAACCAGTAATTCAGACTGGTTGCGATGTATCTGTTGGTCGCTGAGATCACGACTTAGCCAGTCGTAATAGCTTGATGGCTTAACCCTTAACACACGGCACATAGTGGTGATGCGAAAGAGGAACTGGTTGTCTTTGATAAAGGCGTACCTGACTAACTGTTTCTCGCGAAGTACGCCGTCGCCTTTTTTAAGATCTCGCGCTCCTCTTCGGCAACTTTAAGCTGTCGCTTTAGGCGTTTTACCTCTTCAAGCGCACTCATAAGTTCAGGGTCATACTGCTTTGTTCCTACAAGCTTGCCTTGATTAGCTTTGTTCTGCCAGTTGGATAGCGTTTGCATGGCGATGCCAAGTTGCTTTGCGGTCGCTGAAATATTGCCGTTGTTATCCGCTATCTTCTTGACGGCTTCAGCTTTAAATTCGTCACTGTAGGTTCTTACTTTCTTGGTCATGGTAAACTCCGATTAATACGCTTAGTTTACCAAGTTTACCTCTACGGTTTCTTCAGCATAGCTCA